>NYYE01000022.1 GCA_002686655.1 Crocinitomicaceae bacterium | reverse complement strand
CACTAACTTCTTCAATTGCAGACTTAGGTAAATTTGTTGATCCCCTAACTTTTATTCCATCAATATAATAATAAGTAGCATCGTCCCTAGACCCTCTTACGGATGTAATATTACCATTAGCATCTGACTGAACTCCCCCAACTGTACTAGCAATAGATGCGGCAGACCTTCCAGGCATTCTTGCTAAATCTTCTCTTGTTACTGTTCCCCCAGAAGCACCGCCATCCTTATCAATTAAGGGGACTTTATAACTAACAACTTCTACTTCTTTTAAAAGTTCTGTAGCTTCTTTTAAATAAATGGGTGATAATGGAAGTAACTTACCACCTTTAACAATAAGACCTTCTAAACGATAAGTCTGATAACCCACAAACTTAATTTCTAAGGTATAAGACCCAGCAGAAATATTACTGATTTTGAAAGCACCATTAAAATCTGTTGTAGCTCCTCCCCTAATATTTCCATTTTGAAATAATGCAACATTTACAAATGGAAAGCCTTCTTTAAGCTCGTCAAAAACTTTTCCTTTAATGCTACCTCCTTGAGGTTGAGCATAACTAACAATACTTAAAACAAAAAAAGAAATGGATAATAAAAATATTTTTCTTAGCATAATTTACAAACTTTAATCTATTACTTAAAAGAATAGTGAATTACAAATTAAACAATAATTAACGAATTTTTAACAAATAGCTAATTAAAATTAAAAATGTTTAATAATCAATCTTGTTTAGTTTCCTTTGATCTAAGATTATTTTACGTTGTTTGACAACTTTTCTATGAGGAATTAATGGCTTTTTAGCAAGTAGCTTCTTAGATTTTTTTAAATTTTGTTTCATTCTTTTTCTTGTGGGCTTATCCTGTTTAAGAATATGACTTTTTAAGATTTCTTTTTTGGCTTTTTCTTGCTCTTTTGATTTTTGGTGCTCTTGTTTTTCAATCTCCTTGTGAGTTAACCCTTCAAATTTATCGGACGAATTTCCAGGTAATTTGTAGTTTTGGGAAAAAGTAGAACGGTTGGATCCAATTAATTCTCCACTATTTTGACTAAATATTTTATTTCCTAAGTTAATTATGAAAAATAAAACAATAACAAGAAGTCCTTTTATTAACATGATCAATCCAAATTACAAATTTATACGTTCTTTTGCCATTGCTAGTTTCATTATTACAATGTTATTAAATAGCTGCACTAAAAATCAAAATATTGTACCTTACGTCTATGTTGATCAATATATAAACATTTCTTTGCCAAGTTATTCCTCATTAAATTCTATTGGAGGATGGGTCTATATAACAGGAGGAAGTCAAGGGATTATTGTTTATCGACAATCTTATGATCAATTTAGTGCTTATGATAGACATTGCACCTATAATGCTGAAAATCCTTGCGGTAAAGCATCTGTAGATTCAACTAACAGTTTTGTAGAATGCTCTTGTGACAGTAGTCAATATCAATTATATGACGGTCTTGTAATTCAGGGACCTGCAACCTATTCGCTAAAAAATTATCAAACAAACTTTGACGTAATGACTAATCAATTACACATTTTTAATTAATGAAAAGAATCATTTACTTTATAATGCTTGTTCTTTTATTATTAAATTTAAGAATCTTCAGCCAAGAAAGTGAAGATGAAATATATAGTTTATCTCAATCTATTTCTTTTGGATGGAGTAATCCAATTTCATTAACTAGGTCAATTCTAGACCCTGTTCAACAAGAAAAAATTGGGTTTTTAATAGATTATCAATTATATAATAATGATAAGAATTTTTATAGAGCTCACGTAAAATTTTCACCTAGTTATTCTAAACCAACTTTTACTTTGAATAACTTCCTTATAAGTTTTCACAAAGGAAAACAGATAATTCAAAAAGACAATTTTAAATTTGGGCATGGTTTAGGCCCCTATTTTAAATGTAATATTTATAGAAATCAACAATCATCTGGAACTCAAGTTTTTTGGTCATCAGATTATTTTGGATTTGGAGCAGAGTATTTTATATTTCTAGATTATAAAATAAAAGAAAACCTCTACTTTAATTTTTTATTAAATATCAACTTTGGATTACACCAATATTATGATGCAACCATTGTTAACGGGATAAATAGTCAAGAGTATTGGGGATTAAAGACGGCCAACCAGCAGCTTATTTCACTATCATTAAAAAAACAACTATAGTTTACTTTTAAAAATAATTTTTGGTAATTCACTTTCATTAGTCTTTCCATTCCAAATATTATTAATTCTGTTTATATCTGCCATTCTAGTTGAAGCATCAATTTCAATCTTCTGGACTTCTTTAAGAGGAAAATCAATTATAAATTCATAAAAATTATAAACCCAAGGCCACGGTGAAATCACTTTAAAATTCTCACCTATTATGTCTTTTTCTTTTGATCCACGCATTATTCTTAGAGGAATATTATACCATGTAATCTTTGAATTTGAGGATGTTACGCTAATATCTAAAGGCATGGGAACTCTCCCTATTCTTTGAATTAAAATCTTAGTTTTATTACCTATTTCCGTCACGGAAAAAATAGAATAGTCTACCGTATTTACTGTTTCAATAAATTGCTCGAAATACCAATCTAACTCTAAATTACTTTCATACTCCATTACTTTTTTAAAGTCTGTTGGTGTTGGGTGCTTAAATTTCCACTGATTAAAATATTTTTTCATTCCTGACTTTAGCTTTTCGGAACCAATTATATAACCCAACTGATTTAAAAAAACTGAGCCTTTACTATATGCATTAACTCCGTATACATAATTTAAATTATAAAAGTCAGAATGAGTTGAGAGTGGTTCTTGAAATTCAGAATTAGCTAATCTATAATAACTTTTATATTGTCTTAATAATGGATTTAATAAATTTTTATCATACAAGTAATTTAAAACTTCATATTGTGCGTAGCTACAAAAACCTTCGTCCATCCACTCATACTTGGATTCATTGGTTCCTAAAATTCCTTGGAACCAACTATGAATAGATTCATGTACAGTGACACTTATCAATCCTTTAAGTGAACCCTCAGCAGTAATTAATGTACACATGGGATACTCCATTCCACCATCACCACCCTGAATAATTGAATATTGTTTATATGGGTATTCACCATAATTTTTATTCATGTATTCAAAACATTTTTTTGCATATGGCTGCAATAATTTCCAATTGTTATTTAAAGAATCATCTTTATGTAAAAAATGCAGAACTGTTCCGTTATCTAAATTTGTTTTTTCATGAATAAAAAAAGGATCTCCAGCCCACGCAAAATCATGAACTTTTTCCGCTTTAAAATGCCATTTTAATTTGTTACCGTAATATTTTTTAGTTTTAAATTTTTCATTTTCATATCCATACCCTATCTCATTGGGGTTTTGAATGATTCCTGTACCCCCTAAAACAAAAGAACTATCAATATTTATTGTAACATCAAAATCCCCCCAAACACCATGAAATTCTCTTCCTATATATGGATTAGAGTGCCAGCCTTCATCGTCATATTCACACATTTTTGGATACCACTGTGTCATTGAATAAGCTACGTTTTCTTTATTATATCTACCAGTTCTGCGAATTTGCAATGGAATTTGACTCCTACAAGAAAGCGTTAATTTTAATTTTTTTCCAGGATTTAAAGGCTTGTCTAATATTACTTCTAAAATTGTTCCTTGTTCATTAAAAATTAGATTTTTATTATTACCATCAACTACACTATTAATTTTTTGGAATCCAATTTCATCTTTATTCAATTTTTGTATTCTATCTAATACTCTTGAATCAGGATCTGCAATAGTTCTTGATCTAACATCCATCATGGACCCGGGTTGAAAAGCATTGTAATACAAATGAAAAAAAACTTTATTTAAATTGTCAGGAGAGTTATTATAATAAGTTATTTTTTCAGTTAAATTGAATTGATGATTTTGATGATTAAAATCTACATCAATATCATAACTAATTTGTTGTTGCCAATATGTTTTTTGACCTGAAACTTGAAAATAAAAAAATATATTTATAAAAATTATGTATAAAATTCTCATAGATAATCTTCCTTTTTAAGATTTAACCACTCCAGTGTACTGTTGCAAAAAATGTCTTCAACTAAATTCTCTTCCAATTGCATTTTATTAATAAATTCTCCGATTTCTAAATCTCCTAAAGGAAACGGATAATCACTTCCTAAAGTGACTCTTTTTGACCCTTGCATTTTTAATACATAATTTAGCATTTCTGGATCATGAGTGATGCAGTCTACCCAAAATTGTCCACAATATTTTTTTGGATTATGATTATTATCAATGGCTACTAAATCTGGTCTACAATTAAATCCATGCTCAATTCTTCCTAATGTAGATAAAAATGAACCACTAGCATGACAAAAATTAATTCTTAAAAGTGGGAATTTTTCGAAAATCCCACCAAAAATCATTGAGCACATGGCTCTTGATGTCTCTGCTGGCATACCTACCAGCCAAGGTAACCAATATCGACTCATATGCTCTTTCCCCATCATATTCCATGGGTGAACTAATACGGATAATCCTAATTTTTCACACGCTTCCCAAATAGGAAAAAATTCTGGCTCGTTAAGGTTTTTGTTATTAATATTTGAGCCAATCTGAACACCGACTAATCCATTTTTTTTAATTCTATATAACTCTTCAACGGCCATTTCTGGTGCTTGCATTGGCAAAGTTCCTAATCCTATATATTTTTTGGGATATTTATTAACTAAATTAGATAAATCATCATTTAAAAATTTAGCTACTTTAAGGCCATGTTCTGGTTGAGCAAAATAAGCAAAAAGAACTGGAATAGTACATACAACCTGAACATGAGTATTAAACCTATCATATTCTTTAATTCTTACTTCAGGGTCCCAACAATTATGATTAATTTCTCTAAAGAATTGATCTCCTTGCATCATTCTTGCCCAACTAGATTTGTGGTGATCTAATCTTATAAACCCATCATATCCAAATTCCTTACTCCAATCTGGAAGATTTTTTGGGATAATATGGGTATGCATATCTATTTTAAGCATGAAAACAATTTACAGTACAGGATCATAACCAGTGCCCCCCCAAGGGTGGCATTTTGAAATTCTCTTTAAAGCTAACCAAAATCCTTTAAAGGGCCCTTTTTTTTTAATCGCTTCAATTGCATAGTTTGAACAGGTAGGATTGAATCTACAAGTCGATGGGAAGAATGGAGAAATTACTTTTTGATAAATCCAAATAGGGGAAATTAATACGTAGGATAAAAATTTTATCATTAATTTATTCCTAATTTCTTTTTCAAATCTTTAGATAATGCATCCTTATGAACTAAAATGTTCAAGGTTTTATACTTAACATAGGGAAATGAAGCAAAAAAATAGCCGTCACACTCATTAGTTTCTCCCCAGGAATTTTTGACAATAAAATATTTAGTTCCATTCTGGTCTTCAACTAATCCAGTGACATGCATTCCGTGATCATCTGTAGTTTCTTGATTATCAAAAGCTAGTTGTCTTTCTTGCTGTGATACATCTCTTTCTTTAACTGGGCTTAAAAAAGCATTGCTTTCTCTTTCCGCTCCAGCATCATTGAATCTTTTGCTATCCTTTCCTATTTTTTTAATTGTAGACTCATCTTCAGGTAAAATCGCCAGAGCATTTCTATAACCAAATCCTTTCTCTGAAACATCAGCACCCCAAGCAAAAGTATATCCGTTAATGACAATTTGTTCCATTGCTTCCATAAATTCATTAATTGGTAAATTGTAACTAGACTGAAGGGCCCAGTTATCTTGAACTTCTAAAACAAATTTTGAATAATAAGGGTGATGATTGAAAGATGTTAGAGAAACATAATCATCCATATTTAATCCTAGTGATTTTGCAAAAGATTTAGGGTTATAAACTTTGCCTTTGTAATTAAATTCGAAATCCTCAACATTATCTGGTAAATCACCTAAGTAAGCATCTAGAATTCCTTCAATTGCCCCTTTCCATGATGGTGTTAATTTTCCATTTTGAGGTTTTTTGGCCAAAGCTTTTACTGAAGATTCTAATATAGCTTCCATTTCTGCATGACGATGAGTAGTATTTCCATTTTTCAAACCACTGTAGACCTCTTCTGGAACAATTCCGTATCTTTTAATTACCCAAGGAATATCATGAAAAGCGCCACCAGGACCAAAAGTAAAAGTCCCATACATTCTAAGAAAATTTTCTGCTTTACCTACATAAGCATTTCTTGCTATAAACATTTCTGAAAGATTGTGTTTTTCTTGCTTAAGTCGAATTATTTCAGATTCAAAAAACGATAAAGAAGAAAAACTCCAACAAGTACTGGTTCTTCCCTGATTTTGAACATCAGTTGCTTCCAAATCTTTTATCACTTTAAAACTGTAATCACTTCCCTCTCTGTTGGTCTCAAATTTAGATTGAGAAAGAACATTATAGTTCAATAGAATAATTGGTATTATAAAGATATTTTTCATATGCATTTAATTATGTTTATGGCTTATTGTTTTGACGGAAGAACCATCATTATAAATTTTAATTTTAATATTATTATTAGACCCTTCTCTACCCAAAACATCCACTTCCTTAATTATTTTTTTTGAATGAATTTGTGGAATAACACCTACAAATGAAAAAGGTGCTAACTGTACATCGAGAAGTGACGCAGTTCCGGATAAAACGTCAATATTTATTGATTTACTTTGATAGCCATTACAACTAAAATTAACAGTATAATTTCCAGGACTAATATGTCTATGATAATTTCCAATCGGAAGATGTGAATAAACATGTGAACTATCAACATCATGAGCGAAAATTTCTACTCTTGATTTTAGAGGTTGTCCTGTAATACTGTCTGTTACAATTCCTCTTAAACCTACTAAAGATTGTTTAATATAGTTCACTAATGAAGCTTTATTAGAATTCCAGAAACCTGGAAGAGTAGAAGGATTAGGAGTTTTAGTATTTGAAAGTTCAATAGTAGATTCCCTACACAACTTAAAATAGTTCATGAAATCTTGTCTTCCTCCATCAACTTCGTACCAGTCCCAACCGTTAGTAATTCCATTATTTAAATAATTAAAATAACCTGGACTTGAATAGTCATGAACTGTGTCTGCATACATTGAACCTAAATCTTGCCACCAACCATCATCTGCGGTTAAATTATTCCAGGTATCCCAAGGATAATTAAAAACCTCGGCTCCAGTATGAAAATTACATGACATGCTAAATGGAATGGAATCTGCCAAATTCATAAAGATAATAGTTTCTTCTTGCCATGAATTTCCATCTGGATGCTGACCGTCCTGAGGGTCTGGATAATTTCTATTTAAATCAACCCAATTAGCATTATTTCTAGTAGCCCCATTAACACTATGATCTCCTCCAGCATAAGCTCCATCTGGGTTTGCTAATGGATTAATCCATAAATCAATTTCATTAATAATATCTAGATAATTACCACCTGAATAACCATTCAAAAGTTCATCAATCAATCTTAACATAAGAACATATCCAGTAAGTTCATTTCCATGCATAGAAGATGTATATAAAAATGACGGTTCATTTTCCGGTATACCAACATTATCAGAAATTTGAACAGCCAAAATTTTATGCCCAGAACTTAAAGTTCCCAGATTATGTAATTTACATATTGAAGGAAAAGAATCAGCAAAGGCTTGCATCATGCTCTCATATTCTTGATAAGTAGGGTAATAATTCCAATTAGATCTTGAATTATTTATTTGTGAAATATTTATAACATCTTCAATTATTTGATAGTCCATCTCTAATTTCAAAAAATCTAAAAATTGTTTCTTATTTGCATAAGCAAAAATGGTTTGATCGTTTGTTTTATGATCAATAGAAATTAATTTGCTTATCTGATTTAAATTAATTTCTCTTGAATTATTAAAAGAAAAATATTGTTCTCCTTTGGAATTAAAAAGTGAATCTACAAAGCTGTTTTGGCTATATAGATTGTTAGTAATGATTGTGAAAATTAATATTATTCTAAAATTTAAAAGTCTTCTCATAATTTTTCAATTGAAAAAGTTGTCCCACCTTTTTCATCTTTAAGTTGAATTCCAATTTCTGTTAATCTATCTCTTATTTTATCAGACAAATCAAAATCTTTATTCAATCTTGCTTCAGCTCTCATATTTATTAATAAATCCACAGTTTCTTTTAACTTGCCTTCAAATTCAGTTCCTTCATCAATATCATTTTTAAGTCCTAGAATATCAAAAACAAATATATTAATGTAATGAATCAGAGATTTTAAATCATTGGCACTTATTTTTGCCAATCCATCTTTAACTTGGTTTATAAATTTCACCACGCTAAATAGTTCTGCAATTAGGATTGGAGAGTTAAAATCATCATTCATTGCTTTATAACAGTCTTTGATCCAAAGTTCTAAATCAAACCCCGAAGATTCTTTATGAGTAACTAGATTTGGTAAAGAATTGATGGAGTCCATAAGTTTATTATAGCCCTTTTCAGAAGCAAGTAATGCATTATTAGAAAAATCTAAAACACTTCTATAATGTGCTTGAAGAATAAAAAATCTTACAACACTTGCAGAATATTTTTTTGTCAAATGATCGCTATTACCAGTGAAAAAATCATTTGGAAGAATATAATTTCCGGTGGATTTAGCCATTTTTTGCCCATTTAGGGTGAGCATATTGGCGTGCATCCAAATATTCACAGGATTATTGCCATGACAAGCTTCAGACTGAGCAATTTCACATTCATGATGAGGGAATTTTAAATCCATTCCTCCGCCGTGAATATCAAATCTCTTACCTAAATATTTGGTGCTCATAGCTGTACATTCCAAATGCCATCCAGGAAACCCGTCTCCCCATGGTGATGGCCATCTCATAATATGTTGAGAATCTGCTTTTTTCCAAAGTGCAAAATCCTGTGGGTTTTTCTTATCAGATTGACCGTCTAAAGATCGTGTATTATGGATAAGATCTTCAATATTTCTTTTACTCAACTTACCATATTTATTTTTTGAATTAAATTTTAAAACATCAAAATAAATTGACCCATTTACTTCATATGCAAAATCATTTTTAATAATTTCTTTAATCATTTCAATTTGCTCAATAATATGACCTGTTGCAGTAGGCTCAATACTAGGCGGTAAAAAATTAAACTTATTTAATATTTGATGAAAATCAACCGTATATCTTTGAACCACTTCCATAGGTTCAATTTTTTCTAATTTTGCTTTTTTAGCAATTCTATCTTCACCTTCATCTGCATCATTTTCTAAATGTCCAGCATCTGTTATATTTCTAACATATCTTACTTTGTAATCAAGATGTTTTAAATAACGGAAAACCAAATCAAAAGACATAAATGTTCTCACATTTCCCAAGTGAACATTGCTGTAAACCGTTGGTCCACATACATACATACCCACATGTCCATCTTGAATGGGTTGGAACTTCTCTTTCTTTCCGCTTATAGAATTATATATATATAGTTCTTTCATTTATTTTCTCCGACAATTAACTGAAGAAATTCATTCTTAAAATTACTTTCTAAGAACTTACCTGAATATTCTGCAGTAGTGGTCCAGCTATTAACATCTTTTATTCCTCTCATACTAACACATAAATGTTGTGCATCAATGATACATGCAACATCTTCTGTCTCTAATTCTTTCTTTAGAAAATCTACAATCTGTACCGTTAACTTTTCTTGAACTTGAGGTTTTTTAGAAAAAAAATTAACTATTCTATTCAATTTAGACAACCCAACTATCTTTTTATTAGCAAAATAACCAATATGAGCTTTACCTATAATTGGAACGAAATGATGTTCACAAAGAGAAAATAAACTTATATTTTTTTCAAGAATAATCCCTTTATAATCAAAAGAATTTTCAAACTTTTTAATGTTTGGAATTTTAGAATCATCTAAACCCTCAAATATTTCTTCTACATACATTTTGGCAACTCGCCTTGGTGTATCTTTTAAACTATCATCATTTAAATCAAGATCTAAAATTTTCATAATAGAACTAAAATGATTAGCTATTGCATCTATTTTTTCTTTATTTGTCAATTTTCTTGCAGGCTTTTCTTCAGTGACAGAAATTGTATTATCGGATTTAAATGTCATTTAAATAATGAATATTTAAAACAAATATAGATAGGTGCATTTAATTGAAATAAAAAAAGACACTTTTTTTAATCTTTATCTTTATTTTCTTGAGTAAATTAGAATTAATATTTAAAGTTGCCCCTAATAAAAAAAATAAAGGAAAAGAATTATACAATTGGTATTTGGAAGGTTACTAGCTCTGAATACAATAGCAATTTATGTGAGAAAATTCATCCAGACTATCATTCTAATTTTTTGAACTACAAAATGGAAAAAAGAAGATGGGAAGTTTATGGAACAAAATTATTATTCAATGAATTATTTTCTAAAAATGAGTTAATTTCTAAAAATGGTGTACCCTATATTAAGGACAAAGTAAAACATATTTCAATAACTCATACTAATGATTTAGTTGCCATGATTATTGCTGACTATGATTGTGGAATTGATATTGAATCTGAGGATAGAGATGCTTCTAAAATAAAACATAAATTTCTAAATATTAGAGATTTTAAAAATGGAGATAATAAAAAAGAAATTTTAAAAATCTGGTGTATGAAAGAAGTTCTATATAAAATAAAAAAAGTACCAAATGTTTTATTTAACACTCATTTAACGATACAAAAAAAATCAAGTAACTTTTTTGGAATTTGTCAACATCCAAAATTTTCATTTTCATGTTCCTTAAAAATAGTAAACTTTGAAAATTATTTTTTAGCTTTCAACACTGATTATTCTCAATAATTTATGATAAAATATAATATTATTAATAAAATTAATGTTGGAGAGAAGTTATGGTGTGTTTTAATAGATCCTGATAAAATATTATTAGAAGAAATTGAAAAATTAGTTTCACTTATAAATGATTCTAGCTGCGACTATATATTAGTCGGCGGAAGTTTAATTAATAATCAAATTTTTAACAGCTATCTTGAGCAAATAAATAAAATTGCTAATAAGCCAGTTATTATATTTCCAGGAAATAATCAACAAATATCTAAACATGCAGACGGCTTATTTTTACTTTCTTTAATAAGTGGAAGAAATCCTGACCTACTAATTGGGCAACATGTTAAATCTGCATTCAAGTTAAAGGAATCAAAACTAGAGATTTTGCCCTGCGGCTATTTACTTATAGAGGGTGAATCTTTAACTTCTGCCATTTATATGAGTGAGTCTCTTCCTATACCAAAAGATAAAAGTGACATTGCAGCTGCAACTGCACTAGCTGGTGAACAATTAGGTTTACAATTTATTTACTTAGATAAAGGATCAGGATCTAAGTTTACGGTCCAAAATAAAATGATAAAGGCTGTAAGTAATAGTATTAAAATCCCATTAATAGTTGGAGGTGGAATTAATAATCAAAAAGATTTAAATAATGTGTGGAACTCTGGAGCAGATATTGCAGTTATAGGAACAGCTATTGAAGAAGACTTTAACAATATATTATTGTTTGATAAAAATTAAAATATCGTGGTTTTTTCAAAAAAAATTCAATCTTTAAGCTGCTTATTTTTTATTACTCTAATCGTTATTAAAGGTCAACAACTTTCAAGAAAGGAATATATTGTAAAGTTTGCACCTCTTGCTGTAAAGCAAATGCAACTCTATAAGGTTCCAGCCAGTATTACTCTAGCTCAGGGGATTTTAGAAAGCAATAATGGTAACTCTAGACTTGCAATTAAGGGAAATAATCATTTTGGCATAAAATGTCATGGATGGGAGGGTAAAAAGATTTATGCAGATGATGACCAAAAACATGAATGTTTTAGAAAATACAAAGATGTTATTGAATCATATAGAGATCATTCCCTGTTTTTGAAGAAGTATGACAGATATAGTTTTCTATTTGATTACAAAATAAAAGATTATAAATCTTGGGCTTCAGGGTTAAAAAAAGCTGGATATGCTACTAACAGCAAATATCCAGAACTATTAATCAAAATTATTGAAGAAAATGAACTTTACAAATATGATAAAATACGTTCGGATCAGCTATTGGCAATATCGAGAGATATTTATTTACATAGTAACAAAATAAAATATGTGATTGCCAACGATTTAGAAACTTATCAAATTATAGCCGAAGAATTAAATTTAAAATTATGGCAACTTTATAAATATAACGATTCAAAATCAGATAAAATTTTAGCTACTGGAACCAAAGTATTTATACAACCCAAAAGAAATAAGTGTAAAAAAAGAATTCATATTGCAAAGGAAAATGAGACACTTTATGAAATTTCACAGTATTATGGAATTAAAATGAAAAAACTGCAAAAGAGAAATTCATTTTTTATAGAAACCCAATTAAAAAGCGGCGATAAAATAAGATTAAGATGAAAATTTCTGCTAACATTGTAAATATTTAATTGATATGATTTCACAAGAACAATTAAAAACTATTAATGATCGTCTGGAAGCGTTAAGGGGGTATCTTTGACATTGATGAAAAAAAAGAGCTGATTAAAGAAGAGGAGTTAATCACTCAAGATCCTGAATTTTGGAATGATCCAAAAAAAGCTGAAGTAGTTCTTAAGTCTATAAAAAATAAAAAATTATGGGTCAGTTCTTATGACAACCTTAAAACCAATCTTGAAGATACAGAAGTTTTATTCCAATTTTTTAAGGAAGGTGAAGTAGAAGAAGATGAGGTAATGGAGCAATATCAGCTGTTGCTTAAAAACTTAGATGATTTAGAGCTTAAAAACATGTTATCTTCAGAAGAGGATCATCTGGATGCAATTCTGCAAATTACTGCTGGAGCTGGAGGGACGGAAAGTTGTGACTGGAGTTCTATGTTGATGAGAATGTACATAATGTGGTGCGAAAAACATGGTTACAAAGTAAAAGAAATTCACTCTCAAAATGGTGATGTAGCTGGAATTAAAACAGTTACTCTTGAAATTTCTGGCGATTTTGCTTTTGGGTATTTGAAAGGAGAAAATGGAGTTCATAGATTAGTTAGGGTGAGTCCATTTAATGCCCAGGGTAAAAGAATGACATCATTTTCCTCAGTATATGTCTATCCTAGTGTTGATGATTCTATAGAAATTCAAATAAACCCAGCAGATATAAGTTGGGATACTTTTAGAAGTGGAGGTGCAGGAGGTCAAAATGTCAATAAAGTAGAAACTGGTGTAAGACTGAAGCATGCTCCAACCGGAATTGTTATAGAAAATACAGAAACAAGATCCCAACTAAATAACAGAGAAAAAGCCATGCAACTTTTAAAATCACAGTTGTATGAAATAGAATTAAGAACAAGAAGAGAAAAACAAGACGAGATAGAAGCTGGAAAAAAGAAAATTGAATGGGGTTCTCAAATCAGAAGTTATGTTTTAGATGATAAGAGAATAAAAGATCACAGAACAAATTTTCAAAATAATGATCCCTTTAAAGTGCTTGATGGTGACTTACAACCTTTTTTAAATTCTTACTTAATGACTTATGGAAAATCAAAATAAATGAAATATTATCACAACAATAGATGTCGTAAAAGTAGAGAGGGATTGGCTTTTCTAGAATCTAAAAACATACATCCTGAAATTATTAATTATTTGGAAAATAGAATTTCTAAAGACGATTTAATAGATCTTTTAAAAAAATTAAAGATTACTGCTGCAGAACTTATTAGAAAAAGTGAATCTGTTTATAAAGAAAATATTAGAGGAAAAAATCTATCTAATGATCAATTAGTTGATTGGATGATAAGAGAACCTAAATTAATTGAAAGACCTATACTTGTAAACAATGAATTAGCAGAAATAGGAAGACCTAAAGAAAATTTCTTAAAAATTATAACTTAAACATCTTTTATGATTCCTCTTTTTGAAAGTTGAGCTTTAGTGATTTCTATAACTCCCCATTGAACCCAAAGCCCAACAAAACCACCTAAAAACAACAATACCCAAAAAGCCATACCAAAGAAAAATAAAAAAACTGCTGTACCTAAAACCATATGTTATAAATTTGAGTAAAATTATTGACGAAATTAATAATAAAAATTAAAAATGAGCTTTAGAATTGAAAAAGATACAATTGGAGAAATAAAAGTTGAATCTGACAAATACTGGGGAGCTCAAACAGAGCGATCAAGAAATAATTTTAAAATTGGTTCTCCAGCATCAATGCCAATAGAAATTATTCACGCATTTGCAATATTAAAAAAAGCTGCAGCTATTACTAATTTTCAGCTTGGTGTTTTAGACGAAAAGAAAAAAGATTTAATATCTAAGGTTTGTGATGAAATTCTGGATAATAAATTAAATAATGAATTTCCTCTAGTAGTTTGGCAAACTGGTTCTGGAACTCAAAGCAATATGAATGTCAATGAAGTTATTGCTAATAGAGCTCATGTAATAAATGGGGGTTCTTTACATGAAGGTAATTCTACTTTAAAAGCAAATGACGATGTAAATAAATCTCAATCTTCAAATGACACTTTCCCAACAGCAATGCATATAGCCGCGTATAAGATTATATTGGAAAAAACCATTCCAGGTGTTACAGCTCTTAAAGAAACTATTGAAAAGAAGGCTATAGATTTTAAAGATGTAGTTAAAATTGGTAGAACCCATTTAATGGATGCAACTCCCTTAACATTAGGACAAGAGTTTTCTGGATATGTATCTCAATTGAATCATGGTTTAAAAGCTCTTAATAATACATTGGAACATTTAAGTGAATTAGCTTTGGGAGGAACTGCTGTGGGTACTGGACTAAATACTCCAAAAGGCTATGCAGAAATGGTTGCAAAAAATATTGCAGAATTAACTAATCTACCATTTATAACTGCTGAAAATAAATTTGAGGCACTAGCTGCACATGATGCAATAGTAGAAACACACGGGGCTTTAAAACAATTGGCAGTTTCTATAAATAAGATTGCTAATGATATTAGAATGTTGGCCTCTGGGCCAAGATCAGGTATTGGTGAGTTAATTATTCCTGCAAATGAGCCTGGCTCTTCTATTATGCCTGGGAAGGTTAATCCTACTCAATGTGAAGCTCTTACAATGGTATGTGCTCAGGTAATGGGAAACGATGTTGCAATAAGTTTTGGAGGAGCACAAGGACATTACGAATTAAATGTCTTCAAGCCTATGATGGCAAAAAATTTAATTGAAAGTGCAACAATTTTAGCAGATGCCACTTTGTCATTTAATGAGCATTGTGTTAAAGGAATTGAGCCAAATCATGCAAATATTGAAAAACTATTAAACAATTCGTTAATGCTAGTAACTGCTTTAAATACTAAAATAGGCTATTATAAAGCTGCGGAAATAGCCAATACAGCTCATAAAAATGGAACAACATTAAAAGAGGAAGCTATCAACTTAGGATATGTCACTTCAAAGGAATATGATGAGTGGGTAGATCCTAAAAAAATGATATAATGAATAATAATAAATATATAATAAGTATAATTTTAAATGTAACATTGGCTGCGTTACTGTTTGTAGTAACCATCATGTATGCAATTAGAACACATCCAATTATAAAAATCTTGGCATTGTTTTTGAATATACTAGCTATATATAACACATATAAAACAATAATTAATAAACCAAAATCATGAGCGAAATAGAAATAGAACCTAAGAACATTTTAAAAACAACTTTATTAGGGGGGATAGGTTTAATACTAGTCTCCTTATTTTTCATGTCATGGACAGATGTGAATCCTGGTGAAGAAGGTTTTATATACAGACCTTATACAGGAGGAATTGATCAAACTAATGTTTATACAGAAGGTACTGTTTTTATTGCTCCATGGAATGAAATGATTACATATAATATTCTTCAACAAAGTAGAAACTATAGTTCTAAAGTAATGGAGAAAAATGGTATGGAAATAGGAATTGATGTAACTATCAATTATAATCCAATGCAAAATAATTGTGCAAAATTACACTTGAAGCACGGGAAGGCATTTGAAAGTTCTTTTATTGATGCTAAAGTCAGAGGAGTTATTAAAGATGTAATTGGAAGATATACTTATGAAGAAATATATTCTACAAAAAGAGAAGCTCTAGAAACAGAAATGGATACTATTTTTCAAGCTGAATTTCCAGCTAACTATATAGCTTACAACTTTTGTGAAATTGCAGATGTTAACTTACCAGAAAACGTAAAAATTGCTATCACTGAAAAAGAAACTCAGAAGCAAAGAAATCAAAAAGCTAAAGAGTTGGAAGAAGAACAACAGTATCTAGCAAATGCAGAAATTAAAAAAGCTGAAGGTGAGAAAACAGCTGCAATTCTTAGAGCACAGGGTAGAGCTGAAGAAATAAGATTAGTTCAACAACAATTAACTAGATCACCTAATTACATCGAATTAGTAAAATGGAAAGGATATGCAGATGGGAAAGGTTCTCCTTACGGACAAGACAATGTTTTTGGAGCTGGAACTTCAGTTATAAAAGGTCTTAAATAACCAAAATAAAACAGTTATAGATTATAATTAAATGGTTTAGGACGCATTGTTCAATTATACTAATTAATATACTATTTAAGTTAGTCTGTTCTTATTTAAGAAATTTTAAAACGTTTTTTACTACATCATCATTCCAGAGCATCTTATAATGTCCTATATTTTGGTGTTTTATCAGTTTTGTTTTTGTTGGATTTTTTTGAGCGATGCTTTTCGAATTTTCAAAAGGGATTACCTTGTCATGTTGATCGTGAATTAATAATAATTTAGAAAATGATATAGATTTTATTTCTTCATCAATATTAAGATCTTTAATCTCCTTATTTAGTACTTTTTGAGCTGTATTTAACAGTAAAGAAAATGATGTGTCAGATAATTTAATTAGTTTTTTAAATTCAATAAAAATATCCAAAATAGAATTGGGGGATGTTAGAAAGATCATTTTATTGATTGAGTATTTTTCTTTTGAAAAAGTAT
This sequence comes from Crocinitomicaceae bacterium, assembly GCA_002686655.1. Taxonomy (GTDB): domain Bacteria; phylum Bacteroidota; class Bacteroidia; order Flavobacteriales_D; family Parvicellaceae; genus MED-G20. The sequence continues at coordinate 55,509 of NYYE01000022.1, read as the reverse complement.
AGGTTGTTACTGCAGAACCAAAAGAATGTGCCACAACATTAAAGGATGTTTTAGGATTGATATGTTTAATAACTGACTTAAAGGCTTCTCTACATTCGTAAAGATTAGTATAGTTCGATTTATAACCCCTATGTCCAGGTAAATCAAAACTAATGACCCTAAAGTTATTTTCTGATAAACTATAAGCAATTTTAGAAAGACTGCCAGGATTAGACTCCCAACCATGTAATAAAAAAACTAGATTATTATTTTCAGGAGAGAACTCATAGCAAAATAAATCTTCACCACCTGATGGGACTATAAAATGTCTAGCCTTCTCAAAAAATTCTTTCTCTCTTTCTCTTATAGCTTTAATACGAACTTTTTGAAATAATTTAAATGCTGCTGAAGCAGCAGATCTAGTTGAAAAAAGTGAAATAAATTTGAAATATATCCGTAGAATTATAAGCTTAAAATTCACGTTTTATAATTCCTAAATATAAAAGTTACTTTTTAGCAACTTTAACCTTTTCTTTAGACTTAGCTACTGGTTCTGAAATTACTTCTTTGTCTAGAGTAAATTTGATAGCATCAGTAGCAGATTTTGTTCTCAAGTAATACATTCCTGTTTTTAATCCGGCTTTCCAACCATAGAAATGCATAGAAGTTAGCTTAGCAAAGTTGGCATTCTCCATAAAAATATTTAAAGATTGAGATTGATCAATAAATGCCCCTCTGTCAGCTGCCATATCTAGTAATACTTTTTGGGATATTTCCCATGCTGTTTTATATAAATTTTTAATATTTTCTGGTATTTCTTCTATGTTTTGAATAGAACCATTAGAAGCCATAAGTTTATTTTTTAGTCGATCATCCCAAATTCCAAGTTTAACCAAGTCTCTTAATAAATGCTTATTAACAATAATAAATTCTCCAGATAATACTCTTCGAGTATAAATATTAGAAGTGTAAGGCTCAAAACATTCATTATTGCCAAGAATTTGAGCAGTAGAAGCTGTTGGCATTGGAGCTAATAGTAGAGAATTTCTTACCCCATTTTTTTTGATTTCATCTCTTAATAAATCCCACTCCCACCTTTCTGATGGTTTTACATTCCACATATCAAATTGTAAAATTCCTTTTGATACTGGAGAACCTTTATAAGATTCATAGGGACCATTTTCAATAGCTAAATCTTTTGAAGCAGTTAGAGCCGCATAATAAATAGTTTCAAAAATATCTTTATTGAGTTGTTTGGCTTCTGGTGATTCAAAAGCTTGTCTTAAAAGAATAAAAGTATCTGCTAGTCCTTGAACACCTATTCCAATTGGGCGATGTCTCATATTAGAATTTCTAGCTTCTGCAACGGGGTAATAATTAGCATCAATTACTTTATCTAAATTTTTAGTTACTCTGTATGCAACTTTAAATAATTTTTCATGATCAAACTTACCATCAATGACAAATTTAGGTAGTGCTATGGAGGCCAAATTACAAACGGCTACTTCATCAGGAGCAGTATATTCAATAATTTCTGTACATAAATTAGATGATTTTATCGTACCTAAGTTCTTTTGATTTGATTTTTCATTAGCAGCATCCTTGTATAACATGTAAGGGGTTCCTGTCTCTATTTGACTTTCTAAAATTTTAAACCAAAGTTCTTGAGCCTTGATAGATTTTCTTCCTTTACCCTCAGATTCATATTTTTTGTAAAGCTTTTCAAAATCTTTACCATGAACATCTGCTAAGCCTGGACATTCATTGGGGCACATTAAAGTCCAATCGCCATTTTCTTCTACTCTTTGCATAAATAAATCTGGAATCCACAATGCATAAAATAAATCTCTTGCTCGCTGTTCTTCTTTTCCATGATTTTTTCTCAAATCTAAAAAATCAAAAATATCTGCATGCCATGGCTCTACATAAATCGCAAAAGATCCTTTTCTCTTTCCACCACCTTGATCGACATACCTTGCAGTATCATTAAAAACTCTTAACATTGGAACAATTCCGTTAGAAGTTCCATTAGTTCCTTTAATATAAGATCCTGTAGCCCTAATATCGTGAATAGAAAGGCCTATACCACCAGCAGATTGTGAAATTTGAGCACATTGCTTTAAAGTATCATAAATTCCAGGAATGCTATCTTCTTTAGTAGTCAAAAGAAAACATGAAGACATTTGTGGTTTAGGAGTTCCAGAATTAAATAAAGTTGGGGTAGCATGAGTAAACCATCCTTCACTCATATAATTGTAAGTTTCTATAGCAGCGTCTAAATTATCTTTATGTATACCAACTGCAACTCTCATCAACATTTGCTGTGGTCTCTCTGCGACTTCACCTTTTAATTTTAAAAGATAGGATCTTTCTAAAGTTTTGAATCCGAAAAAATCATATCTAAAATCTCTATCATAAATAATGGTAGAATCTAAAATATCAGCATTTTTAATAATAATATCATAAACTTCATCAGAAATTAAGGGCGCTTTTTTGTCTGTCTTAGGGTCAACATATTCGTACAAATCCTTAACAACATCTGAAAAAGACTTTTTGGTGTTTTTATGCAAATTAGAAACAGCAATTCGCGAAGCTAATAATGCATAATCTGGATGTGTGATAGTATTAGTTGCAGCGACCTCAGCTGCTAGATTGTCAAGTTCACTAGTTGTTACACCATCATACAACCCTTCGATGACTTTCATAGCTACTTTTTCTGGTGTAACTAAAGGATTTAAACCATAACACAGCTTTTTAATCCTGGCAGTGATTTTATCAAACTTTACAGCTTCTCTTCTTCCATCTCTTTTTACTACATACATATATCTTAATTATAAAAGGTTTAAAAATCCGAGTCTAAACTAAATGTGGTATTGTTTTCTTGATTCAAAACACCTGCTTTTTGGTATTCCCCAACTCTTTTTTCAAAAAAGTTTGTTTTTCCTTGAAGGTTAATCATATCCATAAAGTCGAATGGATTTGAAGTGTTATAAATTTTATCATTTCCCAGCTCAGTAAGTAAACGGTCAGCAACAAATTCTATATACTGAGACATTAAATCTGCATTCATTCCTATTAATCTAACCGGCAAAGATTCGGTAACAAATTCTTTTTCAATTTCAACAGCATCTGCAATAATTTTTTGGACTTCTTCCTTAGGTAATTTATTTACCAAATGGTTATTGTATAACATACATGCAAAATCACAATGTAATCCTTCGTCTCTAGAAATTAATTCATTTGAAAAAGTTAATCCTGGCATCAAGCCTCTTTTCTTGAGCCAAAAAATAGAGCAAAAAGAGCCAGAGAAGAAAATACCTTCTACGGCAGCGAAAGAAATTAAACGTTCTGCATACGATCCATTGTCTATCCATCGCATAGCCCAATCAGCTTTTTTCTTTACGGGCTCGAAAGTCTCAATTGCATTAAATAAATAATTTTTCTCTTTAGTATCCTTGATATAGGTATCAATAAGTAAGGAGTAAGTTTCAGAATGTATATTTTCCATCATAACTTGAAAACCATAGAAAAACTTCGCTTCTGTGTATTGAACTTCACTCAAAAAATTCTCGGCCAAATTTTCATTAACAATTCCGTCTGACGCAGCAAAAAATGCCAAAATGTGTTTGATAAAAAACCTTTCATCATCATTAAGTTTGGTATCCCAATCGGATAAATCAGGTGATAGGTCTAATTCTTCAGCGGTCCAAATACTGGCTTCTTGCTTCTTGTACATCTCCCATATATCAGGGTGTTGTATGGGAAAAAGAACAAATCGGTTGGGATTTTCTTTCAGTATAGGCTCTTCGACAGTAATATTTGGATCAAGATCTTTTTTTAAATCTATATCAGCTTTTGTTTCTTTTTTTTTAGTAATCTTTTTATCCATATTAGTTATAAAATTTTAGTCAAAAACATAAATTATTAAAGCAAAATAGCTCAAGCAAAAAACATAAGTTTTTTGATAAATTGACATTAAATAATGCGTTTTGGGTACCTAACTAAACATTGTTTTAGCGGTCTACAAAAATTAGAATTAATCTTATTTCAAACAAAAAAAAATAAGAAACATTTTTAATAGTTTTCAACAAATTTATTATTCAACTAGCTAACTAACTGAAATTCAAAACGATTGATGTTAATGGCAAAAAAAGAACTATTATTTAAGCCATATAAAGATAATTTTAGATCATTAATATTTTAATAAAAAAGATATTTCTTTATTAAAAATTAAGTGTTAATAACAACATTATTTTAAGTTAAAAATATTAACGGAATTAATCGCTGAAAATGAATACTATCTCAAAATATTATTCTGTTGTTGTTTTTTGAAAAAAATGCTGATAAATATCTTCTAATTGATGATAAAATTCTTTACTCCAAGACCTGATAATTGCTTCTTTTAAGAATTTAAAAACAGGAATATTTAGTTGGCTACCACAGTCACAAGCAGGTTTACAAATATGCCAGTTATGAATATTTATTGCTTTGAAAGATTCATACTTTCTAACTCTTATTGGATATAAATGACAACTAATGGGTTTATTGAAATTAATCTTATTTTTTCTATATGCTGATTCAATAGAGCATTTTGCAATATTATTTTGATCACGAAAAACAAAGACACATTCCTTATTATTAACAAGTGAGGTAACTTCTTCCCCATCTTCATCAACATAATAAAAATCTTTATTTTCAATAGCAGAAAGTCCTGAAGGAGACATCTCTTCTTTTATGAGATTAATATGATTTCTAATACTATTTACTTCTTCTGATGTTAATGGAGCACCAGAATCACCCTCAACACAACAAGCTCCCTTACACTTTTGGAGATCACATACAAACTTTTTTTCAAAAAGTTCATTTGAAAGAATCTTATCATCAATTTCTATCATAAAAAATTAAAACAATGTAAATATTAATATTTAAATATAACCCTTTCAAATGAAGTTCTATTTTTGTAAAGTCTTAAATATAGATTTCTACAAATGAATGAAGAACATTTTAAAAAGATTATTAGCCATGCCAAAGAATTTGGATTCATATTTCCTAGCAGTGAAATTTATGACGGCTTAGGCGCTACCTATGACTACGGTCAAAACGGTGTGGAACTTAAAAATAATATCAAAAAATATTGGTGGCGTTCCATGGTTCAAATGAACGAAAATATAGTAGGAATTGATTCAGCAATATTTATGCATCCTAATACATGGAAAGCATCAGGACATATTGACGCTTTTAATGATCCATTAATTGATAACAAAGATTCCAAAAAAAGATATAGAGCAGACATATTAATTGAAGACCATATTCAAAAAATTGAAAATAAAATCAACAAAGAGTTAATCAAAGGGAAAAAAAGATTTGGAGAAGATTTTAATGAAGCTGAATTCAAAGCTACTAATCCAAATATTATAAGAAGAAATAAAGAAATAAAGAAGATAGAAGAAGAAATGGAATTGGCATTTAAAAATGATGACTTAAATGCTATATATCAATTAATTATTAATCTTGGAATAACATGTCCTTTAAGTGGCTCAAAAAACTGGACAGATGTAAGGCAATTTAATTTAATGTTTAAAACTGAACTTGGATCGGTTTCAGGAGAATCTTCTAGTATTTTTCTAAGACCAGAAACTGCTCAAGGTATCTTTGTTAACTATCTTAATGTTCAAAAAACAGGTAGAAAGAAAATTCCTTTTGGAATAGCTCAAATTGGCAAGGCCTTTAGAAATGAAATTATAGCCAGGCAGTTTATATTCAGAATGAGAGAGTTTGAGCAAATGGAAATGCAGTTTTTCATTACACCTGGAACCCAGGAAAAATGGTATGAATTTTGGAAAAAAGAAAGAATGAAATGGCATAAAGCCCTCGGAATTCCACAAGAATTATTACGTTTTCATGACCATATTAAACTTGCCCACTATGCAGATGCAGCTAGCGATATTGAATTTAAATTTCCATTTGGGTTTAAAGAATTAGAAGGAATTCATTCAAGAACCGATTTTGATTTAAAACAACACGAAGATTTATCAAAGAAAAAATTGAGATACTTTGATCCAGAAAAAAATGAAAGTTATATACCTTATGTTATTGAAACATCCATTGGTCTAGACAGAATGTTTTTAGCACTTTTAGCCTACAGTCTTAAAGAAGAAGAACTGGAAGATGGGTCTTCAAGAACTGTATTATCTCTCCCCTATAGTTTAGCTCCTAACAAAGCTTCTATATTGCCTTTAGTTAAAAAAGATGGTTTGGCTGAAAAAGCAAAAACAATATTTAACTCACTGAAAACCCAATATAACTGTATCTATGATGAAAAGGATTCAATTGGCAAAAGATACAGACGGAATGATGCTTTAGGAACACCATTCTGTATTACTATTGATTATGACACCTTAAAGGATCTTGCTGTTACAGTGCGGGAGAGAGACACCATGAGTCAAGAAAGAATTAAAATTGATGATTTAAATAATTTCATAGACTCAAAAGTCAATATGAATCTACTATTTTGAAATTAAAACCTTTTCTTACTTCTGAATCGGAAGCAGGTTGTGATGAAGCTGGAAGAGGTTGCTTAGCAGGCCCTGTAGTAGCAGCTGCAGTAATTTTACCCAAAGGTTATAATAATAAACAGTTAAATGATTCTAAAAAAATTTCAGAGAAAATTAGAAATCAGCTTCGTATAGATATTGAAAAAAAGGCTACAGCAATTGGAATTGGGATTGTTGATGAAAAAAAAATTGATCAAATTAATATTTTACAAGCTTCTTTACTAGCAATGCACATAGCTATAAAAAATTTAAATACTGTTCCTAGTCACTTGATTATTGATGGTAATAAGTTTAATTCCTATCAAGAAATTAGCCATGATTGTATTGTGAAAGGAGACAATAAGTTTATGAATATTGCTGCTGCATCAATTATTGCAAAAACAAAAAGAGATGAGCTAATGAAGAAACTATCCGAAGAGCATCCTGAGTTTTTTTGGCATCAAAATAAAGGATATCCCACAAAAAAGCACAGGGAGGCAATTTTTAAATATGGGAAATCAGAATATCACCGAAAAAGTTTTAGAGTTTCAACTATTTAAGAAGCAAGTACTACTACTTTATTTTGTGAAACTTCAACTACGCCACCATCAATTTTAAAAAACTCTTCCTTTTCATTTAAAATGACTTTTACTTCTCCCTTTTTAAGAGAAGAAACAAGAGGAGCATGGTTGTTTAATATTCCAATAGAGCCACTAGTACCAGGTACAGTTACTAGATCTGCTTTACCATCGTAAAGATTTTTATCCGGTGTAATTATTTGAACATCCATGGCTAAAAAAATTAACTAACTTCTGACAACATTTTTTCACCAGCTTCAATAACTTCCTCAATAGTTCCTTTAAGATTGAATGCGGCTTCAGGATATTTATCTACTTCACCATCCATAATCATATTAAAGCCTTTGATTGTGTCTTCTATACTAACAAAAACCCCTTTCATGCCAGTAAACTGTTCTGCTACATGGAATGGTTGGGACAAGAACCTTTGTACTCTCCTAGCTCTGTGAACAGCTAATTTATCTTCTTCTGATAATTCATCCATACCAAGTATGGCAATAATATCTTGCAATTCATTATATCGCTGGAGTAACATTTTGACTCTTTGAGCACAATTGTAATGAGCATCTCCTAAAATTTGTGGTGTAAGAATTCTTGAGGTTGAATCAAGTGGATCAACAGCTGGATAAATACCTAATGCAGCTAATTTTCTTGATAATACAGTAGTGGCATCAAGGTGAGCAAATGTGGTTGCAGGAGCTGGATCTGTTAAATCATCTGCAGGAACATAAACTGCCTGAACAGATGTAATAGAACCTTTTTTAGTAGAAGTAATACGTTCTTGCATAGCTCCCATTTCAGTGGCTAAAGTAGGTTGATAACCAACTGCAGACGGCATTCTACCTAAAAGTGCAGAAACCTCAGATCCTGCTTGAGTAAACCTAAAAATATTATCAATAAAAAAAAGTATATCTTTTCCTTTACCTTCTCCATCACCATCTCTAAAATTTTCTGCTAAAGTAAGGCCAGAAAGTGCTACTCTTGCTCTAGCACCTGGAGGTTCATTCATTTGTCCAAAAACAAAAGCTGCTTGAGACTCTTTTAAAGCTTCTTTATCAATTTTATCAAGAGGCCAATTTCCTTTTTCCATTTCAGCCATAAACTCATCTCCATACTTCACAATTCCAGATTCTAACATTTCTCTTAAGAGATCATTTCCCTCTCTAGACCTTTCACCAACACCAGCAAAAACTGAAAGACCATCATGTCCCTTGGCAATATTGTTAATTAACTCTTGAATAAGAACTGTTTTACCAACACCTGCTCCACCAAATAATCCGATTTTACCACCTTTTGCATAAGGTTCCACTAAGTCAATAACTTTAATTCCAGTATATAAAACTTCAGTTGCAGTTGATAAATCTTCAAACTTAGGTGCTTCTCTATGAATGGGTAATTTAACATCACTTTCACAAGGACCAATTCCATCAATAGGATCACCAACAACATTAAAAAGTCTTCCTTTAACTTGTTCTCCAATTGGCATACTTATAGGACGGCCAACAGCAATAGCTTCCATTCCTCTCAATAGACCATCAGTAGAATCCATTGCTACTGTTCTAACACTATCTTCACCAATATGTTTTTGACATTCTAAAATAACCTTGGTACCATCTTTTTTATTTATTTCGATAGCATCCAATAAGTTTGGTAGATTTTCTGAGTTTTCAAAACTTACATCAATTACTGGTCCAATAATTTGTGAAATTTTTCCCTTAATTTGAGACATTATTGTTTGATTTAAAATTACGCTGCAAATCTAACATAATTTATATTATATGTACTTCAATGTTGATAAATTAGTAGCATATTATTTAAACTCTAAAATATTAGATTGAATTGATTTCTATTTAAAGTGTAAATTCGCAAAAAAAATTCGATAATGAAAGTCCATTACGGCATCGAATCTTATAGAAAAATTAAAAATCCTGTAGTTACTGTTGGGACCTTTGACGGTGTTCATTTTGGTCATCAGAAAATTATAAACAGACTAAAAAGAATAGCCGCTGAATGTGATGGTGAATCTGTTTTATTGACTTTTGATCCACATCCAAGAAAAGTATTATTTAAAGACAACTATTTAAAGCTTATCAACACCATAGATGAAAAGATTAAAATTCTTTCGGAACTAGGTTTGGACCATTTAGTAATTTATCCATTTACCAATGATTTTTCCAATTTNAGTGCAGAGGAATATATTTCGGAACTTTTANTGNAAAAATTGAAAACTCATTATTTAGTTATNGGTTATGANCATCATTTTGGNAATAAAAGAGAGGGAGATATAAANCTACTTAAAAAAGCAGAAAAAAAATATCCATTTAAATTGGAAGAAATAAAAGCTCATGAAATTGACGAAATNAAAGTTAGTTCTACNAAAATTAGAAATGCTATTGANAATGGTAATATTCATTTGTTTAAAGAGTATTGTGGTAGAAATTTTGAATTCTCTGGAAGTGTTGTNCATGGAGAAGGNATAGGTAAAACAATAAATACTCCAACAGCCAATATTAAGTTAGATGATGATGACAAAATCAGACCAGCAGATGGTGTTTATGCTGTGCTTTGCCAAATTGACAATAATATTCTAAATGGAATTATGAATATAGGATTGAAACCATCTATCGATATAAACAACAAAAAAACTACTGAAGTTCATCTTTTTAATTTTGACAAAAACATATATAATAAATCAATAAAAGTAGAAGTAATTAGCAAAATTAGAGATGAAATTAAGTTTCCTTCTCTAAATGATTTAAAAAATCAAATTACTAAAGACATTAAAAAAGCACATCAAATTCTTAAAGAAGAAAATTAATTACACCCAACATTAACCCCTCCAGTAAGGTTAGATATGGTAATGATTTGTTCTGTAGAGTCACAACAAAATTTATACTGACTGGTTATTTGTCCCTTACAAAGTTCTAAAACTGTGCCGTCCGACATAGATGAGATTAGTTTTTTACTGTATTTACTTCCAAACAAACCAATTCCATTTTCGACATTAGTGAAAATAGGTCTTTCGGTAACTACATTAGTAACCGGTTCATTAACTTGCATATAAGTATTTAAATCTTCACTTCCTGCAGTTAAAATAATCTCAATAGCATCGCTACTAAAAGTTCTTTTTTCAACTTCTTGCTCTTGATTGTAATTTTTTAATTTACTATCGACCATGTCAAAAAAGCTTTTACCGGATATAATTTTAGTCATTTCTTCAGATCCATTAGTACTTATACTTGTTTTATCTCCTAAATCCCATTCAATAAATTTAGTTATTGTGTCACCGCTAAAAGTGTGTTCCATAAAATGAACCCTTAAAATAAGCTCATATCTTTTACCATTTAGAGTAGTATTCCATACTATACTAGGATTTAGATAATCATCTAAAGTTGCTAAATCATTATCAGCACATCTAAATCCATTGAGTTGTAAAGTAATTTTAGTGTAAAAGTCAAACATTAATCCTGCTCCATTAACAAGTTCAGTTTCAGCACTAAAATTTAAGTTTTTATGAGGAACATCAACATTTAACTTATAAGTATTTTCATCATTTAAAGAATTATTAGAAGTTTCTAGAAAATAGATTTTCTGAGAGTCTTCATAAAATATTCCCTCATCTAAATTACCAACCATAATTTCTCGAAGAGTATCTGTTCCAATTAAAAAATTATTTTGATCTCTTTCTTCTAAAACTGCTATCAAATAATCAAACTGAGTACAATCGTTAATAGGTGCAAAATCTGCGTTATTAGTATTCCCCAAAAATGATTTATTAATCTTTATAAATTGAGTATCTAAAGATTGATCCAATAAACCGTAAACAATTGGAGTAGTTTTGTAGGGAGCATTTAACTCAAAATCTGTTTCACAAGAAGAAAAAATTATTAAAATCGTTAGTACTATCCAGTATATAAATCTCATTAAATTATTGTTTTAAAAATTTAGTAGTAACTGTTTTTTCGTCAGATTTTAATCTTAATAAATACCAACCTGACTCTAACATTTCTGAACTAAGTTGTAATTTATTTTCTCCCTCTAAAATGTTTCTTGTTGTTTTTGATTTAACCATTCTTCCAGATGCATCATAAACTTCAAAAGTGGGATTAGTGAGATTAGTGAGAGAATGAAAAGAAATTATAATATTATCTACAACAGGATTTGGGTATACACTAAAATCATAAAGTTTTTCTGTTTCATTAATAGAAAGTGAACCAGAAACATTTATATCGTCAATATATAAATCATTTCCCCCTCCGTTGACAAATTTAAATTTGAATCTAAAGTCACTAACTAAATAGTTGGTAAAAGAATTAGCACCAATAGTTATCACTTTCCAGTCAGATCCCGTTGGAGTAAAGTTTGAATTAGTGTTGGGCATAGTACTAATTATTGAAGAAGAAATATTTTTTCTCATGAACCATGTTTCACCACAATCTTTACTCGCAAGAATTTGTAAATAATCAGAATTTCCACTATTTCTTTTAGCGAAAGCATATTTAAAAGATATACTTGCTGCAGCACTATTAGATAAATCTATTGTATTACTTATTAATTCATCTATAGAGCCATTTTGACCTTGAGAATTATCCAATTTTGCAGATTGTAATCCACTAGCGAAACCAGATGTAACAATATCAAATCCAGGACCACTGCTATTGTCAATGGTCCAATCATCACTAGGTAGAGACGTTATATTCTCAAACCCTTCATAAATTGGTGGAGGGTAACCAGGGTTTCCAATAACAGATATAAAATTTGGAAAAGTTTGAGTCATTGAATTTCCTAAAGCATCTGTAACTTCTAAAGTCACATCGAATGAACCTGATCCAGAATAAGAAACAATAGGATCTTTATCTGTTGAAGTACTTGGATTTCCATTTGGAAATGTCCAATTCCAAGAGGTAATATTATTATAAGATTCATCAAAAAATTGAATGTTATCTCCACCACAAACAATATCTCTTTCAACGCGAATATCTACAGCACAAAGAGATGGTGTCGTATTTAGACCTGTAGCAGTTTGATTTGATGTAGATACAACATTACTTCTACCACCAACACTACTTTGCAGGGCAGCTCTCATTCTATTTTTTTGACCATTAGTAAACATTTTATTACAATAAGAATATTCCATATAGTTCTCTACATTATCAATTACATCTGATGTCCAATATCCATCAATAGCATCATTAGAGCAAGTATTAGAATTTAAATTGCACGAGGTTACTCCGATACATCTAGGGGTATCATCTACAGCATCATCCTGAGTACAGCTTGTAGGAGTTCCTGGGTTATTGTTATTTCCCCACAAGTGATCTAAATTTAACCAATGGCCCACCTCGTGTGTTAAGGTTCTACTTGAATAGATATCAGAAGTTCCGATAGAACCAACATAATCGTGCAATACCCAAATTCCATTTCCCATAGTAGTGGAAGTCCATCCGTTATTTGGGTTAGTGGTGTAACCAGCAGCACCATCTGCATCATTAACTACGAAAATATTCAAATACTTGTTTCCTGGCCATGTGCTATTATAAACATCGTTTCCAGAAATTATTGCAGATACCTGACTTTGACCATTTGCACCACTATTTGTTACAGGGTTTTGTGTTCTTGTGATGCCACTAAAACATTGTCCGTTAGGTGCTTTGGTAGCTAACTGAAACTCTACTTCAATATCGGAAGGCATTCCAGCAAAAACTGATTGAACAGTATTAGCATCTGCGTTTAATAATCTAAAATCCCTATTTAAAATAGCTACTGCGTCTTCAATTTGAGCTCTTGAAATATTTTCTACTCCACCATTATGTAATACGTGAAATACAAGAGGAATGGTATAAATAACTCTATTAGCAGTACTATTTGATATTTGATCTTCTATTTTTTTTAACTCTTTTTGCTCTTCCAAAAACTGATGGTGAGCCTCAGCATCTTTTTTAAACCTATTCATTAATTTATGAGTTTTACAATACTCCACGGTTTCCCCGTCTCGACAATTAGAATAATCTATAACTTTAGAATTAATAGACTGAGAAAAAAATGAGAGTTGAGTAAATAAAATTAACGTTGATAATAAAATTTTCATAAAATTAAATTTTTAAAGCGTTATCCAAGTCATTTATTAAATCGGTAATGTCTTCAATACCCACACTTAATCTAATAAGAGAATCAACAACACCGGACTTTATTCTTTCCTCTCTTGGAATGGAAGCATGAGTCATCGTTGACGGGTGCCCAATAAGTGATTCTACACCACCTAAAGACTCTGCTAAAGTAAACAATTCTGTTTTGCTTACTACTTTCTTTGCTGATTCTAGTTTATCTCCAACTAAAGTAAAAGAAATCATTCCACCAAAACCTTTCATTTGGCTTACTGCAACATCATGATTAGGATGCGACTTAAGACCAGGCCAATAAACAGTGTCAACTATAGGATGATTTTCTAAAAAGTGAGCTACTTTTTCACCATTTTCACAATGTCTTTGCATTCTTAGGTGAAGTGTTTTAATTCCCCTTAGGACTAAAAAAGAATCCATTGGTCCACAAACAGCACCACTAGAATTTTGAATTCTGTAAATTTCTTCAGCAATTTTATCATCGCTTGTCACTAAGGCACCCATTACTACATCTGAGTGTCCACCTAAATATTTTGTTACAGAATGCATCACAATATCTGCTCCCAAACTCAATGGGTTTTGTAAATATGGAGTAGCAAAAGTATTGTCTACCCCTACCATAATATCTTTACTTCTAGCAAGATCACAAATAGATTTAACGTCAATAATATTCATCATAGGATTGGTTGGTGTTTCTGCCCAAATCAGTTTAGTATTATTATTGATTTTTTCTTCAATATTTTTTACATCTAACATATTAACAAAATGAAACTTGATACTATATTTTTCAAATATGGTTGTAAAAATTCTATACGAACCTCCATACAAATCGTTTGTTGAAATAACTTCATCTCCTGGTTTTAACATTTTAATAACTGCGTCAATAGCTGCCAGACCACTTCCAAAACATGCGCCATACTTTCCTCCTTCAATAGCAGCTAAATTGTTCTCCAATGCAGCTCTAGTGGGATTTCCTGTTCTAGAATACTCAAACCCTTTATGAACTCCTATTTCTTCTTGAACATAAGTTGAAGTTTGATAGATTGGTGTCATAATTGCACCTGTAGCAGTATCTGGATGAACACCTGCATGTATTACTTTGGTATTAAATTTCATTATTATTATTTTAAAACGACCACAAATCTAGTAATTTAATATATTCAATTATATTCTGACTGAGAAGACTTTGAAACAAAAAATATTTTATGCACATCTTGCCATTCTAGGCGCTAACATCATATATGCAGTTAATTACGGATTTGCTAAAGATGTAATGAACGGTGGGTATGTGCCTCCTTTTGCATTTATCTTATTTAGAGCTGTAGGAGCTAACATACTTTTTTGGATTACTTCCTACTTTTTTCATGAAAAGATTTCAAAATCGGATGTACTAAAGTTTGTTTTATGTGGACTTTTTGGTGTAACAGCCAATCAATTAATGTTTTTTACTGGATTGGAACTAACATCCACTATTCATGCATCTATTATTATGGTAACAAGTCCAATAATTGTAAGCATTTTATCATTAATGATCTTGAAAGAAAAACTTCAGCTTTTTAAGGTTTTTGGAATTGTTATTGGGCTGATTGGAGCTGTATTTATAATATCTGAGAACAATTCAGTTTCTGGGAATAGTGGACTTAAGGGAGATATTTTTATTTTTTTAAACGCAATAAGTTTTGGACTATATCTAATTATTGTTAAACCTTTAATGGTAAAGTATAGTCCAATTACAGTCGTTAAATGGGTTTTCACATTCGGGTTAATGGGTGTTTTGCCATTTGGTATTTATGAAATAAATGAAGTAAACTGGGAAATGAATAATGAAATTATTTTAAAAATAGGATTTGTAATTTTCTTTACAACATTTCTTTGTTATTTATTCAATATTTATGGAGTTAAATATGTTAGTCCTACCATTGTAAGTACCTATATTTATTTACAACCAGTATTAACTAGTTTTATAGCTTTATTTAGTGGAAGAGAAAATCTTAATGCAACCATTATTATATGCTCTGCATTAATATTTTTGGGCGTCTATTTAGTTAGTATTAATACTATTAAAAAAATCAATTGATTACTTTTGAGTAAAATAAAATCTTATGACGCTTTCAATGACAGGTTTTGGGAAATCTGAAGTTACTTTAGATCACTTTAATATTAAAATTGAAATTAGATCATTAAATAGTAAATTTTTGGATCTATCTTTAAAACTTCCCAATATATTTAAAGAACTAGACTTGCCAATAAGAAAACTTATAAAAGAAAAAGTTATTAGAGGCAAAGTAGAGTTAATGATTCATTATGAAAAAATTAATCAATCAAACACCATTTCCCTAAACAAGGAAAAAATAATTAGCTATCATAATGAATTGAAGGAAATTACAGATGATTTAAAATACAACAGCGATAAGGATTTGATTGGTTATGCATTAACGCTTCCAGAAATTATTCAGCACTCTAAAGAGATACTTAATGATGATAGCAAAAGTTTAGTACTCTCTGCAGTTGAAAAAGCTTGTAAAGATTTAAAAAAATTTAGGATGAATGAAGGCTCTGCTTTAGAGAAAGAGCTTACTGGGTATTTAAATTCTATTTTAGATAACTTAATGAAGGTTAAAAAGTTTGAAAAAGAAAGGTTACCTAAAGTAAAAGAAAAGCTAAAGAGAGCAATCGATGAATTAAACTTGAAGAATCAAATAGATGAAAAAAGATTAGAACAAGAATTAATTTATTACTCTGAGAAAATTGACATAACTGAAGAAAAAGTTAGGCTAAAAGAACATTGTCTTCATTTTAAAAAATCTATAAATGAAATTAACTCTGGAAAAAAACTTGGATTTATTACTCAGGAAATAGGAAGAGAAATAAATACTTTAGGATCAAAAGCAAACAATATTTCAATTCAAAAAATAGTAGTAAATATGAAAGATGAGTTAGAAAAAATTAAAGAACAAGTTTTAAATGTGCTATGAGCTCCTTAAGTGATTTCACAGGTAAAGCAATTATCATTTCTGCCCCTTCTGGAGCAGGTAAAACAACCTTAGTCAAAAGACTACTAGAAAGTGGACTTCCTGTAAAATTTTCTATTTCAGCATGCAGCCGCAAACCAAGAAAAGATGAAATAAATGGAAAGGATTATTATTTTCTAACTATTGCTGAATTTAAAACTCAAATTCAAAATAACTCATTTATTGAATGGGAAGAGGTTTATGAAAACAATTTTTACGGAACTCTTAAAAGTGAAATTGATGGCATTTGGAATATGGGAAAACACGTTATTTTTGATGTTGATGTTCTAGGAGGAATTTCCTTAAAAAAATATTTTGGCAAGAATGCAATTTCTATTTTTATAAAACCCCCATCTTTAAAAACCCTCTCTGAAAGATTAGTAAAGAGAAATACTGATAATAAAGAATCTATAAGTAGTAGAATAGCAAAATCAAAAAAAGAAATGGAATACATTGATAAGTTTGATTGTATTATCAAAAACGATGAACTAAATAATGCTACCAAAAATATAATTGGAGTTGTTGAGAAATTTATATTAATGTGATGAAAAGAATTGGTTTATATTTTGGGACATTTAACCCCATCCATGTAGGTCATTTAATTATTTCCAATTATATGACTGGATATACAAATTTAGATGAAGTATGGTTGGTTGTAAGTCCACTTAATCCTTTAAAAAAGAAAGAATCGTTATTAAAAGACTACCATAGATTAAACTTGGCGAGAATAGCAATTGAAGACAATCCCAACTTGAAAGCCTGTGATGAGGAGTTTAATTTACCTAAGCCTTCTTATACAATCTATACTTTAGCTCATTTAAAAGAAAAGTTTCCAAAATATAATTTTAACTTGATTATGGGAGAAGATAATCTTAGGTCATTCAAAAAATGGAAAAATCATGAAGAAATCTTAAAATCACATCACCTATATGTTTATCCAAGAATTTTAACTGAACAAGAGAAACTTGAGAAAACAAAAAATATTCCAATAGTTAAACATTCTAATATCATAAGATGTGAAGCCCCTGTTATGAAAATTTCATCGAGCTTTATTAGAAAAGCCATCTCAGAAAATAAAGACGTTAGATATCTTCTTACACCTGAAGTTTTTAAATATGTTGATGAAATGAATTTTTATAAAGTTAAAAAGTAGTTAGTTATTTATAATTTCAAATAACTCATCTAATTTAGGAATTAGCACCACTTCAATTCGTCTATTTTTCGCTTTATTTTCAATATCTATTGGTATAAACTGGCTTCTTCCAGAAGCACTTACGGTAGTAGGATCCATTTTACTATTTTCTAACATTATCTTTACAACAGAAGTAGCTCTAAGAACACTTAACTCCCAATTGTCTACAGGGTGAGAATTGGATCTCATTTTATCTGTATCCGTATGTCCTTCAACTAGAATTTCCAAATCTTTTTGATCTTCTAAAACTTTTGCTAATTCTTTAAGCGCTTTTATGCCTTCAGAATCAACTTTTGTGCTACCGGAAGCAAATAATAATTTAGCATCCATACTGATATATACTTTTCCATCTTTTTCAATTACAGAAAGGCCCTTATCTCTAAAGCCAAGAAGCGCATTGGCAACTTTTTCTTTTAAAGCTCTTACCATAGCATCTTTATTTGCAATAATTTCCTCCAATTCATTAACTCTCTGCTCTCTTTTTTGAAGCTCTATAGACATATCTTCTAACTGCTGCTTTTTATTATTTAGTTCTATTTCAAAAGCTCTTTGTTGGTCTTCAAGAATTAATAAATCAGATTTTCTTTTCTCAAGATCTGCCATCAGTCTTTGTTTTTCAATTGACTGACCCTTTTGTAACATTTCTAGTTGATCTTGTATTCTTTTATTGAGCAAATCAATTTTATCATACTGCTTTTCCTTCATCCTTAGAGACTTTCCCAGAATAGTTGTATCCTTAATTAGCCTGCTAGTAAGCTCTTTTAATTGTTGATTTATAGATTCTAACTCTGTATTTTCTGTTTGAAGTTCTGTTTTTAATGTCTTTAGTGTTTTTAGTTCACCAGCGCAAACCTCTTGTTTTTCTGAAATTTCTTCAAATTTTCTTGCTGGAACACATCCTTGAAAAAAAAAGGAGGAGATAAGTAGATATATTAAAATCTTTTTCATTGCTTAAATATTCTATAGCAAAAATGGCTCCAAATTTTATAAAAATATCACCTATTAGTTTTACTTATAAACAATGTTCTCTTAAAACTCTATTCAAAATTTAATAAAAATCAACCTAAAATATAATTACTTAAAAACAAATCTATATATCTTACGTTTTCTAAAAGAATTATTCCTTTATTTCATTTTAAATATCAATGGTTAAAAATAAAATTATAGGTCTTATTTTTTGTATTATCTGTAATATTAATTATGGGCAAATTATTGATTTTTCACCCTTAACCAAAAAAATATTTGTTAACACTGATACTTTATCAATTGATACATCTTCAATAAATCCAAAAACTTTTAGGGTATATAATAGTAAAGTTGAATTAAAGCCATTTGAATATCAACTAAATGCAGCTAAAGGGAAAATAATTTTTTATGAAGTACCTAATGATACCTTAGTTTTTAAATATCATCGACTGATCATAGATTTTAATAAAAAATACTTATTACATCCTATTTCGCTTAATAGAACAAATCGTCAAAAGCTATTTTATGAACCCATTGAAATTTCCAACTCTAAAAATAAAACAAGCATATTTCAGGGTACTAAATTAAACAGAACTGGTAGTCTTTCCAGAGGGTTAATGGTTGGAAATAATCAGGACTTTTCACTTAACTCTAATCTAAATCTTCAATTGTCAGGAATGGTATCTCCAACTATGAAAATTCTAGCTTCAGTAACTGATGATAATATCCCCATTCAACCACAAGGAAATACCCAACAGTTACAAGATTTTGACAAAGTATTTATTCAGATTTCTGAAGAAAAATGGAGCTTAACAGCCGGTGATTTTTGGGTAAAAAATAAAGAAGGATATTTCCTAAAATATAATAAAAGAGGACAAGGAATTTATGTGAAAAATAAAGTAAAAGGAAAAGGAAATATTAAAATTAATACAGAAAATAGTGCTTCAATTAGTAAAGGTAAATTTGGACGAAATGTAATTCAGGGAATTGAAGGTAATCAGGGACCCTACAGATTATTTGGGAATGAAAATGAAAGTTTTATAATCGTACTTAGTGGAACTGAAAATGTTTACATAGATGGAACACTACTTGAAAGAGGGCAAAATAATGACTACATAATTGATTATAATACTGCAGAAATAAGTTTTACTGCAAAAACATTAATTACAAAAGATAAAAGAATTATAGTTGAGTTCCAATACAGTGATAAGAACTATGCCAGATCTCTTTTGCAATCTTCTACAGTATTTGAAAAAAATAGATCTTCATTTTATATTTATGCCTATGCAGAACAAGACAGCAAAAATCAACCATTACAGCAAGATTTTGATTTAGTTGATCGTTTAACACTAGAGAATATTGGTGATAATATTGAGATGGCTACTGGATCAGGGATTGACAGTATTGGATTCAATGAAAATTCAAATATGTATGAAAAAATAGATTCTCTAGGCTATGAAATATTTAACTACTCAGTAGATAATCAACTGGCAATTTACCAACTTACATTCACTAATGTTGGCCAAGGAAATGGTAACTATGTCATTAAAGAAAATAATGCTTTAGGAAGAGTTTATGAATGGGTGGCTCCTGATACCATATCAAGTTCAGTTATTTTAAAAAATGGAGATTATAGTCCAATAAAGACATTAGTCACCCCAAAGAAAAGACAAATATTAAGCATTGGAGGAAAAACAAATTGGTCTTCAAGTTCTTTAAAATATGAAATAAGTAGCTCTAATATGGATTTAAATACCTTTTCTAAAATAAATAACAATGATAATATTGGGTTTGCAGGACTAATAAATTACGAATCCAAAAAGAAATTAAACTCAAATTGGCTTATAAATCAATCTTATAAAATTGAAAGTATCTCTAAAAATTATGAGAGAATTGAAAGATTTCGTGAAGTAGAATTTGAAAGAAACTGGAATATTCAGCAATTGATTGTAAATGAGGATCAGGTTCTGAGTTCAGCAAAAATTAATTTAAAGCATATAGAAAATGGACAATTTCAATATGGGCTAAATTCTTACTTAATAAAGAATGATTTTAATGGCTATAAAAATGATTTGAAAATAAAATGGAATAAAAAAGTGTATTTAGACTTTAATGGAAGTTTATTAAACTCTAATGGAATTTTTAAAACTACTTTTTTAAGACATAATACTAATTTTTATATTCCTATAAATAAATTTAAATTAGGATTTATAGATATTAATGAAAATAATAGATTTTATACCAATGATTCACTTTCCTACAATAGCTATCGTTTTTATGATTGGAAATTTTATATTGAAAATTTAGACTCAAATAAGAATAAAGTACAATTCTTTTACCAAGAGAGATACGATTGGTTTAAATATCAAACCATTTTAAAAAGAGCAACAAAAGCAATTAGTCCGGGCTTTAAAATAGGAATCGTGAATAACCGCAACTTCCAACTAAATTATTCACTTGCTTACAGAATGCTTCAGATATTAGACACTAGTCTCACCAATATTTTGCCTGAAAATTCTCTAGCAAGTAGGTTAAATTATCACCTTAAATTATTGAAAGGAGGAATCAATAGCAATTCTTTTCTAGAATTAGGTTCAGGCTTAGAATTACAAAAAGAATTCATTTATATAGAGGTTCCAGCTGGTCAAGGAAATTATACTTGGAATGATTATAATGAAAATGATATTAAAGAATTAAATGAATTTGAGATAGCTGCTTTTAGCGATCAAGCAAGCTACATCAGAGTTTTTACTCCTAATAATAGTTATATTAAAATTTATAATTTTCAGTACAATCAAAATTTAAATATAGACTTCCGAAAAATAATAAAAGGAAAGACTGTAATAGAAAAAATTTTAAATAAATTTTATAATCAAACAGCCTTAAATACCCAAAAGAAAACCAATGATTTAGAAATTAGAACTTTAGTTAATCCACTAGTGAATTCAGACAATCCAATTATTCAACAGATGTCCAATAGTTTAAGAAATAGTTTATTTTTTAACCGTTCTAATTCTAAATACAGCTTAGAGTTAGTCACCCAACTTTTTGCAAATAAAAATTTATTAATAAATGGTACTGATTTTAGATCTAATAATAAAGATCAATTAAAATTACGATGGAATTTGAACAGATCATTTATGTTAAATAGCCAAGTTAGTAAAGAATTAAAAAGCAATGCCTCAACCTATATGCAAAACAGAAATTTTAATATTGAAAATAAAGAAATTTTTAATCGTTTATCTTTTCAACCTAACACAATGTTTAGAATTGCTATAAACACTAGATATTCTGAGAAAAGTAACAGTATAGAATATGGAAATGAAAAAGCATTTTTAAAAGATTTAGGAATTGAATTAAGAAGAAGTAAAAGAGACAAAGGACTTTTTAATGCGGAACTTCACTTTGTAAATATAAATTACAAGGGGGAAAGTAATAGCACCATTGGATTTGAGATGCTAGAAGGTTTACAATCAGGAAGCAATATAACTTGGAAAATTAGTTTCCAGAAAAAAATGTCTAATAATATTCAGCTTTCTGTTAGCTATAATGGAAGAAAGTCTGAAAATAATAAAGCGATTCATACAGGAAGTATGCAAATGAGAGCTTTCTTTTAGTCTAATTTTAACACTGCTAAAAATGCTTCTTGAGGTACTTCAACTCTACCTACTTGCCTCATTCTCTTTTTACCAGCTTTTTGTTTTTCTAATAATTTTCTTTTTCTCGTAATATCCCCTCCATANCATTTTGCCGTTACATCTTTTCTTAGTGCCTTAATCGTTTCTCTTGCGACTATTTTTGCTCCAATTGCTGCTTGAATGGGTATCTCAAATTGTTGCCGCGGTATCAACTCTTTAAGCTTTAAGCATATTTTTTTTCCTAATGTAAATGCATTTGATCGATGAACCAAAGCAGATAAAGCATCAACCTGTTCTGCATTTAAGAGTATGTCTAATTTTATTAAATCTGATCTACTGTAACCAGTTGGGGAATAGTCAAATGAAGCATATCCTCTACTAACTGATTTTAATCTATCATAAAAATCAAATACTATTTCTGATAGAGGCATTTGAAATGAAAGCTCCACTCTATCTTGAGTTAAATATACTTGGTTAGTAAGTTCTCCTCTTTTTTCAATACATAAGTTCATAACTGCTCCAACATAATCTGTTTTGGTTATTACTTGAGCTTTTATGTAAGGCTCTTCTATCCACTCCATTTTAGAAGGATCTGGAAGTTCAGAAGGGTTATTAACTTTAACTTCTTGTAAATCTTTTTTCAAAAAAACATTATAAGAAACATTAGGAACTGTAGTAATTACAGTCATATTAAATTCTCTCTCCAATCTTTCTTGAATAATTTCCATATGAAGCATTCCTAAAAAACCACACCTAAATCCAAANCCTAATGCAGCAGATGATTCGGGCTCAAAAACCAATGAAGCATCATTAAGCTGAAGCTTTTCCATTGAATTTCTTAGTTCTTCATAATCATCAGTGTCAACAGGATAAATTCCAGCAAATACCATTGGTTTGACATCTTCAAATCCCTTAATAGCTTCTTCACAAGGATTTGAAATTGATGTAATTGTATCACCAACCTTCACTTCATTTGCTTTTTTTACTCCGCTGATAATATATCCAACATCTCCTGAACCTAGTTCTTTTTTTGGATTTAAGTCCATCTTCAAAACACCAATTTCATCAGCATTATAAGTTTTTCCAGTATTAAAAAACTTTACCTGTTGTCCTTTTTTGATAACACCATTAAAAACTCTAAAATAAGCGATAATCCCTCTGAAAGAATTAAATACAGAGTCAAAAATCATAGCTTGTAACGGTTCATTGTCATTTCCNTNAGGGGCTGGAATTTTATTAATTATTCTTTCTATTATCGTATCNATACCCANACCTGTTTTTCCACTAGCTTGAATTACATCATCTTCTGAACAACCAATAAGATCAATAATTTGGTCTGTAACTTCTTCTGGCATGGCACCAGGTAAATCCATTTTATTTAGGATTGGTATAATTTCTAAGTCATTTTCGATTGCTAAGTATAGGTTAGAAATTGTTTGAGCTTCAATNCCTTGAGAAGCATCAACGATTAAAAGNGCTCCTTCGCATGCAGCAATTGANCTTGAAACTTCATAGGAAAAATCGACGTGTCCAGGTGTGTCAATTAAATTCAACTTGTATGGTTGACCCTTATGAATATAATCCATCTGAATAGCATGGCTCTTGATGGTAATACCACGCTCTCTTTCTATNTCCATATCATCTAAAGCTTGATCTTTCATTTCTCTATCTGAAATGGTTCCTGTAGTCTGTAATAACCTGTCAGCTAAAGTACTTTTACCATGATCAATATGAGCTATAATGCAAAAATTTCTAATNTTTTTCATTCGAAGCAAATGTAGTATTTAAAATATTAGATACTTAGCTTATGAAGCATATTATAGTACTAATATCCTTAAACAGAATAAAATGTTTAACAAATAACACTTCTTATCNTCTAATAATTTTGGTTTTGTTGGTATTAAGAGNTTATTTTGCCTCCTAATGAAAGTTGTTGATTATATAAAGAACTCCAATAAAACTATTTTCTCCTTTGAAATAATACCTCCTTTAAAAGGAAAAGGAATTGAAGATATTTGCAAAGGGATAGACCCATTAATGGAATTCAATCCACCNTTTATTAACGTAACTTATCATAGNGAAGAGTACGAATATAAAAAAATGGGCAACGGGCTCCTTAAAAAGGTTTCTATTCGAAAAAGACCTGGTACAGTTGGAATATGTGCTGCTTTAATGAATCGTTATAAGGTAGATGCTATCCCACACATAATATGTGGTGGCTTTACTAAAGAAGATACTGAAAGTGCNTTAATAGACCTAAAATTTTTGGGTGTAGATAATATTCTTGCCCTTCGTGGTGACCCCATGAAAAACGAATCTGCTTTTATCCCAACTGACGGAGGAAATAAATTTGCAATTGACCTCATTGAACAAATAAATGATATGAATAATGGTCAATACTTATATGAAGAGACCAAAAATAGTCCTTCAAATTTTTGTATTGGTGGAGCTGGTTATCCAGAGAAACANTTCGAGGCTATGAATTTAAAAAGTGATCTTAAACACCTTAAAGAAAAAGTAGATGCAGGCATGGAATTTATTGTTACTCAGCTTTTCTACGATAATAAAAAGTTTTTTGAATTTGAAAAAAAATGTAGAGAGATAGGAATCACAGTTCCAATAATACCCGGTCTAAAGCCCATAACCAATCTTCGTCACCTAACATTTATTCCTAAGTTTTTTAACACCAATTTTCCAGAAGAGTTTTCTAACGAATTGGAAAAATGTAAAACCAATGATGAGGTAAAAAAAGTAGGAGTTGAATGGTCTACCATGCAGTCACAAGAATTAGTAAAAGCAGGAGTTCCAGTTCTTCACTTTTATACAATGGGGAAAGGCGAATCTGTAAAAAATATTGCCAGTAAAATCTTTTAAACTTCTTTCTCTTAATTTAAAAATTGATTTTAATTATTTTGAAATCAATTATAGAATATCTTTAGATTAGAAANTGATTTANTCTATTGATGAAACCTCTTAGGCTTTTAACTGTNTTAATATTAGTTATAATAAGTTGGGGAATCCATTCTCAAAAGAACATAAAAATAAAATTAAAAATTAATCTAATTCCGATTGAGAACAGGTATGGAAATTTAAAAAATTGCTCCATAAAAATTTACAGAAACAATGTTGAGTTACAAAATTATAAATTGAAAGGGAATAGNGTGAAAAAAATCATTACTATCAGAGGGATATATAAGTTTGAATTTTCTAAGGACAGTTATGTTTCAAAGCACTTTATTATTGATGCTATAGACATTCCAAAAAATAAAAAGAAACATAAACTCAAGGCTGAAATTACCCTTTTTCATGATTCAAAAAATGATGATTTAACCTTTCTTAAAACTGAACCCATTTCAATTGCTTACTATGACTACATAAAAAAAGAAATTAGATGGGATTTTGAATATTACAGAGGGGTTGTAGAAAAAATAATAAAAGCCCAAATAGGAAATTAACAAAANAAGTTAACCTATTTTTTGATATTAGCTGAAATAAATTCTCTATTCATTCTTGAAATATTATCNAGAGAAATTCCTTTNGGACATTCTACTTCACAAGCTCCAGTATTGGTACAATTTCCAAATCCTTCTTCATCCATTTTATTAACCATATTTATAACTCTTTCTTTTGCCTCTACCTGACCTTGGGGTAATAGTGAAAATTGAGAAACTTTAGCAGAAACAAAAAGCATAGCTGATGAATTTTTACAAGAGGCTACACAAGCTCCACATCCAATACATGTAGCAGCATCAAAAGCAATATCAGCATCATCTTTTGGAATAGGAATACTATTAGCATCTTGAGTATTTCCCGAAGTATTTACAGANACATAACCACCTGACTGTTGTATTCTGTCAAACGCAGATCTATCAACTACTAAATCTTTTACAACTGGAAATGCATTGGCTCTAAACGGCTCAATAAATATTGTATCACCATCCTTAAATTTTCTCATGTGAAGTTGACAGGTAGTTACTCTTCTATCAGGGCCATGTGCTTCTCCATTAATATAAAGTGAGCACATACCACATATTCCCTCTCTGCAATCATGGTCAAAAGCAACAGGCTCTATCCCTTTTTCAATAAGATCTTCGTTTAATACATCTAACATTTCTAAGAAAGACATATGTTCAGATACCTCACTAATTGGATATGTTTCTAAAGAACCTTTATCTGTGCTACTTTTNTGTCTCCAAATTTTAAGTGTTAATTTCATACCTAATTATTTATAAGATCTTTCTTTTAACTCAATATTATCAAACTCTAACTTTTCCTTATGAAGCTTAGCATCAGATGGTTCGCCTGCATATTCCCAAGCTGAAACAAAAGTGAAATTTTTATCATCTCTTTTAGCTTCACCTTCTTTAGTTGCATATTCTTCTCTAAAATGCCCCCCACATGACTCATTTCTAGTTAAAGCATCTTTAGCAAATAACTCGCCAAGTTCTAAGAAATCAGCTACACGACCTGCTTTCTCTAATTCTTTATTNAGTTCATTTAATTTTCCAGGAACTGTAACATTTTTCCAAAAATCTTCTCTNAGTTCTTTGATTTCTTTAATCGCCTCATTAAGACCAATTTCAGTTCTAGCCATACCACATTTATCCCACATAATCTTACCTAATTTTTTATGGTAGTAGTCTACAGAATGATT
This sequence comes from Crocinitomicaceae bacterium, assembly GCA_002686655.1. GTDB lineage: Bacteria > Bacteroidota > Bacteroidia > Flavobacteriales_D > Parvicellaceae > MED-G20. The sequence continues at coordinate 28,839 of NYYE01000022.1, read as the reverse complement.
CCCCTTATTGGATATTAACTGATTTAGTAGTTTTTTTACATTAGATTCTGCTAATTCAAATTCTTCAGAGTCTGTTGAAATGGGTCCTGTTCTAATATCTTCAGATANATAATCTCCAATGGTGTATGGAAGTACAAAATATCCATCAGCCAAGCCTTGCATAAGTGCAGATGCTCCCAGTCTGTTAGATCCATGATCTGAAAAATTAGCTTCCCCAATAGCGTAAAGACCAGGAACAGTAGTCATTAAATTATAATCTACCCATATTCCTCCCATTGTATAATGAACTGCGGGATATATCATCATAGGATTCTCATACGGATTTTCATCTACAATTTTTTCATACATCTGAAATAAGTTTCCATACTTTGATTTTACTATTTCTCGACCTAGTTTTTTAACTAATTGTTTATCTCCAGCATCTTCTCCATTAAGTAATGCTTGCTCCTCTCCATACCTTATAATTGCAGAGCTAAAATCTAAATAAACAGCTTCTCCAGTCTGATTGACTCCAAATCCCGCATCACATCTTTCCTTAGCAGCTCTAGACGCAACATCTCTTGGGACCAAGTTTCCAAATGCTGGATATCTTCTTTCTAAATAATAATCTCTATTTTCTTCAGGAATCTGAATTGCTTTTAATTTTCCCTCTCTTAAAGCAATTACGTCTTCCATATTTTTAGGCACCCATATTCGACCATCATTTCTAAGAGACTCTGACATTAAAGTTAGCTTAGATTGATATTCTCCAGATCTGGGAATGCAAGTTGGATGAATTTGAGTGTAACAAGGATTAGCAAAAAATGCTCCTTTTTTGTGGACCTTCCAGGCTGCAGTAGCATTACTTCCCATTGCATTGGTCGATAAAAAATAAACATTGCCATATCCTCCNGAAGCTATCACTACTGCATGAGCAGAGTGTCTTTCAATATCACCTGTAATTAAGTTTCTGGCTATGATTCCTCTTGCCTTGCCATCTACAATAACAACATCCAACATCTCATGTCGGTTATACATTTTGATTTTTCCTCTAGCAATTTGTCTATTCATAGCTGAATAAGCGCCTAGAAGTAATTGTTGCCCTGTTTGACCTTTTGCATAAAATGTTCTTGAAACTAATACGCCTCCAAAAGATCTGTTATCTAATAAACCTCCATAATCTCTAGCAAAAGGAACTCCTTGAGCAACACATTGATCAATTATGTTGGTAGATACTTCTGCTAATCTATATACATTAGCTTCTCTAGATCTGTAGTCACCCCCTTTAANAGTATCATAAAATAAACGGTAAGTAGAATCTCCATCTCCTTGATAATTTTTAGCGGCATTAATCCCTCCCTGAGCAGCAATTGAGTGCGCTCTTCTTGGACTGTCTTGATAACAAAAAGTTTTTACATTGTAACCTAGTTCTGCTAAAGTTGCAGATGCTGAGCCTCCCGCTAATCCAGTTCCAACAACAATTACATCAATATTTCTTTTATTAGCTGGGTTTACAAGATTTATTGAATCTTTGTATTGTGTCCACTTATCTTTCAATTCACCATTAGGTACGCCAGAATTTAGTATTGCCATGATAGTTAATGTTGGGTTAAAAAGTGAAACATTGCAATGGTTATAAANCCAAAAGGAACAATTATCGCAAAAATAGTTCCTATTTTATAAAATGTTGATCTAGTTTTATTTGTGGAAACTCCAACACTTTGAAAAGAAGATTGGAATCCATGAAGTAGATGAAGAGAGAGAAAAATAAAAGCTATTACGTAAGCAATTACCCTAGGTAATGCATTAAATTTTTCATGTAATTCATGATAGTATCTAAATTCGCCTTCATTCGTTAACCCGGACATATCACCCACAATATATTTTGTTGAAATTTCAGGAATCCAAAAATCAATAAAATGTAAANCCAAAAAAGCAAGTACAGTAATTCCACTAATAATCATATTTCTAGACGGCCAAGAAGAGTTTGAAGATGGGTTGTTATAAGCGTAATTAATAGTTCTAGATTTTCTATTTCTTAAATCTAAAAAGAAACCCATTATAAAGTGAAATACTACTCCAAAAATCAGTACNGGTTGTAATAAAAACTGGACTAATGGATTGGTTCCCATAAAATGAGAAGCTTCATTAAATGCATCTGGGCTTATTACTGAAAGGGAATTAATCACAAGATGTTGAAGCAAGAAAAACATTAAAAATAGTCCTGATAGGGCCATCAGTATTTTATATCCTATGGAGGTATAAAAAGTAGATTTGCTCATAATGATTTATTTTTAAGCCTGAACAAATGTAGTAAACATTGTAGATTTAAGTTCTTTCTATCTAAAAATTTGATTAAACAAGTAACTATCTTTAAGCAATTTAGATGGATTATAAATAATAAAGTTGTATTAATATTTATTGCAATTCCATGAAATCACTTTAACCCCACTAGAAAAATGTGTTTTATCAGGACTCTTTCCCATCATTTTACTAAATCTTTGATAGTTAAAATTTAATTTTAATAATTCCATATTTTCAATNGGCCAAGGTAAATGATGAATTTCAAATTCATTTATATGATTTCCAACATCATGAAAAAGAGCATATCTTTCTGTAAGGAAAAGATCCAATGCTGTTATATTACTTTTCGATTGATTAAAATCGTATTGTATTTCTAATGAATCTTTAAAATCAGAATTGATTGAGTTATAAGAATTAAATGATCTATTTATTGTTGAATAACGGTAGGGAAGTTTAGAAATTTTTCTTGCTATTCTACAAGCAATCTTCTTACCAGCTTCAATACTTAAAAAATATACCCCAGTCTTATTATTGGATTTCACATAAGTTCTAATATTAATTTCATGAAAATTTGAGACTGGTGAGAAATGAGGAAAATTCCTTGGTCTAATTTTTTCCATAGTAAATGCTACTAAGGAAACCCATGGTTGACCATCAAATAAATCTATTTGTAAATTACTTGGAACAAATTTTGAAAGTTCTTTAAGTTCTACTTTCCAATGAAGAAATATTGCATTATTCCATTCTTGATAGAAATTCCATTTTTTAATAGGAATGCTCCATGGCCTGTGATCATTGTATTTTAAAATTTCTTTGATTTTCAATTAGCTAATTTAGCTAAACGATTTATACAGCACCTCCAGAAACAGANGAAGCTGTGTTTTTCTTATGAAGAATAACATAGAATCCCGTATAAATCATAAGCTCATTAAAATGTTTTTCTTCTAAGCTATTTGCTTTATTTTCTAATTCATAATCAGAACTTATTTTTTTCCAATTAACAGATGGAGTGATAATATTTAGCAAAGACATTTTATCATTATAAAGTTCAAACCTTTGTTTCCAAAAGCCTTTACTCATTAATTGGAAATTATGTTTGTNNTTTAATTCATCGAAAAATTGAATAGAAACTTCTCCTTTCCAATTAGATGTTATTGACCCTTTTTTTTGATTGTTTTTNAAAATAATGTATTCGCTCTTCCAAATACTTTTAGGTTTTATTTCAATGTTAGATTTGTCATAAGAAACCACTGCTCTATGGGAATACCATTTAGGAAATTTAAGTTCAAAAATTTTTAATCCCTGTTTTTCAAAAATAAAATCTCCTCTTGAATTTATTGATTTAAACCACATCAATAATCCTATTGATAAAAGTGAAGATCAAATTGATTTAGTCCCAAATTTTTCATTTTTCTTTTATCATTTTTNGAGACAATCAATTCAAAAACTTTTCCTGTTTTACAATGGCAAGCCAAGCAAAACTCTGCTTTGGAAGAATCATATTCATGANTTAAAGAAATTAAATCTATATTTTCACTTAATAAATAATTTCTNATAGCATTATTTTGAGCTTCTTGAGAAAAAGTATCGGCAGTATAGAAATCTAACCAAGGATCTGAGCAACCCGTTTCGTCCCAATAAAAAGTTATTTGGGAATTTTTAGTACATGAAAATNAGGAAATAATTATTGAGAATATATANAGAAAGTGCNTAANTAATAAATATTTGCTTTTCATTTTGTTTTGTTTATTNATGACCTATAAATACTATTACGAATTTTTTAATCATTAAAAGGGCTAATATTCTGTTTTTTTAATTTCAAAGAGAAGTAATTCTTCTTTTTCATCAGGAAGTATTGTTTTACCAATAAGTTTAAATCCTAATTTTTTTAAAAGGTTTTTCGAAGAAATATTATCTTGATTGGTAATTGCTTTAATTTCTTCAATTTCTAATTCTTCAAAAGCACCTTTAATTAGTCTTGATGACGACTCATATGCATANCCTAAACGTTCAAAATGTGGTAAAATACTAAATCCAATATCTATTCCATCAACTCCAGCTCTATTGTAAAGACCGCATATTCCAATTTTATCTCCATTGGACTTATTAATTAATGTATAGCTTGAATATCCCATCAAATATAATTGTGGAAGCATTTTAACTTTAATATAATTGCTTGCATCATTTATTGAATCAATGTTTCTNTCTGCAACATATTTAATGAATTTAGGTGAATTCATTAATTCATAAACCAGTTCAGCATCTTGCTTAGAGGTGGGTCTAATGATTAACCTTTTTGAAATAAATGACTTGAACTGCTTCATTATAAATTATCTTTAGTAATNTTTCAATTGAGGATTTTTTAATCTAGAATATAAGTAGCCCTAAAGAAAAAACAACCAATCCAACTAACATCATAATTAATGTGTATGGTAGAATATCTTTGGCTTTAAGTCCAGTAATTCCTAATAAAGGAAGTGCCCAAAAAGGTTGCATCATATTAGTTAGTTGATCGCCATAAGCCATAGCCATAATACTTTTACTTAAAGGGATTCCCATTTCTATAGCTGATTGTATAATTAGAGGTCCTTGGATATACCACTGACCTCCTCCACTCGGCACTAAAAAATTTACTAATCCTGCACTTAAAAATGTGAAAATTGGATAAGTATAATTTGAAGAAATACTTTNAAAATAAGTTGCTAAATCATTAATAATTCCTGTATCACTTACTACTCCCATTATTCCAAAATATAGGGGGAATTGAATTAAAATACCAACTGTTCCAACAATAGCTTTTTCGGTTGCTCTTAAAAAACTAGAAATAGTTCTGTGAAAGACTAAAGCAAGACCGAGTAAAGTTAAATTTAAATAATTAGGATTGATAAACTGAAAGGACTTTGTCAATGGATGGCTAATTGCTAAATAACCACAAAAAATGATGATAAATAACCCAATAATTGTTCCTGCTAATTTAGATTGATCAAATTTTTCAAAACCAATTAAATTAAATTTTTTATCCTCATATTTAATTTCTTTCGTTTTATTAGGAATAACAACTTTAGTTTTTTTGCCTAAAAAATACATAGTAACAGGTAAGGTTACCAACAAAGAACATGTGACAGCAATATTCATATTAGAGAATACGGTTTTTGAGAAACCTATTAAAAGAGGANCACTACTTTTCACAATTTCAGGAGCTAAATCTTTCAAATGTCCAACCTCGGAAATTTTAACTAGAGAAGATCCTGAAATACCACCATGCCAAATCATCAAACCAGAGTATCCAGCTGCTCCAATCAATCCATGATTGAGACCAATAGAGATTTGGGAAGCGTAATCCATTATTTTTTTACAAAAAATAGCTCCAAAAATCAATCCTAAACCCCAATTAAACCAACTTACAATCAAGGTGAAAAAAGTAACAATAAGTGCACTTTTAGCATTGTTAGTACAAAAGGGAAGAAGTTTATTNATAGCAGCATCAACAGATTTACTTAACGCCAATACATGCCCTAATAATAGCATTAACATCATTTGNACTGNGAATGCCATNCCCTGAACATTCCATAGNCCATCATTCCAGGATATAAGAATCTGAGTAAACTTATCGACCCAATTTAAATCTTCTATGTAGATATTCATTGGCCAAAAAAAAGCCAATATAAAAGTAAAAAGGGTTAATAATATAGCTATTGAAAATGGAGATGGTAATAAAAATCTAATCCCTTTTATATATTTTTCAATTAGGGACATCATTAAAAATTAATTAAAATGGTAAATCATCATCATCGTCCCCGACTGGTTCAAAATCTGGCTCCGAGGGAGCTTGTTCACTAGCTGGTTCTGCTCCACCACTTTTATTCAATCTCCAAGCTTGTAAGTTGACATAATACTTGCCGTTGTATTCATTCCCCCTTACATTAAATGATACTTCAACATCGTCTCCTTCAGATAAGCCATCTAATAAACTAGTTTTATCCTTAATGCATTCTAATTTCACATCTTGAGGATATTGTTCATTAGTAGTAATTACAAATTCTCTTTTTGTAAACCCTGAATCCCAAGATTGTAAATCTGAAATTAACTTTACTTTACCATTTAATTTAAGTTCCATTTTTTATTTAATTATTAAACGAAAGTAATGTTTTCCATGCTGCTTCCAAATCATTTACAGCTAAAAATTCTTTAGCTTTTTCATGAAGAGACCATTCTAACTTTTTAGGATTTTCTTCCAAATCTAAAAAAAGTTCACTAAGCTCTATCAATTTAAAATCATTAACAGCGGTTTCATTGGGTAAAAACTCAATTCCTGCTAACTTTCCTAAATCATTTCCTGAAAGGAATTTGCTGGATAAAATTTCTTTTGGAATTTGATCAAAACCAATTCCTTTCGATGACATCGGCTTGGTAATTTCAAACATGGATTTTTTATCAGTTCTTGAATACCAATTACCACCCATTCTAGCAACTAAGTCAATTTTTTCTTGATCAATCATATTACTTTCATCAAGAATATTATCGTGAATATGAATTTTTAATATTTCACAAATTATTAAATTCCCAGCTCCTCCTTCATGACCTAATTCTTTTACTTCATTAACCTTACACTCTAAATGAACGGGTGATTCTTTTACTCTAAAAGGTTTTACCAGTTCAGATTTAACTTTTGTAAACCCACTTTTAATAAACTCATCTTCATCTGAATCGTATGGTGAACTGGCTAAAGACATTTGTTCTACCATTTTATGGTTAACCATGTTAATAACAACCTCCTTAACCTTTTGAATATTGTTATAGGTATCTTTGTGTTTACCTGTTCTTCCGCTTCTTGATGGTGAAAAAATTGCAATTGGAGGATTAGAGCTAAAGACATTGAAAAAAGAAAAGGGAGCTAGATTCGGTCTTCCATCTTCATCTATAGTACTAGCAAAGCAAATGGGTCTAGGAACAACTGCACCCAGCAAATAATGGTGAAGTTTTGAAAGCTTAAGTTCTTTTGGGTTTAATGAAAGCATTTTTTAATTAATTATACTTAACAAAGTTAACAGAAAAAAATTTTGAGCTTTCCTATTTAAGAAAATTGAATAAATTTGCAAACTGCTTTTTAAAAGCAATGCTTTAAATGCGGGTATGGTGGAATTGGTAGACACGCTAGACTTAGGATCTAGTGCCGCAAGGCGTGGGGGTTCGACTCCCTTTACCCGCACTAACATTAAAATGGCATAAGCTTTAGCTTTATGCCATTTTTAGATTAAACATAAAACAAAAATATGGACGTTAGCATTAAAAACTTAGATGCACTTAACGCTGTTCTTACAGTTAAGATTTCTAATGAAGATTATAAAGCACCTTATGATTCTTCTTTAAAAAATTATAGAAAACAAATGCAACTTCCTGGATTTAGGAAAGGGCATGTGCCCACTAGTATTATAAAAAAGAAGTATGGCCCTTCAATATTAGCAGAGGAAATAGATAAAATTTTGAATAAATCTATTTATGATCACATAACCGAAAACAAATTAAATATACTAGGCAACCCACTACCTATTGAGGATGAAAAAATCAAGGTAGATTGGAATAACCCTAGTGATTTTGAATTTAAGTATGAAATAGGAATTGCTCCGGAGTTTAATTTAGAAATACCTGGAAGATATAAATTTACAAGATATCAACCTAAAGTTGACGAGTCCTTAATAAATAAGCAAAGTGATGATTTTGCTAGAAGATATGGTAAACTTATAAGCGTTGAAAAAGCTGGAGATCGAGATATGATTCTTGCAAATTTCAAAGAATTGGATGAAAATGGCAATATAATTAAAGAAGGATTTAACCAGAGTTCAACTATTTCTCTTGAGTTTATAAATGATAAAAAATCTAAAAAACAATTATTGGGCTGTAAGCCAAAAGACACTTTCAAATTAGATCCTAAAAAAATATCCAGAGGCGAAGCAGACATGGCGGCGATGCTAGGAATAGATAAGGAAAGGGCTAAACTTTATAAAAGAGATGTATTTATGACTGTTAATGAAGTGAAAACATTAGAACCAGCAAATTTAGATGTAGCACTTTTTGATAAAATTTATGGGGCAGGTGAAGCCAAAACATTAGAAGAATTTAGAAATAAGGTAAAAGAGGACTTAAATAAAATGTTTATATCTGACATTGATAGACTTCTTAAAAATGAAATTTCTAAAACCTTAATTAAAAAACTTAGAATAAAATTACCAGACACCTTTTTGAAAAAATGGATTTTATCATCCAATAAAGAAGCTAAGAAAGAAGATATTGATAAAGAATACGACAATTATTCGAATGGACTAAAATGGCAACTTATTGAGAATTTTATTATAAAAAATCAAAACATTAAAGTATCAGGTGAAGAATTGTTGAAATTCACCATGGATTTAATGGGAAATCAATATGTTCAATATGGAATGATGATTCCAGATGAAGAAGAACTGAAAAAAACTGCTGAAAAAGTGTTATCTAATAAAGATGAAGGGCGAAAAATAAATGACATGATTTACGACAAAAAAGTCATGGATTACCTAAAAAGCACTTTGAAAATCAATGATAAATTTCTCAACCATGAAGATTTTACTAAAAAGGTGGCAGAGCTAACTCAATAAATTCCTAACTTTAAAAAAAAGAAATTATTATGTATAACAGCAGCGAAGAATTTAGAAAATATGCTACCAAGCATATGGGTATATCAAGCTCAACTTTAGACAAGTACAGTTCAATACTACCAAACATTCCTGTTGGAATGACTCCAAATATTATTGAAGAAAGACAAATGAATATAGCGGTAATGGATGTGTTTTCTAGACTGATGATGGATAGAATTATATTTCTTGGAACAGCTATTGATGATTATGTAGCCAATATTATCACTGCTCAACTACTCTTTTTAGAATCTATGGATGCTAAAAGAGACATCCAGATTTATATTAATTCACCAGGAGGATCTGTTTATGCTGGTTTGGGCATTTATGATACTATGCAGTATATAAACCCTGATATCTCAACTATTTGTACTGGGATGGCTGCATCAATGGGAGCTGTATTATTATGTGCTGGTCAAGATGGAAAAAGGACAGGTTTGAAACACTCTAGAGTAATGATTCATCAACCTCTAGGAGGAGCTCAAGGACAGGCTTCAGACATAGAAATAACTGCAAGAGAAATACAGAAGCTGAAAAAAGAATTGTATGAAATTATTTCGCATCATACCAAAAAAGATTACAAAACTGTATGGAAAGATAGTGATAGAGATTATTGGATGACATCTGAAGAGGCTAAAAAATATGGCATGATAGATGAAGTATTAACTAGAAAATAATAAATGTCTAAAGCTTCAGAAGAAAGTATAAGGTGTTCTTTTTGTGGTCGAGAAAAGAAAGAAGTAAATGTATTAATTGCAGGTATTACTGGTCATATATGTGACTCTTGTATTAGCCAAGCTCATCTTATTGTTAAAGAAGAAGGAGGACTAAAATCTAAAAAAGAAATTGAGGAAACTTTAAAACTTCTTACTCCTAAAGAAATAGTTGATAAGCTCAATAAACACGTTATAGGACAAGATGAGGCTAAGAAAGTTCTTTCTGTAGCAGTTTATAATCATTATAAAAGATTACTTCAAAAAAATAATTTAGATGATAATATAGAGATTGAAAAATCTAACGTCATTATGGTTGGAGAAACTGGCACTGGCAAAACATTACTTGCTAGGACCATAGCAAATTTATTAAATGTCCCTTTTTGTATTGCAGATGCAACAGTCTTGACTGAAGCAGGATATGTGGGAGAGGATGTCGAAAGTATTTTATCTAGACTTCTTCAAGCAGCAGATTATAATGTACAATCAGCTGAAAGAGGAATTGTTTTTATAGATGAAATTGATAAAGTTGCAAGAAAAAGTGACAATCCATCAATTACTAGAGACGTTTCTGGTGAAGGAGTACAGCAAGCAATGCTCAAGCTGTTAGAAGGAGCACAAGTAAGTGTTCCTCCTCAAGGCGGAAGAAAACATCCTGAACAAAAAATGATTCAGATTGACACTAAAAATATTCTTTTCATTTGTGGTGGTGCATTTGATGGTATTTTAAAGATCATTGAAAGAAGAGTCAAAAGTCAATCTATAGGTTTTAATTCACTTTCTGGTGAAGAATTTAATGATGAGAAAATGCTATCTCATGTCAACCAGTTAGATATTAAAAAGTATGGTATTATTCCTGAACTAATTGGAAGATTTCCTGTTTTAACTTATTTGCATCCCCTTACAAAAGAAACTTTAATAAGTATTTTAATAGACCCACAAAACGCATTAATTAAGCAATATGTTAAACTTTTTGAAATGGATGATGTTAAACTCATTATTAAAGATGAAGTTTTAAATTATATTGTAGAAAAAGCCATTCTTCTGAAGCTTGGAGCAAGAGGATTAAGATCCATTTGTGAGGCAATTTTAACAGAGTCTATGTTTAATGCACCTGAAAAAGATATTAAAGAACTTATCATCGATGTATCTTACGCTGAAAAGCAATTCTTAAAGTCAAAAATCAGTAAACTTAAAGTTGCTTAAGTCTTCTTATTGTAACACATTATTTTAAAATCATGAGGATTATCATTGTCCTTAGTATGATTCATAATTTCGGTTGAATGCCAATTGTCAAAATTAAGCTCAGGAAAAAAGGTATCTCCTTCAAAAAACTCATCTATATGAGTAATATACATTCTATCTATTAAATTAAGCTCTAAAAATTTTTTATAAATCTCTCCACCACCAATAACAAAAATCTCTTCATTATCTCCAAAATTCATACACCTTAAACTTTCTTCTATAGAATTTACAACCAAACAACCATTAGCTTCAAAAGATTTATTTCTAGTTATAATAATATTAGTTCTGTTTCTTAATGGTCTATACTTTTCTGGAATACTTTCATAATTCTTTCTACCCATAATTACAGGATGACTAGTAGTTGAATCCATAAAAAATTTCATGTCTTTAGGCAATTGCCAAATCAGTTGATTATCTTTTCCAATAGCCCTATTATTAGATATAGCCACAATTAATGAAACTATCATATGGAAACAGCTGCTTTTATATGTGGATGCGGATCGTAATTCTCGAGTTCAAAATCCTCGAATTTAAAATTATTAATATTCTTAACTGATGGATTAATTTTCATAATAGGTAAAGAACGAAAATCTCTTGATAACTGCTCTTTAGCTTGTTCTATGTGATTATTGTATAGATGAACATCTCCAAATGTGTGAATAAAATCTCCAGGTTCTAAATTAGTAACTTGAGCTACCATCATTGTGAAAAGTGCATATGAAGCAATGTTAAAAGGTACTCCTAAAAAAGTATCTGCACTTCTTTGATAAAGTTGGCAAGATAATTTATTTTTACTAACATAAAATTGAAAAAAAGCATGACAAGGAGGTAAAGCAGCCTTTCCATTAGAAACATTTTCAGAAAAAGTCTTTGAAGTATCTGGAAGAACACTTGGGTTCCAAGCTGAAACAATCATTCTCCTACTATTAGGGTTGCTTTTAATTTGATTTATTAATTCATTAATTTGATCTACACCATCAGAATTCCAATTTCTCCATTGATGGCCATATACTGGTCCTAAATCTCCATTTTCATCTGCCCAAGAGTCCCAAATTTTTACATTATTATCTTTTAAATATTTAATATTTGTTTCTCCTTTAATAAACCAAAGTAATTCGTGAATAATAGATTTTAAATGTAATTTTTTAGTAGTTAAAAGAGGAAATCCTTCTGAAAGATCAAAACGCATTTGGTATCCAAAAGTGCTTATAGTTCCGGTTCCAGTGCGGTCTCCTTTTTGAATGCCTTTCTCTAGAATATGATTTAATAATTTATGGTACTGCTTCATGCAATTTTTTTTGAAGATTAAAAATAGAATGTATTTAATCAATTAGAGTTATAAGATTTAAAAACTTATTAACGATAAGTTAAAAAGTCATTCCAACAATTGTTGCAGATAATAAAGAAGCTAATGTACCGGCTAATAGTGCTTTCATCCCAAGCTCAGAAAGTAACTTTCTTTTTGTTGGAGCCAAAGCTCCAATACCTCCTATCTGAATACCAATTGAAGCAAAATTTGCAAAACCACATAATATATAAGTAGCCATAGTTATTGATTTTTCTTCCAAAAATGCACCAGAGGATTTTAGTTCTCCTAAACTTATATATCCAATGAACTCCGTCATAATTAACTTCTCTCCAATTAATCTGCCAACTAATGTAATATCCTCACTACATACTCCTAAAACCCACATAAAAGGAGCAAATATATAGCCCAATATTACTTGTAATGAAAGTTCACTAAACTGTCCATCACTAAAACTATTTATAAATGAATTTAAACCTGTAATAGATCCAATTTTAGTTAAAAAGAAATTTCCCATGGCTAAAAAAGCAATAAATACTAAAAGCATAGAAGCAACATTAACAGCTAATTTTAATCCTTCAATAGTACCATTTGAGATAGCATCTAAGACATTACTTCCAATTTTTTCTTTAGAAACTTCAACATTGGAGTCTATTTTATCNGACTGAGGAACTAAAATTTTTGAAATAATNNTTGCGCCTGGAGCAGCCATAAAAGATGCTGCTAAAAGATGCTTAGCAAATTTTAATCTTTCTATATCATCATCTCCTCCTAAAAAAGCAATATAAGCTGCTAAAACTCCCCCAGCTAGAGTTGCCATTCCTCCGGTCATAACTAATAAAATTTCTGACCTATTCATTTTGGCTAAATAAGCCTTAATCATCAAAGGAGACTCTGTTTGACCTAAAAAAATATTACCAGCTACCGATAAACTTTCAGCTCCAGATAATTTTAATAATTTGGTCATTAATAAAGCAAGTGAATAAACAATCTTTTGAATTATTCCCAAATAAAAAAGAAGACTTGTTAAAGCTGAAAAAAAGATTATNGTCGGTAANACCTGAAATGCAAATAGAAAACCATGCCTTTCAGCATCTAAGAATGAGCCAAATAAAAACTCTGCTCCAGCTTTACTAAAATCTAAAATATAGACAAATGCCTTACCTAATAATTCAAAGCCTAATCTAAAATATTCAAGAAAAGAAATATTAAATGGATTGAGTATTAAAAACGCTAATAAAATTTGAAATCCTAAACCAATTACTANAATCTTCCACTGAATTTTTTTTCTTTGTTCACTAAAAAAAAAGGCAATAGCCAAAATAAAAATTAAACCTAATAAACCTCTAAAAATTGACATCATTAAAATATATTATANTACTAATTTAACTTGGTATAAGTGTGGGTATCTTTCTCAATAAGTAAATTTAACTGTTCTAAATTAACTGAAATAANTCTCATTTTTGAAATTACTTTTTGTGGAATAAGTTGACCATTTTCAATAGTAGCAATTTTTTGGTCCCCATTTTGTAAAATAAGGGATGAATTTCCGTACTTATCGTTAACTACATAAATTGAATCAATTAACGTTTTACTTTCAGGGATATTTTCAAAAAAAAGTGTAGAGTCTTTTAAATTCCATGAACCGTAAACATTATCTACATTAAATACATTTTCATTTTTATTCTTTCTAAGTGAAAGTATATACTTTTCATCACTTGGGACAGTAGAAGAAGATCCATCTGAGAAGGTTACATAATCTATCTCCCATTCNCCTATAAGTTGCTGTTCCACAGAATGGTTACATCCTGATGATAAAAAAAATAAAAATAGAAGAATTATATTAATTTTCTTTCCTGTTATTAATTTCATCTCTAAATCTAGAAGCTGCTTCATAATCTTCATTATCAATGGAGTTTTTAAGCTGTTTCTTAAGCTCCTTTAAGGTCATTCTTTCGGTTGGATTTTTAGTGATTTCCTCCAAATTTATTTCTGGTGTAATATCCTCTTTTTCGCCCAATTCCTCATCATCTAAAATAATTCCTGCAGAATTTAATACAAATTCATAAGTATAAATTGGTGATTCAAATCGAACTGCAAGAGCAATAGCATCAGAAGTTCTAGAATCAATTTCTACTTCTTTTCCGTTCTGTTCGCAAATTAATCTTGCAAAAAAAATTCCTTCCACTAGATTGTAAATAATCACTTCAACTAAGTTAATTTTAAAATTATCTGCAAAATTTTTAAACAAATCATGAGTTAAAGGTCTACTTGGAGTCATTTTTTCGAGTTCTATAGCAATTGCTTGAGCTTCAAACCCTCCAATTATNATGGGAAGCCTTCTCTTTCCTATAACTTCTGAAAGTACTAAGGCATAGGCTCCTGATTGAGTTTGACTATAGGATAACCCAGCGATATCTAACTTTATTTTCTCCATAAATATTTCAACATTAAAGTTTATAATGTCTTATTTATAAAGATAATTAAAATCTATGATTTTTTATTGAGAAGATTTAAAATTATTNATTGCAGAAGTAAGTCTTGGTAAAACTTCAAAAGCATCTCCAATTATTCCATAATCGGCTGCTTTGAAAAAAGGAGCTTCTGGATCAGTATTAATAACTACTATTACTTTACTCCCGTTGACACCAGCGAGATGTTGAATAGCACCAGAAATACCAGCAGCAATATATAAATTAGGTCTAATTGCTACTCCTGTTTGTCCAACATGTTCATGATGTGGTCTCCATCCAATATCAGCAACTGGTCTTGAACAAGCAGTAGTTGCTCCTAGAGAATTAGCCAGTTCTTCCACAATTCCCCAATTTTCAGGTCCTTTCAATCCTCTTCCAGCTGAAACTACCAATTCTGCTTCTGGTAATGGAATTCCATCTCCAAGTGGCTTTAATTCTTTAACTTTTATTCTTGCTTCACCTAAATCCTCATTAAATTCAGTAATAGAAGCTGTTGTTTTATTTTCCTTAGGGGGNATAGAGTTAGGTAATATTGAAATTACTTTAATGGGCGTATGNACACTAACAAATGCAATGGCTTTGCCTGAAAAAACATTTGTTTTAACAGTAAATTCATCAGTATTTTCAGGAAATGATATAGCTCCAGATATATGACCAGCTTCTAAATTTGCAGCAACTCTTGGAGCTACTGCTTTTCCGGTTTGATCTTGAGATAGTATAATATATTCACAATTATATTTCTTTACTGCATTAACTATNAGCTGNGATAATAATTGTTCATTTCTTTCACTTATACTTTTACAAATAAGTACATGCTCAACNCCAAAATTTCCAGTTTCTAAAAGTACAGAATCTGATACATCACCATAAGTTAATAAGGTCACCTTTCCTAAACTCTTACCATATGTNATGGCCTCCTGAACTGCTTTAGATAATTTATCTTTAATTTCTACAAATACTAATACTGACATAATTATATAACTTTTGATTCATTGTGTAATAATTCTACTAATTCATCCATATTTTCAGGATCAACATATTTACAACCGGTCTTTGGATTTGGTAATTCAAACTTAATTACTGATGTCAAAACTTTTTGGTCTACAGGTTCAATCACTTTTAAAGGTTTGGTTCTTGCAGCCATAATTCCTCTCATATTGGGAATTCTTTGCTCAGCCATTCCCTTAGAAGCACTTAGAACAAATGGGAAATCAACTTCCACAACTTCTAATCCACCTTGAACATCTCTTTCAAGAACTGCTTTAGAGCCTTCAACATCTAATTTAGAAGCTAATGAAACAAATGGCATATCTAAAATTGCAGATACCATAGAGCCTATTTGAGAACCATTATAGTCAATAGTTTCCTTCCCAGTCATAATAATATCATAATTTTCATTTTCTGCATAATTTGCAATTTGTTTTGCAACAAAATATGGATCAGTTGGTTCTGCATTAATTCTTACAGCATCATTAGCTCCAATTGCTAAAGCTTTTCTTATTGTTGGGTCGTCAGAAGAATTTCCGACTGTAATTGTAGTAACAGTTCCGCCATTTGACTCAACAAGTTCTAAAGATCTTACAAGTGCGTACCATTCATCATATGGATTAACTATATACTGAACACCATTTTCATCAAATTTTGAATTATCATCAACAAAGTTAATTTTGCTTGTAGTATCAGGAACTTTACTTATACATACTAAAATTTTCATAAAAGAAATTAAAATTGATTATTTTTTTAAAGTTATATAATTCTTTTAAAACGAATTGAAATTATTTTCATTTTATTATGCATGCATAATAAAATTTTGTTTGTACATAATATTTAATATATAATTTGTTAAAAAAATTAAATAATATTTAAAAAATCTCATTTTATGATTTACTTTTGGCAAAATTTATACAATGAGAACCGTTCAATTTAGAGAAGCTCTTAGAGAAGCAATGGTAGAAGAGATGAGAAAAGATGAAACAGTCTTTTTAATGGGAGAAGAAGTTGCCGAATATAATGGTGCCTACAAAGTATCTCAAGGAATGTTAGATGAATTTGGTCCTAAAAGAGTAATTGACACCCCTATAGCTGAGCTTGGTTTTGCTGGAATTGCTGTTGGTGCAGCTATGAATGGTCTTAGGCCTATTGTTGAATTTATGACTTGGAATTTTGCACTTTTAGCCTCCGATCAAATTATTAATAGTGCAGCAAAAATGCTTCAAATGAGTGGAGGACAATACTCTTGTCCTATTGTTTTTCGAGGGGGGAATGGACCAGCAGGCCAATTGGCTGCAACTCACTCACAGAGTTTTGAATCTTTTTATGCGCATGTTCCAGGACTTAAAGTAGTAACTCCATCTAATCCATATGACGCGAAAGGATTGTTAAAGTCCGCTATTAGAGATAATGATCCTGTCTTAATTATGGAATCTGAAAAAATGTATGGAGATAAAGGAGAAATTCCAGAAGGTGAATACTTAATTCCTATTGGCAAAGCTGATATTAAGAAAAAAGGAGATCATGTTACCATAGTTTCTTTTGGGAAAATTTTAAAAGTTGTTCAAGAAGCTGTTAATGTATTAGAAAAAGATGGGATTTCATGTGAAATAATTGATTTAAGATCAGTTCGACCAATTGATTACGAATGTATTGTCAACTCAGTCAAAAAAACAAATCGTTGTGTAGTTGTTGAAGAAAGTTGGCCATTAGCATCTATTTCTGGAGAAATTGCTTATCATCTACAAAGACATGCTTTTGATTATTTAGATGCTCCTGTAATGAGAGTTATGCAAGCTGATACTCCATTTGCATTTTCTAAAGTGTTAATTGAAGAAGCTCTTCCTAGTGTTCAAAGAATAATTGATTCTGTTAAATCCAGTCTATACGTAAGTTAAATCACTAAAGAGCTGAGATTAATAAGTCAAGATTTTTGTGTGGTAGGTCAAATGCTTTACCTAATATAGAGGAAGTTAACGTTCCATTATATATGTAAACTCCATGTCTAAAACCTTTAGCATTTTGAATTAACTTTTCACAACCTCCACTATCAGCAATTTTAATCAATAAAGGAGAAAATATATTACTTAGGCTATAACTTGCTGTTCTAGATACTCTTGAGCCTATGTTTGGCACACAATAATGGATAATATCGTGTTTAAGAAAAGTTGGTTTTTGATGAGTGGTAATTTTAGAGGTTTCAAAACATCCACCTTTATCAATACTAACATCCACAATTACAGATCCAGATTTCATTTTTTTAACCATATCTTCGCTAACTATACAAGGTGTTCTACCTCCAGGAGCGCTAATTGCTCCAATAGCTACATCACATCTCTTCAATGCTTTCTCCAAAACTTTGGGTTGAATTACCGACGTAAAGACTTTATGTCCTATCTCTTTTTGCAATCTTCTTAACTTAAATAATGAATTATCAAAAACTTTAACGGAAACCCCTAATGCTAATGCAGCACTTGCGGCAAATTGACCAACAGTTCCAGCTCCTATGATTACTAGCTCTGGAGGAGATATTCCTGCAACACCACCTAACATTAACCCTTTCCCATTATTAGCATTACTCATCAACTCAGCAGCAATTAGAAAAGATGTGGTACCTGCAATTTCTCCCATAGATCTAATTAATGGAAAAGAACCGTTTTCATCTTCAATATAATCCCAAGCAATTGCTGTAATTTTTTTAGACATTAATTTTTCCAAGGCATCTTTAGGTTGAACCGTTAGTTGTAAAGCAGAAAATAGTATCTGCCTGTGTTTCATCAATGAAATTTCTTTGATATTTGGCGGACTAACTTTTAGTATAATATCTGCCTTATAAACTTCTTTTGTGTCATGTATAATTTCCGCTCCTGATTCACTGTAATCAGAATCCGAAAAATTAGCTTTTTGTCCTGCACCAGATTCTACAACGACCCTATGGCCATTAGCAACAAGAAATCCAACAGATTCAGGGACTAAAGCTACTCTTTGTTCTTGAAGTTCTGTTTCTTTAGGGATACCAATGTATAAACTCTGTTTTTTTTGACCTATTTCTAACATTTCTTCCTTTGGTGAAAGAGAAGCTTGAAAAGCCAAAGATTTTAATGCATCTCCTGATAAACTCATGTCTCAATAGTAATTTTACGTAACTTATTATCAATGTTAATATTAATTCTTACGTAATTATTTGGTAAAAAGTTATGGATTTTTTCTGGCCACTCAATAAAACAGAGATTTTCACTATATAAGATTTCTAACAATCCTATATTTTCTATCTCGTTTTCATTTTCAATTCTATAACAATCAACATGATAAATAGATTGTTTTTTATTTCCTAAATAAGTATTGATGATACTAAAAGTAGGAGAATTAGCTTCTTCAATTCCAAAATGAGCAACGATATGCTTTATTAAAGTTGTCTTTCCACTGCCCATCTCACCATTAAACAAAAAAATACGATTAGAAAATGATAAATGATATATTTTTTCAGCAACCTTGGAAAGATCATTAAGTGAATTAACCATAAATGTGATGGAAGACATTATTTTGAGGCTATATAAATAAGTTCTGAAGGATTTAGTCTCAATTTTTCATAATCAAAATTCTTCAAAGATTTTTTTGGATCAAAAATATTTATTTTAAACCCCACTTTTTCAAGTTTTTTGGGATAATCTAACCCATATAATCTAAGATGATCTTTTTGCCAAAAATGGATTTCTCTTTCTTTAGGATCCGTAATATTGGAATCTTCATATGTTTCTTTATTATTATAATCAATTGGGACTTGAAAAATTCCCCAACCACCTTTCTTCATAACACGATATAACTCTTTCATACATTGGTAATCATCTTCCACATGTTCTAAAACATGGTTACAAAATATTACATCAAAAGAATTTTCTTCAAGTGGAATTTCATGTAAATCAAAATGAATATCCGCTATGGGAGATACCATGTCTGCAGTTAAATAGTCAATATTTTTTTGTTTTTTAAATATTGGATAAAAACATTGCTCAGGTGCTATATGAAGAACTTTTTGCTTCTCAACATTAAAAAAATTACTTTTTTTTAGATACAACCACATAAGTCTATGTCTCTCTAAAGTTAAATCGTAGGGACATAATACATTTTCTCTATGTGCAGTATTAGAACCATAAGAAAGGAATTTTCTAAAATCTTTTTCACAAACTGGACAGTGCACTTTATTTCCTGAATAAGCAAAAGGAGCAAAAAACTTAAAAATATAACTCAACCTAATTAATAATGGCCTTGGAAGTGAATTAAGTAGATATTTGTATAGCTTTTTCATTTTAGAAGCTTGTCTATTTCTTGAGCATAATCAAAAGAATCGTCTCTGTAAAAGTGTAATTCAGGCATTTTCCTAAGTTGATTTCTCACTACCTTACTTAACTCATGTCTAATCAATTTTGAATGATCTACAATATTCTGAAAAGATGCATCATTATCCTTACCACCGAAAATACTTATGTAAACTTTTGCAATGGATAAATCAGGACTCATTCTTACAACAGTTGTAGTAATCATAGCCCCTTTAGCAATTATAATAGCATTTTTCTGAAAGAATATTCCCAATTCTTTTTTAATTACACTGGCTATTTTTTCTTGTCTAACACTCATAGAATTTGCAAATTTAGAAAAAGACATCACTTTAACACAATACTAATGCATATTGATTTCGTAGAACTATTAGTTAGCTAAGTATGTTAACTTTGCATTAGAAAATTATAATGAAAAACTTATTAAGAATAGCGAAAATTACATTACAGTTTAGAAAATCTCTATTTTTAAACTTGGGATTTAACATTCTAGGAATGTTTTTTTCTATATTTTCATTTGCCATGATTATCCCTCTTTTGAGAATTATTTTTAATTCGTCGATGGATGTCTTTCAAAAAATGGTTAATTCATACAATGGAATTTTTAATTGGTCAAAAGAAGGAATTGTAGATTTTGTTAATTTCAGTCTTGCTCAATATGCAATAAATAATGGGAGGTATTCCACACTTATACTTATATGTGGATTTTTAGTATTGATGGTGTTTTTAAAAAATACTTTTACTTTTTTAAGTACCTTTTTTCTATCTGATCTTGTTCAATCTTCCATTAAAAGCTTAAGAGACTTAATGTATCAAAAAGTATTAATACTTCCGTTGAAATTTTTTTCTGATGAAAAGAAAGGAAACTTGTTATCTATGTTTTCAGCTGATTTAAAAGAAATTGAACTTTCTATAAAAGCCACTACTAACGCAATTTTTAAGGACCCTTTTTATGTAATAGGATATTTTTTAACCCTCTTCATTATTAGTTTTAAGTTAACTATTTTCATTGTTTTGTTTTTACCTTTTGCTGGTTTTATAATATCTAAAATCAGTAACGGACTCAGAAAAAGATCCCAAAAAGGCCAAGAGAACTTGGGCAGTATTTTATCCTTGACTGAAGAGACTTTATTTGGATTGAGAATTATAAAAAGTTTCAATGCTCAAAAATTTATGAAAAATAGGTTTAACGATAAGAGTTATTCTTTATACAGTATAATGTTAGGAATTAATCGACGTGTTTATTTAGCCTCTCCAGTTAGTGAATTTTTGGGAGTTTTAGCAACCTCAGGAGTTTTACTTTATGGAGGGAATTTAGTTTTTAAAGGAGAAATACAACCCGATGTATTTATAGGTTATTTAATTTTATTTTCTCAACTGATAAGCCCTTTTAAATCCATTTCTAAAGCAATATATGACTCGTCACAAGGAATTGCAGCTCTTGAAAGAATTGAAAAAATCACTTTGGAGAAAAAAATTATTAAAGATGTTGAATCAAAAGAAGAAAAATTCATCTTTTCAAAAGAAATAAGTTTTAATAAAGTATTCTTTAAATATGATAAAGAAGAAGTTCTTAATAATATATCATTTAAAATTAATAAAGGAGAAACTGTTGCAATTGTTGGTCATTCTGGAGCAGGTAAATCTACAATAGCAGATTTATTAATAAGGTTTTATGACGTTCAATCAGGAACAATCAAAATCGATGATATAAATATTCAAGAATTAAGCTTGGGTCAATTAAGAGACTTAATGGGAGTTGTGACTCAAGAATCTATATTATTTAATGACTCTGTTATCAATAATATCGGACTAGGTCTTAAAGAAATTGACCATAATCAAGTAATTAAATCTTCCCAAATGGCTAACGCTCACGATTTTATTGAAAATATGGGGCAAAAATACCATACTCAAATCGGAGATGGAGGCAATAAATTATCAGGTGGAGAAAAACAACGTTTAAGTATCGCAAGAGCTATTTATAAAAATCCTGAAATCTTAATTTTAGACGAAGCTACCTCCTCTTTAGATACCAAATCAGAAAAATCAGTTCAAGAAGCATTAGAAAGATTGATGAAAAATAGGACATCTTTAGTCATTGCCCATAGACTTTCAACCATTCAAAATGCAGATAAAATAATTGTATTAGATAAAGGAAAAATTGTTGAAATGGGTAGTCATCAGGAACTAATCAAGAAAAATAATTTTTATAAAAACTTTATTGATATGCAATCTTTTAGTTAATGGATGTAAAGCCAAAAAAATATCTTGGTCAACATTTTTTATTAGATGATTCTGTAAGTAAGAGAATTTCTGAATCTTTATTTATTGAAAAAAATCTTAATTTATTAGAAATAGGACCAGGGACAGGCGCACTAACTAAGTTTTTATTACAAGAAAATATACACTTAGTAACATACGAACTTGACCAAGAATCTTTTAAATACTTAAACCTAAACTTTCCAAATTTAAAAGTTTATAATCAAGATATTTTAAGGGTTAACTGGGCAACATTATTCAAGAATAATTTTTCTGTTACTGGAAATTTCCCTTATAATATTTCTTCTCAAATTTTATTTAAAGTATATGAAAATAGAGCTCGAGTAGATCAAATGGTGGGAATGTTTCAAAAAGAGGTAGCTGAGAGAGTTTGCTCTGGACCAGGAACTAAAAAATATGGAATTCTTTCAGTTTTAATTCAGGCATTTTATGACGTTAAATATCTTTTTACTGTTAACGAAGATGCATTTAATCCTCCCCCTAAAGTTAAATCTGGAGTAATAAAAATTAAAAGAAATAATATTAAAAAATTAGACTGTAATGAAAAACTTTTTTTCAAAGTAGTAAAAGCCGTCTTTAATCAAAGAAGGAAAATGGCTAGGAATTCCTTAAAAGCTATGTTAGGTGAGAATAAAATTGATCACTTATTATTAACCAAAAGACCAGAACAACTTTCAGTATCGAATTTTATTGAACTAACTAAGTTGTTAGAATCCAAAATTAAGTAAGGATATTCAAGCTAATAATTCCTATTTTAGCATAGATTAATTCTCAACACTTTTGTAATGCAATTTGAATTAACTAAGGAATTTATAGATGACATAATTTTAGCTCTTGAAAAAGAAGATAGTGGATATATAGTTGAAGCAATAAATCCATTACATCCTGCTGACATAGCTGAAATATTGGAAATAATTAACCTTACTCAAGCTCAATTTTTATATCAATTATTGGACGAAAAGTTAGCTTCAGAAGTCTTGGTTGAAATTGAAGAAGATACGAGAGAGCAATTCTTAGAATCTTTTTCTCCAAAGGAAATTGCTGAGTCTGTTGAAAAGATGGATGCTGATGATGCTACCGATATTATTCAAGATTTACCAGAAGAAGTACAAGAAGAAGTTTTAGAGGCATTACAAGACGAAGATCATTCCTCAGACATTTCAATGCTGATGAATTATGATGAAAATAGTGCTGGTGGAATAATGGATACTGAATTTATTTCTGCAGACTGGAATTGGACAGTCAAAAATGCTCTAAAAAAACTGAGGGAGCAGGTAGAAAATGTAGATCAAGTTTATACTATTTATGTAATTGATTCTTCTAAAAAGTTTAAAGGTATTCTATCCTTAAAAAGATTTTTATATGCATCTGACGACACCTTAATAAAGGATATTTACAAACAAGATTCTATTACAGTTTTCGACAATGAAGAAGCGGAGACTGTAGCTTCTAAAATGGAAAAATACGATCTTGTGGTAATTCCAGTTGTAAATGAAAACCAAACTCTTTTAGGAAGAATAACTATAGATGATGCTTTAGATGTTATCAAAGAAGAAGCAGAAAAAGATTACCAAATGGCCAGTGGAATTTCTGAAAAAATTGAACCCTCTGATTCATTATTTGTAATTAGCAGAGCCAGACTTCCTTGGTTATTAATTGGAATGGTAGGAGGAATTTTAGGGGCCTATGTTATTGGCTTTTTTGAAGAACATTTAAAGGAAAATGCTGTAATGGCCTCATTTATTCCTTTAATATTAGCTATGGGAGGAAATGTAGGGGTTCAATCCTCGGCAATTATAGTTCAATCATTAGCCAATAATACGCTTAACTATGAATCTATTTTTAAAAAACTTTTTAAAGAGCTTCTTGTTGCTTTATTTAACGGCTTAATATGTGCTTTCATTGCATTAATTTTTTGCTGGTTAACAAGAAGTGATTTTACTTTAGCTCTTACTATTGGAGTATCTCTAGTCGCAGTATTTACATACGCAGGACTTTTTGGAACTTTCGTTCCTCTAATATTAAATAAATATAAAATAGATCCTGCATTAGCAACAGGGCCATTTATTACTACTACCAATGATATTATTGGACTTCTAATCTATTTCTTAATTGGAATAGCTCTTTATTTTTAATGATGAGAGTTGCTCTTTTAGATGATTTTCACCCTCTTATTTCTGAATCATTTTCAAAATGGGATTGGGATTATATGGATTGTAAACATTGGTCTTTAGAAGATTTTAAAGCAAATGCTCACAGTTTAGATGGTATTGTTATAAGATCTAAGTTTTCTCTAAATGAGTCACATTTAAAACTAGCTAATAAATTAAAATTTATCGCAAGGCCAGGTTCAGGATTAGAACATATTGACCTTGATTATTGTAAGAGAAATAATATTGAAGTTTTTAGAAGTCCAGAAGGAAATTGTGATGCTTTAGCTGAACATGCCTTAGGGATGTTGTTGTCTCTAATTAATAATTTGCATAAGGTAAACATAGAGGTGAAAAATAATATTTGGAAAAGAGAAGAAAATAGAGGGATAGAACTAAAAGGCAAAGTGATGGGGATAATTGGTTTTGGTTATATGGGAAGAGCTTTTGCAGAAAGGCTCAAAGGATTTGGAATGGAAATTATAGCGTACGATAAATATAAGTCTGGGTTTGAGACAAAATATGTTCAAGAAGTGACTTTAAATGAAATATTTGAAAAATCAGATTTTGTAAGTTTACACACCCCCCTAAATAGAGATACTATCGGAATGGTTAATAAAAAATTTTTAGAAAAATTTAAAAAATCATTTATATTAATTAATACTGCTAGGGGTCAATCTGTGATACTTAAAGATTTAAACGAAGCATTAAAATCTAATAAAATTTTAGGTGCATGTTTAGATGTTCTTGATATTGAATTAAATAACTTTAAATTAAAAAACCCTTTAAATGAACATTTTGAACAACTCAAAAAATTTGACAATGTTATTTTAAGTCCACATATTGCTGGATGGACAAAGGAATCTAAAAAAAAAATGGCTTCAATTATTATTGAAAAAATATACAAAAGATTTATTTTACAATAACTCATGACTAAATCAAATATTTATAAGTTATTAGGACCTCTTCTTTTCTTTATTATTCTAATATTAGACCCTCCTAATGGAATGTCACATGAGGGATTCCGTTTACTTGGAATAATAATTTGGATGGCAGTATGGTGGATAAGCGAAGTGGTACCAATTGCTGTAACTTCTTTATTACCCATTATACTATTCCCTTCTTTGAATATTTTAAATATTCAAGAAACTGGCGCCAACTATGGTCATAAATATATTTTTTTATTCATAGGTGGTTTTATTCTTGCCAATGCAATTCAAAAATGGAACTTACATAAAAGAATTGCGCTTAATATCATCTTAAAAATTGGTGGAAGTACTGATAAAATTATACTAGGGTTTATGTTAGCCACTGGGTTTTTATCTATGTGGATCTCCAACACCGCCACAACAGTGATGATGCTGCCCATAGCTCTTTCAGTAATAAATCAATTAAAAGATCACCCTGAGACTTTAGAAAATGAAAATAAAGTATTTGGCAAAGCTTTAATGCTTGGGGTTGCCTATAGTGCTTCGGCAGGTGGAATTGCAACTTTAATAGGAACACCTCCTAATTTAATATTTGCAGGATTTATTCAAGAAAACTTTAATATTGAGATATCTTTTTTTCAATGGATGAAAATTGGATTTCCAGTATCAATTATTTTAATGCTATTTATTTGGTGGTTTCTAAGTAAATATGCTTTTAAACTTAATAAAACTGGATTCCCAGGTGGAAAAGAAGAAATAAAAAAGATTTTATCTAAAATGGGTAAAATTAATAATGAAGAAAAAAAGATTTTGATAGTATTCACTTTAACAATTTTATCCTGGATATTTAGGAAAAACACTATAAATTTAATTATTCCAAATTTTGATGATAGTATGATTGCTATTTCAAGTGCAATTATCTTATTCATTTTACCATCTAAAAATAAAAAAGAACCCATTATGAAATGGAAAGATGCCTTAACTATTCCGTGGGGTATATTATTACTTTTTGGTGGTGGATTATCTATAGCCAAAGGATTTCAAGCAACAGGATTAGATCATTGGATTGGAGATCAATTATCCTTCCTAACATTTTCTAGTTCACTATTAGTAATTTTTTTAATAATTGCTGGAGTCAATTTTTTAACTGAAATGACCTCAAATATGGCTACAACTGCAATGCTTCTTCCTGTGATGATACCCATTGCAAATATTATGCAAATAAACCCTTTTTTGCTTCTTGTTGGTACTACTCTTGCCGCTTCCTGTGCATTCATGTTACCTGTAGCAACACCCCCTAATGCTGTAGTATTTGGTTCTAAACTATTGAAAATATCAGATATGGTTAAGGCTGGAATATTGATAAATATATTCTCCATTATTATTATTTTAATAATGGTCTATTTTGGCATGCCTATTTTTTGGAACCTTATTTAAGTTTTTTACAACTTAACGACTTTAAGGTTTTCAATTTCTCCATTGAAATTAATTCTTAAGATATAAATTCCTTTTTTAAAATCTTTCAGGGAAATAAATGATCCATTTTGTTTTGAAATTTTATTTCCTTTAAGGTTGTAAATTTCAGTTTCTATTTCCCCATAATAGTTTTCTATTTTTAATCTTAAATTATCAGTTGTCATACTTGGAACAGCCTTTATATTAAGATTTTTTATAGAATTTGGAGTATTTAAACTTATTAAATTAAATGCACCTATACACGGCGGATTAATGTCAGAAATAATATTGCCAAAATAATCTCTTCCACCATTATTATTGAGATAATTAGTCGTATCAGAACTTCCAGAAATTAATTTTCCAGCTCCTATAAACGGACTATTAATCTGCAATTGATACATATTAGGGTCATTAATTCCTAAAGAAGATGGATTGAGAAGTTTAGGATCATTAAAAAATGCATTATTTATTAGATCTGAATCCAAATTTATTCGTGAAGAATCATAAAATACATTATGACTTATGTTTAGTGTATTTAAATTGTTTTGCAAGAGAGTTGGGATTTTTTGGCCATTTGAACCTACATAAATTATATTATTAAATAGGTGCACATCACCAACATTAGGCCAAAAATATATTTCAGGATTGATACTGTCATTAATGAAAACAGTATTATTATAGATAAAAGTTGCCGTATTTGGGCATCTTGGGCCAGAACCACAATAATTTGAAATCCAAAATATTTTACCCTTTTTATCCCATGGTGAATTATTTGGATCTAATCTATATCCATCGTTAACACTTATATTATATCTATACCCGCAATTAATATTATCACCTAAAATTTCTACAAACCCGCCCTCATTATTATAGCTATAATTATATTGAAAAACCACATTCTCATTTCCGTAATCTATGTGAGCACCATAAGAATCTTGCGGACCATGAGCATTCATGAAATAGTTATGTTGTGCAATTGCATTTTTACAATCAAATGTCCACATACCGCTTCCTCGTTTCCACATTCTATTGTCTACACTAGAACCACAATGATTAAAAAAACAGTCCTGAACTAATATGTTTTTGCTCTTATTTGGAACAAATCCAGAACCACCAGTATCTTGAAAATCACAGTTTAAAATATCAATGTCAAAATTTTTAACACTATCAATATTATTTAAGCCTATAGACTTAATCCAAATACCATAATGCCCAGTATGATGAAAATAGCAGTTAGAAATTTTAACATCTGAAATGGTATTAAATAATAAATTAGAAGTATCTGACTGAGTTTCTAATTTTAATCCATATCCTTTATGAGTATTTTGAGATAAAGTTGGCGTAGGATAAATGTTATGAATGTCTAAATTATTGAATCTGAATCCAGATAAAGAATGAGAAGTTGCGACAACTTTAACTCCAAAACGAATATTTTTTCCAGAACCCCATGTATTTAAAGCTCCTGCAAAACCAACAAGTAATTTTGTGTTTCCTAGAGAGTCAAGATGAGTGTTTTCATTGTATAGATTAAGATTATTGATAGAAATATATTCATCATTATAAATTAAAATACATGATTGATATCCATTACCATTAATTGTGGCTTTTCCCACTCCACCATAAATATCTACAACAATTGAATTATTTGAAACTCCAGAACCTTTTAACCAAAACATTCCTTCCCAACTTTCACCTGCTTTAAACAAAATAGAATCCCCAGCTTGGAAAGTGAAAGTATTGAGTTTATCAATTGAATTTATTGGAAATTGAGAACTAAGACCAGAATTATTATCATCTCCTAATGAAGTACTTATATAATAGGAAGTGGCATTAGCATTTAGAATAAGAGAAAGAAAAAAAGAAAAAAGAAAAATATGTTTAAAAAAAATCAATTTGATTTATAAATTTTATTTAACTCAAACGTTTTGTTTCTTATTACTTTGAAATTTAGTATTTAATAGGTTAATAATTAAATTTCTACCATTTGCCATCCTCCAGAATTTATTAAGGGC
>NYYE01000006.1 GCA_002686655.1 Crocinitomicaceae bacterium | reverse complement strand
TGATGGTAAAACACTTTACTTTGTAAGAGGACTCACTTATAATAGACAAAGAAGAAGTCCAAATAATCAGGACATATACGTAACTACTATACTAGAAGACGGTAGTTGGTCTAAGCCTACAAAATTGCCATCAAATATTAACACTCCTTATCGTGAAGAATCTGTTCAAATTCATCCTGATGGACAAACACTTTACTTTGCTAGCAATGGCCACCCCGGGATGGGTGGATTAGATATCTTTATGACTAGAAAACAAGAAAATAATACTTGGTCTGATCCAATAAACTTAGGCTATCCATTAAATACTTTTGTAGATGAGAATTCTATTCTAATTTCACCAAAGGGAGATTTAGCATATTTTTCATCAAATAGAGAAGGGGGTTATGGAAGTTTAGATCTTTATAGCTTCAATATTGATGAAAAGTTCAAGCCATTACCCATTCAGTATCTCAAAGGAAGAATTATTGATGCTGAAACTAAAAAACCATTATTTGCATTTTTTCAATTATCAGACCTAAAAAAAGGAAATTTAATTTCTCAAATGCAATCTAAAAGAGGTAATGGAGAATTTTTAATAACAGTCTCTAATAGCACTGATTTTGCATTACATGCAGAAAAAGAAGGTTATATGTTTTATTCTAAAAATATTCATATGGATAGTTTAAATTTATCAAAAGACGGATTTTTAATTATTGAATTGGAGAAAATTAAGGCAGGCACTTTTGTACTAGAAAATATTTTTTTTGAAAGTAATAAATCAGAACTTAAAACATCTTCAATAGTTGAATTAAAAAAAGTATTAAAATTATTACAAATTAATCCACAATTAAAAATTGAAATTAGTGGTCATACAGATAGTGATGGAGATGATGATTTAAATTTATTATTGTCTAACGAAAGAGCAAGTTCAGTAGTTAGGTGGTTAATAGATAATGGTATTTCTGGTAGTCGATTAACTTTTAAAGGGTTTGGGGAAACTAAGCCAATAGCCATAAATAACTCTGAAGAAAATAAGGCAAAGAATCGTCGAACTGAATTAACCATTATTGAATAACAATAAATATAATTAAGTGACTATACATTCTTTAAAAAATATAATTAAGAAAATTTTTCCAGTTACTCATAATATTCGTTATGATAATCAGACCTTTCAAATAATGAAAATAGTATTAGAAGCTGATTCTACATTTGTAGATGTTGGCTGTCATAAAGGTGAAGTTCTTGATCATGCTTTAAAATGTTCACCTAATGGGCAGCATTTTGCTTTCGAACCCATTCCTGATTTATTTTCAGAATTGGAATTAAAGTATAAAAATATTTGTAAAGTTAAAAACTGTGCTATTTCAGATTCCTGTGGTGAATCAGAATTTCACCATGTTGTATCCAATCCCGCTTATAGCGGAATAAAGAAAAGATCTTACCCTAAATATGAGAAAATTGATAAAATAAAAATTAAAACATCAACTTTAGATAAAGAACTTATTAATGAATCAAGAGTAGATTTAATTAAAATTGATGTTGAGGGTGGGGAATATGGAGTTTTAAAAGGAGCAAAAGAAGTTATTGATAAATTTCATCCAGTATTTATATTTGAACATGGATTAGGTGCTTCCAATTTCTACAATACTAATCCTGATGATGTTTATGATCTTTTTGATTTATCCGAATATAATATTTTCACTTTAAAAGGCTTTATCAAACAATCCCCTCCGCTTTCAAAGCAGAAACTCAATGATTTATATAACAGAAATAAGGAATACTACTTTTTAGCTATGTTTAGAGTTTAATAATCTTAATGAAATTATTTTCTAATTCACTTTTTATATTTAAATAATAAATCCCATTTTTCAAAGTTTCTAAATTTAAAACAGAGTTTTTGTAAATAAACGCATCTACCAATTTACCATAAGAATTATAAATAAATAGTTCATTACCATTTTCAACTCCCTCTAAATAAATAAACTTTTGAGTTGGGTTAGGAAAAACCTTTAATTTGGGAGAATTAAAGTTTTTGTTGCTTAAGAGAAGGTTGTTATTATAAATACTGTCCCATATTCCATTGTGTGTTTTAGAAATGAATATATCCGTAAACCCATTATTTGTTTCATGAGTATTTCCGATTATAATATTTCCGGTATTATTTTTTAAAGTATCTAATCCTTTTGCAACATCATTTTCATTTCCATTTAAATCTGAAGATCCACTATGGATCCATTGGGAATTCATTTCTGAACTATATATCCTATTTTTATTATTATAATGAATATTAGAAAGTAAATAGTAATTGTTGGATAAAGGTTTTTTTATTACCTCTACACAAGCTTCTTCATTATAATAATAGTAGTCATAATCTGCATAAAAAAGTTCAACTCCATTAATGTCTAGCCCACCAACTAAATAATATGATTTAGGAATAACATTAGTGGGCTGAATTGGAGTATTTGAACCGCAAAATATGATTTCATTATTAACTAAAGTAACTGATTTTCCTTTGCTAGATAAGCTATCACTAAAGTAGTTCCAGAGTGTATCACCATTCATTTCAATTGCTGTAATCCAAAGTCTTGTATTTTGATCAATGCTGTTGTTGGCGCCAATACAATACAATTTACCATTAGAATGTTGAGTAATATCTTCAAATCGATCTTCTTGATTCCCCCCATAAGTATTCATCATTAAAGAGTCACCTAAAGAATTTATTTTTAAAACAAAACCATCTCCGTTATGGTTGCCAAAACTGTAAGTTTGACCAACAATATAGAAATGATTAGAATCTATTTTTGAATTAATTATTTTATTCCCAAAATCCCAGTCATCTCCTCCAAATCTCTTACTCCAATCTAAATCTCCATTTTTATTAATCTTCACTACANAAATGTCATAGTCCAAATTTTGGCTATTTGAGTAACCGCAAGCAATAAATCCAGAATCTGNTGTCTGAACGATATCTTTNCCATAGTCAATATTAGGGCCNCCAAAAGTTTTATGCCATTNTACATTTCCATTGCTATCTAATTTTATGATATACATATCAGTAAGACCATTACCAAAACTTTCTGTAGCTCCAATTGCAATGAATCCATTGTCTTTGGTAGCAATTATTTCTTCCCCATAATCGTTTAAATTCCCACCATAAGATTGAAAAAAAGTGTTTTGACTTATTGAAATTAANCCCATNAATATGGGAAGACAAAGAAGACTAATTTTCCTTATTTGATTTCCCATGATAATTTTAAAAAGATTCCAAATGATTTTCCTGTAGATGGTATTAGTCCAAAAAAGTTTTGTAAAATTAAGTTAACTCTTAAATTATTAATTTGATATTCGGAGTTAATACCTAATTGAAATTTATTGTAGCCACCATAACTCAATATACTACCAAAATTTAATTTATGGTTATTTCTAATGTTTAAGCCAAAGTAAATTTTTGGGATATATTGTGAGTTGTGCCTATAATAAATGCCACTATAGTATTTNATTTTATTTTTATTTAAAATAATATTGGCATTAAACTCAAATGGTGTCATTAAAAACATGTTTTCTGAAAATGGCTTAGGATTAAGTATGTTATTGAATACATTACTTGAATCATTTAAATTAAGCATTTGTTCAATCGATAATCCAGAGTAAGTAAAGGAGGTGTCAAAATTTATTTTTTCTATGTTATTGTGAAGTAAAATCAAACCTAAATTTTTAATTTCAAAATTATATTTTAAGGTATTTAAATCTTTTATTTTTTCAGATATTTTAAAGTTAATTCCTAAACTATTACCATTTTTCTTTATAAAATTATTGNTGTTTGGAATTGAATACATATTAGGATTTGCTATAATATTCCATTCATAAGGATTGGAAAAATTTATGAAATCATTTCTTCCAAATTGACCGTTATTTTCTTGAATAATATTCCCAATAGTGATTCCATATNTTATTTTTTGATTAAATTTTCCAAATTGAAATAATTGATGATTTCTAAAGTGAAATGCTGTTTTTCCAAGAGAGATATTTTCATTAAACTCTGTATTTCCTCTTAAAATCAGATCAAATAAACCTTGATGATATTGTGCCCCAGATGTAATAATGTTTTGAAAATTTATATACCAACCTTTGTTTTTATTTTGAAATAAGTCTACTCCAATATTAACGTCTATTTCTAAACCACTTCTTTGAATTTTGTTTACGGAACTTATTTTACCTTTTTCATTTTCATCAATAAATCCTCCAAAATATAATCTCTTAAAAAAATTTATTGGTAAATGAGTTGATCCAATAGTGAAATTGGAGGAACTAGTTAATGCAATGGCATTAAAAATCCTTGATGAATCTTTTGGTTTTGCCAAACTATAAAATGGTAGGCCAATTAAAATTATGAATACTAATTTTCTCAATCTATATTAATTTCAGTATTTAATTCTAAGTTAATTTCATAAGAAAAATATTGATCATTTTTTATAGGAAAATTATTAGTAGAATTAGGGCTATTTAAGATTATTTCAAGAATTATTTTTCTTTTGTTTGTTAAGTATCTCATAGTGTTTTCATCTAAAACTATTTCTAATTCATTATTATTAGATTCAATAAAATTTCCATTAACATCAACAATAGCTGAAGAAATACATTTGGGGTTGATAATTATGGAATCTCCATTTAATAGTTTAATCGAAAGACAGCATTCTAAAGGCAGTTCATTATTTATTTTCATTTCAATTATTCCTTGCTTTGGATTGATGTTTTCAGGAAAAATTATGTCTAATGAATCTACCAACTTTAAGTTATCTAAATTGAATTTTAATGGGACTCTTAACCCTGCATTTATATTGAAAGAATGGTTAGTGTTATAGAAATCATTAAAAGCTGAATGATTTCCTAATGGATTGGTAATAAGTTTGTAGTCTAATTCAATTGCTTCAGGCAAAAAACTTATTATTTGATTTAAATTAGAATTTTGATTGGTAAAATTAATTTCTGCTTTTCCATATCTAAAATCCCAACCCAAGTCTAAAGCTCTTGAAATATTTATGGTTTGACCAATAAAAGGATGTTGCAATAGAACAGCGTTTTGATTTTTTTTAAACAAAACTTCATTTATTATTATTTGGGCATCCATTCCAATGCCATTACTTAGCATTAGTTTTAATTCAGGNTCTTCCATTATTATGTTATTTGATGAAAGTTGATTCATGAAGTCTAGGCTAACAATACTGGTATCTGTAATTTCCAAATTGCCTAGATAGCCAGAAACGGTATTTATATTTAAATCTATAAGACTAAGATTAATAGACAAAAAATCATTATTTGTAAAAACAATATTNTGAGTGTTTTCGNTAGAAAATCCAAACCTAATAGAACTTATAATATTATTAAATGCTGAATTGTTATTAGATAAATCAAAAATATAATCATCTAAAAGAATTTCTCCCTCGAAAGTATTCATTTGTCCTGCTGCGCTAGGAATTATCAGGGTGTCTATAAATGNAGAACCTAAATTGTTTTTTGCATTAGGGATATTTATTATGAAATATAAAATTCCATCAATATTACTATTAATGGAGTATTTAACTTTTAGATTGCTAAAATCAATTTCTTTTAGCTTAACATCTTTTAGATCGAAAATGACATTTTCAATATATGAAATAGGGATTTCAAAACCAGGGGGAAATGGAATTCCATATATAATACTTGGTATATCAAGAGTATCTGTTATATTAAAATTTAATTCTGGTAAAAAGGTGTTTTGATCGAGATTAAATATTTCTAAAGTGTCATTATAAACNGCATGTTCGCCATTATCACTATTGGATAATTTATCAATGCCAAAAATTTTACTAAGGTTAATAGAGTCTTTACTTATAGGTATAATATAATTTCCATTCCAACTTATTGGTGAGTTTCTTTTTTTGCATCCTAAAAAAACATTTATTATTATAAGAAAAAAGTATAGTTTTCTAGGCATTAAGTTAGTTTTATGTTTTGTCTGAAGTAAAGTATCATGAATACTTCCCCTTCCATATTTTTTCAATTATTGAACGGTAATCATTTTCCCTTTTATTTTTTTTAGGTTTATACAACGACTTTCCTTTAATTTCATCAGGTAAAAAATCTTGTAAATGCAATTTATCTTCATGGTCATGACTGTAATTGTAATTCTTACCATAGTCAAGTTCTTTCATAAGACTAGTTGGTGCATTCCTTAAGTGTAATGGGACACTCAAATCTCCTAAATCCTGNACCAAAGATTGAGCTGTGTTAATAGCNAGGTATGAGGAATTGCTTTTTGGAGATAAAGCTANGTANATTGCACATTGGGCAAGAACAATTCTACCTTCTGGCCAACCTATTTTTTGAATAGCATCAAAACAATTATTGGCCATTATTAATGCAGTTGGNTTGGCCAANCCAATATCTTCAGCTGCAGCAATAATCATTCTTCTAGCTATAAATTTCGGATCTTCGTTGCCTTCAACCATTCTCGCGAGCCAGTAAACGCTTGCATTTGGATCACTTCCTCTTATTGACTTGATAAAAGCAGATATAATATCATAATGCATTTCCCCTTTTTTATCATACTGAGTTAAATTTTGTTGAATTGATTTTTTAACTATATCGTCATTTATTTCTTTATTGTTTTCATCTAGATTTTGAACTACTAGTTCAAAGGCATTCAATAATTTTCTTGCATCTCCTCCAGAAATTCTAATTAAAGCATCAGTTTCTTTAAGTGTAGGATTTTTCTTTTTAATATGTTCATCTTTTAAAGCAGTATCTAAAAATTTTAGTAGATCTGCTTTATTATGATTTTTTAAAATAAATATTTGTGATCTTGACCTAAGCGCAGCAATAACTTCAAATGAAGGATTTTCAGTTGTAGCTCCTATTAATGTGATCATTCCTTTTTCTACTGCTGAAAGAAGTGCATCTTGTTGAGATTTACTAAACCGGTGAATTTCATCAATAAATAATAATGCATTTCCTTTCCCAAAAATCCCTTGGTTTTTTACNCTTTCTATAATATTCCTAATGTCTTTTACCCCAGAGCTAATGGCAGATAGTGAATAAAAAGGTCTATCAAGTTCATTNGCAATTATCTCTGCTAAAGTTGTTTTCCCAACTCCTGGAGGTCCCCATAAGATCATCGATGGAATGGCACCATTATTTAATGCTTTCTTTATAGGACCATCATTTCCAATTAAATGATTTTGTCCAATAAAATTATCAAACGATTTTGGTCTAATTCTTTCAGCTAAAGGGATTAAAGGATGATCCAAACTTTTTTAATATAAATATAATTCAATTTTAATGTTTGACTGTTTATAAATAGTTCAACTTTTTAATGTATTAAAATTAATTTAATCGAATTTTGATTAAAATATAAATATGCATTTTCATTTTATTGCCATAGGAGGGAGCGCCATGCACAACCTTGCCATAGCTCTTCATTTAAAAGGAGAAAAAGTAACTGGTTCTGATGATGAAATTTTTAGTCCTTCAAAAGATAGGCTATTGAAATATGGATTGNTCCCAAAAAAGATAGGTTGGGATTTAAATAATATTAATGAAGAAATTGATACCATAATTTTAGGAATGCATGCAAGAATTGATAATCCGGAGTTAAAAAAAGCCACAGATTTAAAAATTCAAATTTTTTCTTATCCTGAGTTTATATATGAACAAACCAAAAATCAGTTAAGAGTAGTTATTGGAGGGAGTCATGGAAAAACTTCCATTACAAGTATGATTCTTCATGTACTAACTAAACAAAATATTGAACATAATTATATGGTTGGCGCTCAACTTGAAGGATTTGACTGTATGGTGAAACTTACTAATAATTCTAAAATTGCGATTATTGAGGGTGANGAATATTTATCTTCTCCAATTGACAGAAGACCTAAATTCCATTTATATAAGCCAAATATTGCTGTTATAAGTGGCATTGCATGGGATCATATTAATGTGTTTCCAACATTTGAAAATTATGTGGAACAGTTTAACNTATTTGCTAAAAGTATTGATGAAAATGGTTCCTTAATTTATTGTCAAGAAGATTCTGAGCTAAAAAAAATGGTTAATTCAAATTCCTATTCTTGCGAATTAACCCCCTATAAAACTCATGATCATGTTATCATAGAAAATAATACATATTTAACAGAAAATGATACTCATCACAAAATAGATATATTTGGAAATCACAACTTGCAAAATCTAAAAGCTGCACAAATTGTTTGTGAAAAAATTGGAGTTAAATCAAGTGAATTTTATAGTTCTATAGCAGATTTTAAAGGAGCTTCAAATAGAATGGAGTTAGTAGTTAAAAATGATCATTTTTCTTTTTTNAAAGATTTTGCTCATTCTCCTTCAAAACTTAAGGCAACCACATCAGCTTTGAAGCATCAATACCCAAATAGAAATTTAGTTGCTTGTATGGAGCTTCATACTTTTAGCAGTTTAAATTTAGAATTTTTAAAATTATATTATTTATGTATGTCTAATGCTGATGAAGCTTATGTCTATTTCAATGAAGAAACTATTAAGCATAAAAGACTTCGACATATTGAAAAGCAAGACGTTTATGATGCTTTTGGCTCTACTAACCTAAAGGTATTTAACTCATCAATTGAACTAGAAAAAGAGTTGATGTCTAAAAATTGGTTAAATGCCAATTTATTAATGATGAGTAGTGGGAATTTTGATGGATTAGATTTTGATGAACTAGCCTCAAAAATTATTTGATTTTATCTCGAAAGAAATATTTTAAAAAACTTATAATAACAGTAANTAACATTCCAATAAATAAGAAAAAAAATAAACTCATAGGGAATACCTTTCCTGGTTTAAGTAAATTATTAATATTGTCTTGCTGCATTTCTATTAAATCTTCAGCGGATTTACCCTTATAATAATCTGGATTAATGCTGATTTTATTTTTAGCATCAATTATTGTTTCAGGTTTTTCTGTGAGTTCTATTAATAGGATTCTTTTGTTTTCTAGTAATTCTGGTTTCATCCATTTATGATAACTAAAAAAGTAAAGGCTAATAAATAATGAAAAGAAAATACTTATTACTAACCCTTTTTTAAAGTTATATATTCTTGAGAATGATGAGTTTTTAAAGATGACTGCAATGAGAATGCATGCTATTAAAATGGAACCATGAAATAGAATGCTGTAAAGACTTCTTTGTAAATCAAGTTCTGTTAGAGTGTAATTAAAAATTATTTCAAAGACTACAGAAATTGAAATAGCAATTACAAGAACTTTTATATTCTTCAAAACGCTTTCTTATCCATTCATTGAGACTAAAAACTCTTCATTTGATTTTGTTGATCTCAGTCTGTCTTTCATAAACTCCATTGCTTCAATAGGGTTCATATCAGCTAAATGTTTTCTAAGAATCCAAACCCTCTGAAGTGTTTCTTTATCCATCAATAAATCTTCTCTTCTTGTACCAGATGTNAGAATATCAATTGATGGGAATATTCTTCTATTAGAAATTTTCCTATCTAACTGAAGTNCCATGTTTCCAGTTCCTTTAAATTCTTCAAATATTACTTCATCCATTTTAGAACCAGTTTCGGTAAGAGCAGTTGAAAGAATTGTTAATGATCCTCCATTTTCAATTTTTCTTGCTGCACCAAAAAATCTTTTAGGTTTATGTAAAGCATTGGCATCTACACCTCCTGTTAAAACTTTTCCAGAAGCAGGCATTACTGTGTTATAAGCTCTTGCTAGTCTGGTTATAGAATCTAAAAGTATACATACATCATGACCACATTCAACTAATCTTTTTGCTTTTTGAAGTACAATATTAGCAACTTTAACATGTCTATCTGCAGGCTCGTCAAATGTTGATGCAATAACTTCAGCTTTTACACTTCTTTGCATATCTGTAACTTCCTCAGGTCTTTCATCAATTAATAATACCATCAAATAGGTCTCTG
Source organism: Crocinitomicaceae bacterium (assembly GCA_002686655.1). Taxonomy (GTDB): domain Bacteria; phylum Bacteroidota; class Bacteroidia; order Flavobacteriales_D; family Parvicellaceae; genus MED-G20. Next base: position 44,240 of record NYYE01000006.1, on the reverse strand, counting down.
GATGATTAGCTGCGATTGCATTAGCTACATCTTTTAAAAGTACTGTTTTACCTGTTTTAGGTTGTGCAACTATCATTCCTCTTTGCCCTTTTCCAATAGGTGAAAATAAGTCCATGACTCTAGTAGATATAGATTCGTTACTATGACCAGTTAATTTAAATTTTTCAGATGGGAATAATGGAGTAAGAGACTCAAATGGAACCCTATCTCTAATATATTCTGGTTCTCTTCCATTTATTTTTTCTACTTCAACTAAAGGAAAGTACCTTTCTCCATATTTAGGAGGTCTTACTATNCCTTTAATAGTATCTCCAGTTTTAAGTCCAAAAAATTTAACTTGAGANTGTGATACATAAACATCATCAGGAGATGATAAATAATGAAAATCTGCAGATCTTAAAAAACCATATCCATCCTGCATAAGTTCTAATACCCCCTCGCTTATTACAATACCTTTAAAATCATAATCATAATCTTCTCGTTTATTATTTTTTTCATTATTTCGATCGTTATTCCGATCGTTTCTATTATTGTTTCGATCGTTTCTATTATTGTTTCGATCGTTTCTATTATTGTTTCGATCGTTGTTCCTTCTCTCTCTTTCTTTATTTATAGGTTTTTTGTTGGGTTGATTCTCTCTTGCTGTGCTTTCTTTAGCTTTTGGATTCGGAGAATTAATTTTTTCAGCTTTTTTTACTGAATTTTCCTTTTTTTCATCTTCAGAACTTGGTTTTAGAGCTTGTTCGTCAAGAATCTTATAAACTAATTCTTGTTTTTTAAGTTTATCAGCCTTTTGAATATTAAGTTCATCAGCAATTGCTCTTAGTTCAGAAACTTTTTTATTATTGAGTTTTTCTATATCGTACATCTATGGAATTAATTATGTTACAGTAGTAAATTTTATTGTTGATTTTTTTCTTAAGAAATAAAGTAGAAATAATTGTCGAACGACACATCAAATATAACAAAGTATCTTATTTAAAAAAATTTTTAGCATTTATCTTAATNACTATTTTTACAATTAATTATAATTTTAGATTTTTATAAACTATTCATTATGCTTCAAAGAATACAAACTATTTATATTTTATTGTTTTGTGTAGTTATGTTTTTAGCTGCATTTTGTCCATTTGCATCTGTTGTTTATTTAAATGATTCTATATATTTTCTTTATCCGACTGGATGGCAGAGTCAATCTTCTTTAGAAGGATTTAACAACTATCCTTTTTTCACCAGTTATTTGGTAAGTATTTCTTTTGCTATTTTAATGTTAGTTAATTACAAAAAAAGATCAAAACAATTGAGATATGGAAAAATATGTTACTTTTTTGTGTTGCTTTCAGTNGTTATTATGTTTTTAGAACTTTCTAATGGTTTAGAAAATTTAGAAAAGGTTAATAAAGATGCTGTACAATATTTATATGGTATGTATTTATTAATAGCCTCTTTACCAATCATTTTTTTAGCTAATAGAGCCATAAAAAAAGATGATAACCTAGTGAAGTCACTTGATCGACTAAGATAATTTTCTTTTTAGCTCTATAACTTCTAGATTATTAATTGCATCTTCATTTAGTTCTAGCCTTATGATTGTTCTTACTTTGTGAAATCCAATAATACCTGCAGCACCTGGATTGATATAGAGTAGTTGGTATTTCTTATCATACGCTACTTTACATATATGAGAATGACCACATACCAATACATTGGGTTTGTATAATGCTATTTTCTCTTTACTATTTTGATGGTAAGAACCTAATTTCCCAGCAATATGAGTTAGGAAAATTTTTTGATTTCCATACTCTAATACTTCATCTTCTTGAAATTCTTGTCTAATTTCATTATTGTCAATATTTCCGAAAACAGCTTTTAATGGAGCTATTTCTTCTAATTTATCTGTAATATTTAAATTGCCAATATCACCAGCATGCCAAATTTCATCACATTCATAAAAATATCTTCTAAATGCTTCATCCCAAAAACCATGAGTATCAGAAATAATACCAATTTTCTTCATCATATTCTTCTTTTAAGTACAGAATAGTTATTTTCAATTATAATATATAATTTATGAAATCAAAATTATTAAGTTCAATATATTTGTTATTTATAATTCCCATTTTCAATAATATTGTTCAATCAGATTTTAAATCCTTAAATAACATGGTAACTGACAACTTAGAAAGTATTTATTTAGGAGCTGGATGCTTTTGGTGTGTTGAGGCAATCTTCCAACAGGTTAATGGAGTTATTAAAGTAACTCCAGGATATTGTGGAGGACATACAAAAAACCCTACCTATAATGAAGTATGTTCTGGCACATCAGGACATGTTGAGGTGGCTAAAATTGTTTATGATAAAAGTTTAGTCAGTTTAGACTATTTACTTGAAATATTTTGGAAAACCCATGACCCAACAACACTTAATAGACAAGGTAATGATATTGGTACTCAATATAGGTCAGCTATATTTTATAATAATGAAGACCAAAAAATATTAGCTGAGGACTATAAAAAAGAATTAATATCTAAAAAAGTTTTTGAAAATAGTATCGTCACAGAGATTTTAAAAATCAATGTTTTCTATCCTGCTGAGAACTATCATCACAATTATTACAATAACAATAAGAATCAGGGTTATTGTCAATATGTTATTCAACCTAAAATTGAAAAGTATAAAAAAATATTTTCCAAAAATTCTAAGACAAAATAGCATTAACTTTACCTAATTTTAAGATTAATCATAGAATGACCAATATTAACTCAGTAAAAGATTCTGTTAAAGAATCGGTATTAAAATTCCTTGATGCTAGTCAATCTGTTAAGATTGTAATTGAAGACACTAATAAAGATTTTCAAGGAGACTTGACAGTTGTAGTATTTCCTCTTTTAAAATACAGTAAAAAATCTCCAGAACAAACAGCAAAAGAAATTGGGGAGTATTTATTAGAAAATGAGTTATTTTTTGAAAATTTTAATGTTGTTAAAGGGTTTTTAAATCTAACATTAAAACAAAAGTATTGGTTACAATTTTTTAATAATTGGAAAAATGACCATAATTATGGATTAAATAAAAAATCCTCGGGAAAGCTTTATATGGTTGAATATTCTTCTCCCAACACAAATAAACCTTTACACCTTGGTCATTTAAGAAACATTTTTTTGGGGGATAGTGTTGCTTCAATTTTAGAGGCAGCTGGTCATGATGTAGTTAGAACCCAAATTATAAANGATAGAGGGATTCATATTTGTAAATCAATGCTAGCCTGGATTAAAAATGGTAAAGGAGAAACTCCAAAATCAACAAATATGAAGGGAGACCATTTAGTTGGTAAATACTATGTAATTTTTGACAAGCTATATAAAAAAGAGGTGAATGCTTTAATTGAAAGTGGAATACCAGAAAAAGAAGCTAAAACCAAAGCTCCTATTCTTATAGAAGCTCAGAAAATGCTTATTAAATGGGAGAATGGTGATCCAGAAGTTCATTCCCTTTGGAAGAAAATGAATAATTGGGTTTATGATGGTTTTGAGGATACTTATAAAAATTTAGGAGTTGTTTTTGATAAACTTTATTACGAATCAGATACTTATCATNTAGGAAAAGAAGTGGTAGATAATGGGTTGAAAAACAAAGTTTTTTATTCAAAAGAGGATAATTCTGTTTGGTGTAATCTTTCTTCAGAAAAAATGGACGATAAATTATTAACCCGATCNNATGGAACTTCAGTTTATATGACACAAGATATTGGAACAGCCATTCAAAGATTTAAAGATTTCCCTAAACTTTCAGGTATTATTTATACAGTTGGAAATGAGCAAAATCATCACTTTAAGGTATTATTTAAAATTTTAGAAAAATTAAATTTCTCTTGGGCCCCTAATTGTTTACATCTTTCCTATGGTATGGTTGAGCTGCCAGAAGGTAAAATGAAATCTAGAGAAGGAACAGTAGTGGATGCAGATGAATTATTGAGTTCTGTAATTGGTGAAGCAAAATCTTTAACTTCTGAAAGAGGTTTTCTTGAAGAACTTACCGAACCTGAAGTTAATGAGATATGTGAAAAAATTGGAATTGCAGGGTTGAAATATTTTTTATTGAAGGTTGATTCAAAGAAAAAAATGTCATTTGACCCTAAAGAAACCATTGATCTTTCTGGACATACTGGGCCATTTATCCAATATACTTTTGTAAGAATTAAAAGTTTACTTAAAAAAGTTGATTTAGCTAAAATCAACTTTCAAACAGAACATGTTGATTTAAATAGTAAGGAGTTAGAAGTTATAAAATCTATCTCAAAATTTCCAAAGGTGATTATGGAGTCTTCTAGAGAACTTTCTCCTTATTTATTAGCAAATTATTTATATGGTTTAGTTAAGACTTACAATGCTTTTTACCAAGAATACCCTATTATAGGGGAGGAAAATATAGATAATAAAAACTTCAGAATTGAGTTGTCAAATTTAACTTNAAAGATAATTGAGAGGGGAATGAAATTATTAGGTATACAGATGCCTAATAGAATGTAGAAAGTGAACTATTTTTTTGAAAAAGTCTTCTTTTCTTTAATTCTAGCAGATTTTCCAGTTCTTTCTCTTAGATAAAACAATTTAGATCTTCTTACAGCACCTTCTTTATTAACTACTATTTTTTCTAAAAATGGAGAGGCTAGTGGGAAAATTCTTTCNACTCCTGTTCCGCCAGACATTTTTCTAATAGTAAAAGTTTCAGTAGTTCCTGAACTTCTTCTTTGTAGAACAGTACCCTGAAAAGATTGCAATCTTTCTTTATTCCCTTCTTTAATTTTATAGGTTACTGTTATAGTATCACCTGAACTGAAAGAAGGCCATTGCTTTATTTCGTTTAATTCATTTGAAATTTCTTTAATTCTGTCCATAGGTCTTGTTTTAAGGATTGCAATATTACAAAGAATTATTTTAATATGATTAAAAGGTTTCTTATAATTTAATGGTTTTTTTTGTCAGAAAGGTCAGGTCTTTTATTTTTAGTGATTTCTATTGCTTTTTTATCCCTCCAATCCTCTATTGCCTTTAGGTTTCCTGAAGTTAATATTTCAGGAACTTTCCATCCGTTAAAATCTGCTGGTCTAGTATATACAGGAGGTGCTAATAAATTGTCCTGAAAGGAATCAGTTAATGCTGATGTCTCATTGTTAAGTACACCTGGAAGGAGTCTTATAATTCCATCACAAAGTACAGCTGCAGGGAGTTCGCCACCCGAAAGAACATAATCACCAATAGAAATTTCTTTTGTAATTAAATGGTCTCTTATTCTTTGATCAATTCCCTTATAATGACCACATATAATGATCAAATTTTTTTTAAGAGAAAGTTGATTTGTATAGCTCTGATTAAGCTGTTCTCCATCAGGTGTCATAAAAATTATTTCATCATATTTTGTTTTCTTTTGAAGTTTTTGAATACAATTAAAAACAGGTTCAATACTTAAAACCATTCCTGCTCCTCCTCCAAAAGCATAATCATCAATACTTTTTTGTTTATTGGAACTGTAATCTCTTAGATTATGTGTTTTGATCTTAACNAGTTTTTTTTCTTGAGCTCTTTTTAAAATGGAATTATTAAAAGGACTTTCTAAGAGCGATGGAACGGCAGAAATAATATCAATTCTCATCATTTTTAGTTTAAAATAATTTTCTGATTATCATATCCAATAGAAATATTTTTTGGCAACATACTTTGGACATCATTATGAAGGCCCATAAAATGTGAGATATGAGTTAATATTGCTTTTTTAGGTTTAAGTTCCTTAATTAAGGATATGGCTTCTTCTAAATTAAAATGAGACAAATGTTCTTTTACTCTTAAAGCATTTACAATTAAGAGATCTAAATTTTTTAATTTTTTCTTTTCATTAATATCAATTGTTTTAGCGTCAGTTATATAGGCAAAATTCTCAATTCTAAATCCAAGAACTGGTAATTTATAATGCATTACCTCAACGGGTTCTACTTTGATTTTATCTCCAATAAAAAACTTTTTTTTTGAAATTTCGTNTCTATTTATTTTTGGAATTCCTGGATATTGAAATTTTGGATCAAAAATGTAATGAAATTCTCTTTTTAATGCCTTAAATACTTGCTGACTGCAGAATATGTCAATTGGTTTTTTTTGAATAAAATTGAATGGTCTAACATCATCCAGCCCCGCAACATGATCTTTGTGTTCATGTGTAAATAGAACTGCATCAAGATTCTTAATATTATTATTAATCATTTGCTGTCTAAAATCTGGACCTGTATCAATTACTATTGATTTTTGTTTGTATAAAATATGAATGGAAGATCTTAACCTTTTGTCTTTTTCATTCTTTGATAAACATACCTTGCATTCGCATCCAATTACTGGTACACCTTGAGAAGTACCAGAACCGGTAATGGTAACTACCATATTATTATCAACCGCTAGAGACAATTGATCTAATTTTATTTAGTGTAAAGTCAACTTCTTCTTTGGTATTATATCTACTAAATGAAAATCTAACTGTTTGATATTCCATTTGGTTAGGGAGTTCATTAAGAACGTGAGATCCTATGTTAGAACCAGAAGAGCATGCACTTCCTCCAGATGAAGCAATGCCATGAATATCTAAACTAAAAAGTAACATTGAATTACAAACTTCTTTAGGAAATCTTACGCTTAAAACAGTGTAGAGACTGTTATTACTATTTGTTTCTCCATTAAATTTAATTTCTGAATCAATTTTAACAAGTTCTGTTCTTAAATAATCTTTGAGAGACTGAACATGTTTTTGATGGTCTTCTAAACCCGAAAAAGCCAATTCCATTGCTTTACCTAATCCAATAATTCCATATAAATTTTCAGTTCCCCCTCTGTGATTTCTTTCTTGAGAACCACCTGTAATCATAGGTCTAAGAGGTAAGTTTTTATTAACGTATAAAAAACCAATGCCTTTAGGGCCATGAAGTTTGTGAGCAGAACAAACTAAAAAATCAATTTTTAATTTTTTAACATCAAAAAAGTAATGCCCCATTGTTTGAACAGTATCTGAATGAAAGAAGACATGGTTATAATTACTACATAATAAGGAAACTTCTTCGATTGGAAGTAAAGTTCCTATTTCATTGTTAGCATGCATTAAGGAAACCAATGTTTTAACATTAGATTTAAGATGTTTTTTAAGTTCACTAATAGATGGATTCCCAAATTCATCCGTACTTAAATAGATAACCTCTATATTACTAGAATCCTTCAGACATTCTGCTGTATGTCCAACAGCATGATGTTCAATTTTAGAAGTTATAATTCTTTTTACATTTAAATCATTAACAGCACATCTAATAGCCATATTATCTGCTTCAGTTCCACCCGAAGTAAATATTATTTCGCTATTGTCAGCATTTATAAAGTCTGCAATTTTCTTTCTATTTATTTCTATAGCATTCTTCGTCTTTCTTCCAAAAGAATGAGTGCTGGAAGGGTTCCCAAAATGAGTGTGTAAATAAGGTTCTATTTCTTTAATAACTTCTTTAGCTATTGGGGTTGTAGCAGCATTGTCAAAGTAAACTTTCATAAAATTTTTTAAAGATAATAAAATCAAACTTTTTAATTCGTTAGCAAATCGTTCACCTAAATCATTAGCTGTCTTGCTATTTACACTTTCAGCATATATTCTAATGATAGGTTCTGTATTAGACTTTCTCATATGGACCCATCCATTTTCAAAGTCTAGTTTTAGGCCATCAACTTTATTTTGAATTACGCTTTTATACTTATCAGACATTTTTTCTAAAACACTGTCTATATTTACTGAAGGGTCAAGTTCTAATTTATTTTTACTAATCGTATAAGCTGGAAATGATTTTTTTAAATCACTCATTTTCATTTTCATTTTAGCATAATAGGTTAAAAACAAAGCGATTCCAACTAATGCATCTCTTCCATAATGTAGTTCTGGTAAAATGACTCCTCCATTTCCTTCTCCACCAATAATGGCATTTTTATCTTTCATCATTTTCACAACATTGACCTCCCCAACAGCTGATGCGTAGTAATTTCCTCCATTTTTAATAGTTATATCGCTTAGTGCTCTGGTAGAGGAGAGGTTAGAGACTGTATTACCTGAATTTAATTTTGTTACATGGTCTGCAACTGCAACAAGTGTATATTCTTCCCCGAAAACTTCACCATTTTCACAAACAAATGCCAATCTATCAACATCTGGGTCAACAACAATTCCCATATCTGCTTTTTCAGTATGAACTCTATCTATCAAGTCCTTTAAATGCTCTGGTAATGGTTCAGGATTATGAGGGAAATCACCATTTGGATTGCAGAAAATTTTACTTATTTTATTACAGTTTAGTGCTTTAAGTAGTTTTGGAATTACAATACCACCAGTACTATTTACAGCGTCAATGACAACATTAATATTTGCTTTTTTTATTGCATCTATATCTACAGAACTTAATTTTAAAATATCCTTTATATGTTCGTCTACATAATGTTCTTTTTCAATTATTTTACCTAAATTATCTACTTCTTCAAAATAAAATTCTTTGTTAGAAATAAATTCTAATAATTTTTTTCCGTCTTCAGCGCTTATAAACTCTCCTTTTTCATTAAGCAATTTTAGCGCATTCCATTGCTTAGGATTGTGACTAGCTGTTAAAATGATTCCACCATCAGCTTTTTCTTTTGGAACAGCAATTTCCACAGTAGGAGTTGTAGATAAACCAATATTTACTACATCAATTCCTAATCCTTGTAGGGTTCCAACACAAATATTTTCCACCATTTCGCCAGATATTCTAGCATCTCTCCCTATTACTATTTTTAACCTTTTATTACTGTTTTTATATTTCAACCATGTACCGTAGGCAGATATTGATTCAACAATATCAATTGGAGTAAGATTTTCTTCAACTTTACCCCCAATAGTCCCTCTAATACCGGAAATAGATTTAATAAGCGTCATAATAATTTAAAAATTTACCCGAAGATAGATGAATGAATGGCATAAATAAAGAAGTAATTATTTTTTTTTTCACACGTTATTGTATTTTAAAAATTCATGTTAATTGAATGTGAAAAAGGTTTTATAAAATATGTCTAATTTTTTATATATATAAATAACTTTGTCTAAGTTAAAAGTCAAGATTTATGTTTTTAGATTCAAATCCTGAAAATAATGCTATTCAAAAAGTTGCTCTCTTCGAATCTATGCTTAAAGATAAAACTTTTACTTTTTTTGATGCGGAGGATTTTGAAGTAATAATTGAATACTATTACCAAGTAAGTTTTAAAGACAAGGCTAAAAAAGCTCTTGATATGGGCTTAGATCAGTATCCTAATGATTTAACACTTTTACTTATTAAAGTAGAAACTTTAAATGCGTCTCAACAGTTTGAAAAGTCTCTTAAAATTTTAATAAAACTTAATAAATTTTATCCTAACAATGTTGATGTAATTCTGGGAATAGGAAAAATTTACTCTATTTTAGAGATTTTTCCTAAAGCAATTGACTCTTTCAATAAAGTATATGAATTAATTTTATTAGATCCTTCACAAAAAGAATTGTTGCAAGATTTAGCTTATGAATTCATGCAGATTGGTCAAAATAATCAAGCTATTAAAGTTTTAAAACATATTCTTAGAATTAATCCTAATGATGAAACCTCAATGATGGAAATTGGGGTTGCTTTTCATGAGGCTGGTAAATTTAAAGAAGCTGTTACTTATTTTAAAAATACAATTGATGAAAGTCCATACAATCATTTAGCTTGGTTTAATTTAGCTACTATTTACAATATTGATGAAAATTGGAAAGATGCCATCTTTGGATATGAAATGTGTCTTGTGATCAATGAGAAATTTACAGCAGCTCATTATGGTAAAGCTAATAGTTATATTCAACTAAAAGAATATCAAAAAGCTATTGATTCCTTTAATGAATCGTTTATATATGATCGCCCTCATGCTTATGCCTATTGTAGTATTGGAGAATGTTATGAAAAAATTGGGAATTATTCAAAAGCTTTAATTTTTTATGAAAAAAGTTTAGAAATTGACGATACCTTACCAGAGTCATGGTTGGGTATTGGAGTCGTTAGAGATTTAAATAATGAGCCTCAACAAGCCATTAAATTTATCAAAAAAGCAATTGAATTAGATTCTGAAAATCCTGAATACTGGTATTTATATGCTGAGATATTAACCAAACTAAAAAAAAATAAAGAAGCTGAAATTGCATTTAAAAAGGTAATAGAATTAGAACCTAATAATATTGATGCATGGATTGACTATTCAAATTTTTTATTTGATAATACTTCAAAATCAAAAGCTTTAAAAGAAGTTAAAAAAGGAATTGAAAATAACCAAGATGATTTGGATTTAAAATTAAGGTTGGTTGCTATGCAAATTTCTAGCGGCTTAATTAGAGATGCTAAATTAAGTTTATCTAAAATGCAACATAACAATAAAAATATTTTCAAAAAATTAATTGATATTTATCCTGAAGTTTTAGAGGTTAAGTCTATGAACCAGTTTTTTGACTTTTACAAGGATAATTCTAGTAAATGAGTTTACTTTTTCTCCCTAATAGAACAACCCAACCAAGAGAAATAGGTCTAACCATGATGATGGATAAAGGTTTGAGCACCAGACAAATGGAAGATTTTCTTTCTGTTTCATCTACATATACTGATTTAATCAAATTTGGATTTGGTACTTCTTTTGTTTCAAAAAATATTAAAGAAAAAGTTTCTCTTGTGAAACAAGTCGGTATCAGGCCCTATTTAGGCGGAACCATGTTTGAACTGTTTTATGCGAGAAATCAAATTGCTGATTATTTTAAAATGGTAAATAATTTGGGGATAGATACTATAGAGATTTCTGATGGTTCTATTTTTATAAATCACGAGGAAAAATGTAGTTTAATTAATGAATATTCTAAAAATTATACTGTACTAAGCGAAGTTGGATCTAAAGAAGAAGGAATTTTAATTAGTCCTGCTAAATGGATTAAAATGATGTCTAATGAGTTACAAGCAGGTTCATGGAAAGTAATTGCGGAGGGAAGAGAGAGTGGATCCGTTGGTATATTTAGACCTAATGGTAAACCACACACTATGTTAATTAATAAAATTATTTCAAAAATTAATCCTGATAAAATATTATGGGAAGCCCCAACTAAAAAACAACAAACTTGGTTTGTAAATCTTTTTAATCAAAATGTAAATCTAGGAAATATTGCACCAAATGATGTACTACCCTTAGAAACATTAAGGCAGGGTCTAAGAGGAGATACTTTCTTTAATTTTCTTCCTGAAAATATTAAAGATTCAAAAAAACCAATTTAATTAAACTTTTAAAAATGATTTCAAAAAAAATTTCACCAAATGAATTAACAGATTTAATACATAATAAAAGTGATATTTCTATTGTAGATATAAGAGAGCTATATGAAATAGAAAATGATGGGAAATTAGATTCATCTATTCATATCCCGATGGGTGAACTAGTAAATAAATTAGGTGATATTCCTCCTGCTGAAAAAATAATTTTCCACTGTAAATCAGGAAATAGATCTGAAAACATTTTAAATTTTTTAATGATGAATAACTTATACCAAGAAAATTACTTCACTTTAGAGGGTGGTTTCAGTGCTATTAAAAAAAAATGAGACAATATTTTATTTTATTTTTAAAAGGTTTTGGTATGGGTGCTGCTAATGTTATACCTGGTGTTTCAGGGGGAACTATTGCCTTAGTAACTGGAATATATGAAGAATTAATTGAGTCGTTAAAGTCTTTTAATCTTCAAGCATTTAAATATCTTTTTAAACTAAACTTTAATGAATTTTCTAAACATATTAATTTAAAGTTTTTAATCACTGTTTTTATGGGTGTTGCAGTGAGCATAGTAAGTCTAGCCAAAATCATTGAATATTTTTTTTCAATTAATGAACAATTAGTTTGGTCATTTTTCTTTGGATTAATAATCGCTTCAATTTATTATGTAGGTAAAATGGTTAGTAAATGGAGTTTTTCATCCATTTCATCTTTGTTTTTGGGGATTATAATAGCTAGTTCTCTAGCTTTTATTAAACCTGTCTCAGAAAATGCAGCTAATTATTATCTTATTTTATGTGGCGTAGTAGCTGTTTCCAGTATGATTCTTCCTGGATTATCAGGATCTTATGTATTAATCCTAATGGGAAATTATCAGCTAATAATGCTTAAATCAGTATCTGATCCAATATCAAATTGGCATATATTAATACCTGTTATTATTGGAGCAGTAATAGGATTTTTAGGTTTGTCACATGGGATTAGTTTTATTCTTAAAAGGTATTATAACCTAACCATTTCATTATTAACGGGTTTTGTAATAGGTTCTCTTTTAATTATTTGGCCCTGGAAAATTGCTTCGGAGACAATTGTAGGAAGAAATGGGGATCTTAAGGTAGTTTCCTACGAATGGCTTTTTCCAGATACTTTAAATATTGAAAATATTTCTTCTATACTTTTAATTTTCTTAGGAATTTTAATAGTTTGGGTGATTGAGTATTTGGGTTCAAAGTTAAATTCCAATTCTTTAGCTTGAAAAAATTTGGACTCATTGGTAAAACTTTAAAACATTCTTTTTCTAAAGATTTTTTTAACTACAAATTCGAAAATGAAAAAATAGAGGCTAGCTATCATAATTTTGAAATTGATAAGATTACTTCCCTAAGATCAATATTTTCTAAAAATGATATTTTTGGGTTAAATGTTACAGTTCCTTATAAAGAACAAGTATTATCTCAATTAGATGAACTAGATGAAGTTGCTAGAAAAATCGGAGCTGTTAACACTATTTTACCATTTTATAAAAATGGAAAATTAAGTTCTTTAAAAGGTTTTAATACAGATGCTTTTGGATTTCAACAGCTTATTAAACCTTATTTAAAAGCTCACCATACTAATGCCTTAGTGTTGGGCAGTGGAGGATCATCAAAAGCAATTATTTATATTCTAAATTTATACAATATTGATTATAATATTATTTCTAGAACTCAGAAAGCTGATAACCCTAAATGTTTTACATGGAAAGAAATTAATTCTTATATGGTAAAACATCATCCATTAATTATAAATACCACTCCAATTGGTATGTACCCAAATATTAATCAAGAATTTGAATTTCCATATCAGTATATTTCTAAAAATCACCTAATAATTGATTTAATTTATAATCCCAAGCTTACTAATTTTTTAAAAAAAATCAAATTCTCAAAACGCTCAAATATTGAATGGTTATCAAATGCTGGTTCATCAAGCTCTTAAAGCTTGGAACATTTGGAACTCGTCCATAAATAATAAGTAATATTGTCAAGTGAAATTTGAACTAAAATCTAGTTTTTCTCCTACTGGAGACCAACCTGAGGCAATTGCAGATTTAGTGCAGGGCATTAAAGATGGAGTAGCATCACAAACCCTTTTGGGAGTAACTGGTTCTGGAAAAACATTTACAGTAGCTAATGTTATTCAAGAAGTTGAAAGACCAACTTTAGTTCTTTGCCATAATAAGACATTAGCTGCTCAATTATATCAAGAATTTAAATCTTTTTTTCCTAATAATGCAGTGGAATACTTTGTATCATATTACGATTATTACCAACCTGAGGCTTATTTACCATCTTCTGACACTTACATAGAAAAAGATCTTTCTATAAATGATGATATTGAAAAACTAAGATTAAGTACTACGACTTCTTTACTTTCGGGAAGAAGAGATGTTATTGTCGTATCATCAGTTTCATGTATATATGGAATTGGTAATCCAGTAAATTTTAGCAATAGTATAGTTAATATTCAGGTGGGTCAAAAAATCGCTAGAAATGTATTTTTAAGAGAACTTGTTGATAATTTATATTCTAGAACTACAACAGACTTAAATCGAGGAAATTTCCGAGTTGTTGGAGATACTGTTGACATTCATTTGGCCTATGCTGATTTTGGACTTAGAATTAGTTTTTGGGGTGATGAAATTGATGGAATTGGGATTTTAGATTTAGCCAATAATAAGGTGCTAGAAAATCATGATCATTATACTATTTATCCGGCAAATATTTTTGTAACAGATAAAGAAGATATTAAAAGATCCATTTTTCAAATACAAGATGATTTGGTAAAACAAATAGAATTTTTTAATGAAATTGGAAAAAGTTTAGAATCTAAAAGAATCCAAAATAGGGTAGAGCTTGATTTAGAAATGATAAGAGAACTAGGGTATTGTTCAGGAATTGAAAATTATTCTAGATATTTTGACAATAGAAAGCCTGGAGAAAGACCATTTTGTTTACTAGACTATTTTCCTGATGACTTTTTGATGATTGTTGATGAGTCCCATGTAACCATTTCACAAATTAAAGCCATGTATGGAGGAGACAGGTCAAGAAAAGTTAATTTGGTTGATTATGGCTTTAGACTTCCTGCAGCATTAGATAATAGACCACTTAAGTTTGATGAGTTTGAGCAAGTTCATAATCAAATTATCTATGTAAGTGCCACTCCTGCAGATTATGAATTACAAAAATGCGATGGGGTGGTAACGGAACAATTAATAAGACCTACTGGCTTACTGGATCCTGAAATTACCATAAAAACAAAATTAAATCAGGTAGATGATCTTTTAGAGGAAATTAGAAAAGTTGTGGGTGACGATCAAAGGGTTCTAGTTACAACTTTAACCAAACGTATGGCTGAAGAGTTAGACAAATATTTTGCAAAAATTGGCGTTAGATCAAGGTATATTCATTCAGATGTTGATACACTAGAAAGAGTAGAGATTTTACAGGATCTTAGAAAAGGAATATTTGATGTTTTGATTGGTGTTAATCTTCTTAGAGAAGGTCTTGATTTACCAGAAGTTTCTTTGGTTGCTATTTTAGATGCTGATAATGAAGGTTTTTTAAGGTCAGAAAGAGCTTTAGTTCAAACAGTAGGTAGAGCTGCTCGTAATGTTAATGGTAGGGTCATTATGTATGCAGATAAAATAACTAAAGCTATGGATCTTACCATAAATGAGACCAATAGACGAAGAGACAAGCAGAAACAATATAATAAGCTTAATAGTATTATTCCAACTCAAATAAATAAATCAAATGAGAATGACTTATTAATTGGAAGAAAAAAAGAATCCAACGAAATAAATGATCTTGTATTCACTAAAGATTTTACTGTTGAAGATCCTGTGGTTAAAAATATGGGAAGATCAGAAATTGAAAAAAGTATTAAGAATATAAAGAGGATGATGGAAAAAGAGGCTAAGAAAGAAAACTTTATGCAAGCTGCTATTTTGAGGGATGAACTTTTTAGGTATAAAAAATTACTTCTTGAAAAGTTTGATGATTAAAGATTATTATATCCAACTGCTAAAATTATAGCTCCCTTAGTTATTACTTTTACTTCGGAACCATCATCTTCATTTATTTCAAATACCCTATCAGTAGCAGGGATAATATAATCAATAAACAATTTTTTTAATCTTAAATGTGAAACTACTTTTTCTTCATATCCCTGTTCTCTCTTTGCTTGTTTAAATTTATCAATCATTTCATTGGTTTCAATAGTAAATTCATTTCCACTTATATTATCTTTTTCATATAGAAGAGTTCTATTATTGAA
The DNA here is from genome assembly GCA_002686655.1 of Crocinitomicaceae bacterium. Taxonomy (GTDB): domain Bacteria; phylum Bacteroidota; class Bacteroidia; order Flavobacteriales_D; family Parvicellaceae; genus MED-G20. Next base: position 28,570 of record NYYE01000006.1, on the reverse strand, counting down.
TTTTTTAGGTTTATCGTAAATTTTTATTGTTATTCCGTCGTTAAGTATTCCCATCGCATTAAAAGAAAGTCTGTAAATTTCATTTTGAATAATTGCAATTTCTATTTCTTTAGCATAGGTAAATTCTTTATAAGAAAAGTGTGTTGTTAAAGAACCGTCATATCTGTAAGGTTTTAATGCATTTCTACAATTCTTTCTATATTCTTTTAGCTGAAATAAATATTCTTGGTATGGTGATATTTCATCACCTTTTTGGGCCTCAAATGGAGACGATAAAATAAAAAATGCAAAAAATAAAATAATGTTTTTGTAATTCATAAGGCAAATATTACATTGTAATTTCTTCTCTAAGTTCTAGTATCATTTCAGAAATTGAAACTACTTCATCATGTTTTAGTTCAATGTCAAGATAATCTATATTTTCCCCTTCCTCTTTAACCGACCATAAATTATTGTAGGCATCAACAACTTCTTCAACATGATCTGTTAGGTCTATTAAGTCATCAGTTTGATTTTGTACTGATCTAAGCCCCTTAATAATTGATCTAGCAATAGTCATTTGCTCAGAAAGTAAAATACTTATTTTATGATCATCGTTACCAAGAATAGTATGTGTTCCAATGTTCATTCCTTCTACCCAAGCCCCTGTAAAATAAATTACACTTAAATCTCTTAGATCATTATCATGAATATAATCATCGGTCATCATCTGAACGTGAAATAGAATATCCATAATGCTATCTTGATTTCCAATATTTTTTTCAAATCTCTCCACTAAATGATCTGATTGAAAAATAGACTCTAAACCTATTTTAGCAGACATCTTTTTCGCAACTTTTAAATATTTACTAGCTTCTTCGTATTTGTCATTTGTTACACAATAAGCCAAATCACAAGCATATACACCAAAATTTATTGTTTGTTTGAATTTTGTTGTATAATTATCGGCGTTAGAAATTTTATTAGTTAAACCTTCTTCATAGCTCATATTTGCTTTTTTTAAAATGGAAGCAATTTGAATTGGGGAAGGAGGCATAAATTCAAAATCATGGTCAATAGTATCAATTTCAATTGAATGACTAGCTTCATCAGAATTGCTATTTGTCATTTCATTTGCATTAATTTGACCTTTATCATCAGAGTTACAACTAGCTATGAATAGAGATAATATACAAAATGTACATAATAAATGAAGTACTTGTTTTTTCATTTTAATAGTTTGTTAATGGTAAATTTAAAAAATTAATGCAATTGTTCGGAAATATAATCATCATTGAATACCTCTATTTTTTTTGCAGTGGTTATTAAGGGGGTAAATTTCCCTCTAAATCTTGTAGCTTTCACCATGTGATTATCTATCCAATGATAGTTTCCTCCTCTTGGTTTATTCATTAATAATGCATGATATTTAAAATTATGCATGTTAAGCCATCGCTCCGTATATTCTCTATGATCTTCAGTCCTAGAAGTAAAAAAAGTTATAATGTGGCCCTCGTCATACCAATTATTCAATACTTCCAAAGCATCTGGAAAAGGTAGGCAAGTTAACATTCTTTCTGGCTCTTCGTTTGGAACATCCTCAGTTACGGTCCCATCAATATCAATTAAATAGTTTTTAATTTCTTTTGGAAGAGTAGGGCTTAAATTTTGTCCATCAACTCCAACAATAGTTTTTAATTTTTTTTGGCTTTTCATTTTACTATCCTAAATATGCCTTAAGTAGTTTACTTCTAGAATTGTGTCTAAGTCTTCTTATAGCTTTCTCTTTTATTTGTCTCACTCTTTCTCTAGTTAAATCAAATTTTGTTCCAATTTCTTCCAATGTTAATCCATGTTGCTTTCCGATACCAAAAAATAACATAACTACATCTTTTTCCCTATCGCTGAGAGTTGATAGAGATCGTTCAATTTCTCGTTGAAGAGATTCTCTCATCAAATCTAAATCTGCTTTGGGACTGTCATTATTAACCATAACGTCTAAAAGTGAGTTGTCTTCTCCATCTACAAACGGTGCATCTACAGAGACATGTCTTCCGCTTACCTTCATGGTGTCTTTAACTTTATCTTCAGGAAGGTCTAATGCTGTAGCTAATTCATCACTGCTAGGAGGCCTTTCAAACTCTTGTTCTAGTCTAGAAAAAGCTTTGTTTATTTTATTTAAAGATCCAACTTGATTAAGAGGTAATCGTACAATTCTTGATTGTTCAGCTAAAGCTTGGAGAATAGACTGGCGAATCCACCACACTGCATAAGAAATAAATTTAAAACCTCTGGTTTCATCAAAACGTTGGGCGGCTTTAATTAATCCTAAATTTCCTTCATTTATTAAATCTGGAAGTGTTAATCCTTGATTTTGGTATTGTTTAGCTACTGAGACAACAAATCTTAAATTGGCTTTAGTCAATTTTTCTAATGCAAGTTGATCACCATTTTTGATTCTTTGAGCTAATTCAACTTCCATTTCGGCAGTAATTAGTTCCTCCCTGCCTATTTCTTGTAAATATTTGTCTAAGGATTGACTTTCTCTATTGGTAATAGACTTGGTAATTTTTAATTGTCTCATAGAAAATAGAAGTTATAATTAAAAAAAACCAAATGTAGTTCAATCTCTTCCTTAAATCAAGTAAAAAAAGATGAATTTTAGAAGTTGTTGAAAATTACTTTATAACAGGGAAAGTCTTCTGTTGAGAACTTTTTTAAAGGTCGAAAAAACTGATTTGAGATCCAGCAAATACTCCAAATCCATTTTCAACGTTACTAAATACTTGAACAGGCTGAGCAAAAGGGTTTCCTGAAGCATTTTGAAATAGTTCTAAACTTGTTCTGTAATAATAATAAGAAAGAGTGATATTGTGAAGATAAAGTCTTAAAGTTAGCGTTTGGTAACTCCAATCATAGCCATCTTCGCTTCCACTCCAACTATCATTGGGGATTTCTAGCTCTAAAGTTTTGTTTTGACCATTAAATAAAAGATCGTTAAATAATCCTTGCTCTCTCCATGGAGAGCCCCCATTTTGAAAAACTTCGTCTGTTAGAACCATGAATTGTTTAGTGGTGTCAAGTTCATATTCAGTAGTATCTGAATTTTTTATTACTAAATATTCGTTTACTGAGTATGTCTCTATTAAATAATAATTTTGAGTATTTTCTGGATCATCAAAATTCATACTTATTTGAAGTCTATTTCCATTTATAGGATCTATTATTGTTGAAGTATCAACACTGTTAATTGTTATTGGAGAAGGTAATGAGTCTGAAGCAGTAATATTGGCATAATTAGGATGATTTACTTCAAGAATATAAGTTTGATTTTCTTGTGGAAAAGTTTGTCCTTTATAAAAACCGTTTTCAACATGATTTAAAGTCTCAATTATATTTTCGTTTCTATCTTTAATAGTAACAATAGCATCATCAATATTTTTAAAAGATGCTGTATCAATAACACTTCTACTACTACTTACATGAACTTTAAAACTAGAATCACTTTGAAAAATGGAATTGATTACCAACTTCGGCGTATTGACATCTCCATCAAAGGGAATTACTTTTTCGCAAGAAATATATGCTAATGAAATACTTAATAAAAACAACAATCTATTCATAATTTAAAATTTGAATGAGTAAGTAAAGGATGGAATTAATGGAAATAAGCTAAATTGAGAAAGTTGAGGATTTCCATTTTCATTTCTAGTAAACTCTAAATAAAATGGATTTTGTCTACTGTAGGCATTATAAAGGCCAAAACTCCATGTTCTTTCTCCCCATTTTTTTTCTTTTTTCATATTAATAGAAATATCTAGTCTATGATAGTTGGGCATTCTGTAATTATTTCTGCCTTCAATATGATCAACGGTTGAAAAATTATTTCCAAAATTATTATTGAGGCTAAAGTTATATATGTCATCAACTAATGATGTGTTAAAGGAAGAATAAGATTCTAAACCAAGAGTTACTGCATTCCCAGTTCCATAAACCCATACAATACCAATGTTTATATTATCATTTATCTCATGAGTTAATGCAATACCAATGTCATGTCTTCTGTCATAACGATATGGATAAGTTTCTCCAAAGTTGATAGAGTCAAATTGTCTATTGGTCCATGACAATGTGTATCCTATCCATCCAGTGGTTTTCCCCATTTTCTTTTCGATTAGCAACTCACCTCCATAAGACCAACCTCTACCTGTATGAACTTTATCCTGCCAATCTGTTTGTGAATCAAAAAAGGAAGCCCCGTCTTTATACTCAATCAAATTATCCATGGTTTTATAATATCCTTCTAAAGAGACTTCAATTTTATCATTAAATGTTCTAGCATATCCAGCAGCAATTTGATCTGAAAATTGAGGTTTAATTTTTTTGGTTGCTGGAACCCATAAGTCAGTTGGAAGTCCAATTCCAGAATTGGTTAATAAATGTAGAAATTGTCCCATTTTTGCATATCCCATTTTAAATGATGATTTAGAATCTATTAAATATCTAAAACTCAATCTTGGTTGAAAAGAAGAATATTGTTTATCCCCTACAAAAAAAGTACTGTAATGTAAGCCACCATTTCCTTTAATGGAGTTGTTGACCGTCCAGTCATCTTCAATGTAGGCTGAAGCTTCATGAGCATAATGTTTTATTGCACCAAAAGTGGTATCAAGGGCTGAAGTGCCAGTTTCAGAAAATTGAAATTGATTCACTCCAGGCGTAAAAGTGTGATAAATATTTCCAACTCCAAACTTTACTAGATGATCCGGATTAGGCATCCAGTCAACATCAACTTTAGCTGACCAGTCTTCTATGTTACTTAAATAAGCGTAAGAGAAGTTTTGGTTTATAGTTGATGAAGTATTGTTGGGATTTATTGTGGTCTGTGTGCTGCTGTTTCCAAAAGCAATTAAAAAGTCATATTTACTATATCTAAGAGTCGTATTTATAAATACTTTATTTGATGGCATATAGTTCCATCTAAGCGCACTAATAATGTTCCCCCACCTTAGTTGAGATTTTGTAGTATCAACTCCATAACTTGAGTCGGAGTTGTTACTGTAATTATCAATAGCATCTAAAAAAGCTCTATCTCTGCCCATGTAATTACTAAGATATAGTCTGTGTTTGTCATTTATTTTATGATTTATTTTTCCATTAAAATCGTAAAAATAGTATCCTCCTGAATTAGCATCATTTGGATTACCTCCATTTTTACCAGCTTGCCTTCTTTGATTGGCAGCAATAAAAGGNCTAGCCAATATATCTAAATAAGTTCTTCTTGCAGAAAGAATGAAAGAGGTTTTATCTTTAATAATTGGTCCTTCTAGAGATATTTTGGATGCTATTAATCCAATGGAACCTTGTCCATGAAATTTCTTCATGTTTCCTTCTTTCATCTTAATATCTATAACTGACGATAATCTTCCACCATATCTTGCTGGAAAACCACCTTTAACCAATTTAGTAGAGTTAATAGCATCTGAATTAAATACAGAGAAAAAACCAAATAGGTGAGAAGCATTATAAACAGGAACTCCGTCTAGTAAAATTAAGTTCTGATCTGGNCCACCTCCTCTTACATAAAGNCCAGAAGTNCCCTCGCTTCCAGTTTGAACNCCTGGAAGTAATTGNATTGTTTTCATTACATCATTTTCNCCCAATAAAGCAGGTANAGCCCTTACTTTATCCATAGAAAGATCCACNGTACTCATTTCGGATTTTTGATGTACTAATTCTTCTTTTGAAGACAAAATTTCCACTTCTTGNAGCATTTGATCACTTAATGAAAANTTTTGGNTTACNTCNGATTTAGGANANTCTTNAAAAANTTGTGTTACATAACCAATGTAACTCACCCTAATTTTTACAGAATCTTTTGGAAGTGTTAAACTGTAAAAACCATAATCGTTGGTAATGGTTCCTTTTCCAGATTTTAAATCATAAATAGTTGCTCCAATTAATTTTTCACCACTTTCAGCCTCATCTACATAACCACTAATAGTAATATTATTTTGAGAAAAAGAAAAAATTGGTAATAGAAGAAAAAGAAATGACAAACAGTTTTTTAGTAAATGTAAACTGGTATAATATAAAGGGAATACAGTTTTCATTTCTTTTAATTTTTTAAAATTGTAATTCAATGATTAAACATATATCGTGCCAAAAAACAAAAATTAAGAATTACAAACTATAATTAACATAGCTCTATCATGCAGTATAGTATAAACTTGCTTTTAAGTTCATTAGTGCTCTCTTATTTAAATTTTATATCTGTTTATTTTTGTTTTATCTAATGATATTTTTCTGTATAATCTTTTTCCCAAAGAACAATACCTTCATTATATTTTATTTTTGAAGTTTTTTTCCCATATATGTCAAATTCTTCAAAAACTCCATTTTCTTTTCCTTTAATATAATTCCCTTTAAAAATTAATTGACCATTACTATGCCATTTTTTGAATTTACCATTCTTAAGACCATTCTTATATTCACCATAAATTTTAATCATTCCATTTTCAAANTGATCTAATACTAAACCAGTTATTAAACTTATATCTTTTGTGGAATANATGGTNTCTTTTTCAANGTTAGTNACATCTTTTAACATAAAATTTTGAGAATATANNGNAGNGGANAANAAAATAGATANTGTTATTAATCTTAATNTCATAAGATAATGTCAATTCTGNNANAAACTAGAATGAAGCTTTGATTTTTCTTTTATCGCTTTTATGAACGTTTCTATACCATTTAGTGTGGCTTGAAAACTTTTTGTACATGCTAATATTGAAAAACATGTAACTGTCATTAGCAGTTGGATCACCTCTAATGAACCCTTCATCTGTNGATGTTTCTGTGATAGTATATATTCTAGGACCATATATATNAAGTCTAGGGTCATTAGGATTTAAATTAACAATCAAATCATCACCNTNAGCACCGATAGGAGCAGGATCGCCTACGTTGTCTACAAATGCCATATAANATCTTTCCCATCCTGAACTTGTACCTGACATTATAGCTGCAGTAGTTCCATATTCACTTTCTATTTCATCTCTATTATGGTAAACACCACTAACATCATCTAAGTAATCTGTATTTGTAAATCTGTAACTAGCTTCAATTTTTAATCCCATATCGCCGTTAAATGCTTTTTCAAGTCCAAATCCTAATGGAAAACAAAGTGCAACGGGGGAATAAGTCTTACCAGATTTTTGAAATTTAGTTTTATTACCTTCCATACCTTGNCCTTCTGTATGTAGTGGTCTTAAACTATACCATTGTTGATCAATATTGGGGCTAAAATTCGCGTTCATGTGGGCCCCAGAATTATAAACCTTATTGTTTAGACCCTTTGGATTATAATAAAATCCTCCAACTCCNCCCATGATGTAAAAACCCCAATGTGCNAGAAANTTNGGAGCTAATTTATGACCTTGAACATCTTTAAGGTTATATTTATTTCCTGTGATAGGTTTAGCAAAGTAATATTCTACTATCCCGGAAACTTCAATTATAGAACTCTTGAAATTTAAATTTCTATTTGCTCTATTTGGGTCTTTTGATATGGCATCGTCTGCTCCAATTTGAGCAAAAGATAAGTTTCCTCTAAAGTTGAGCTTTCTTTTAAAATGATAAATATAAGCAGCATTTACTGAAAAGTTAGACTTAGCTAAATCTGTATCATAAATAGATCTTAAAAAATCAATTTGTGACTCTTCAGAATTAGGGTCTGAAATAAAACTCCCACCAAGGTCTGTAAGACAATTAGAAGCACCTAAACCGAAAGTGACTTCATGTCTTTTTTTTCTATACTCATATTTATCAGTATAACTTCTATGCTGACTGTAAGCAAATGAAGAAATAAATAATATAATTAAGAAAAGATTGTGCTTTTTGTTTAGCATAGCACAAAAATAAAAATTTAATCATTTATTCACTGTAAATAAAGAAATTATTTTTTAGAGAGAATCAATAAATCTTAGAATTATTGGTGCCGAAATTGATGATATAATTCCAAAAATTGTCCATAAAAATAAATTATAGGTTACTTCCATTATACTTTTCATGACTTATTTTTTTTAATCAATCAGTATAACGNAGAAGTTACGTTAAGGTTTCATTTAATTAATTTAACAGAGTATAATTTAAATAATAGATATTATAATTCATAGCCCCAAACCAAAATATCCTTTGATTCCATTTGGATATTGACCTTCAATAAGGATTCCACCCTTTTTATTTTTAATAGTGTTTATAAATTTTGTTTTTGATCCCACAGCTTTTTTATTTATGTGGGTGATAATAAATCCTTTTTCAATTCCAATCTCCTCAAATTTCCCCTTTTTAATTGATATTACCTCAATACCACTCACAATACCTAATTGACGTAGTTTGTTTTCATTTACGTCCTTAAAATATGCTCCATAAACCATTGCTTTATCTTCATTAATTTTGTTATTAATGATTTCTGTATTACCATTTTCATTTCTTAATACTAAATTCACTGATTTTTCATTTCCATCTCTTTGTATTATGACATTTACGTTGTCACCAGGTTTGTATTTTCCAATCTGTTCTTGAAGTTCAGGAACATCATTAACAAAAGTGGTTTCCACTTTAAGTATTACGTCGTTAATTTTGATTCCTGCAGCCTTTGCTGCTCCTCCTTCTGAAAGTCCACTAACTAATACACCCATTGTATTTGGTAATTCTAATTCATTCATTATATCTTGAGTTATATCTTGTATAATAACTCCAATAAAAGCTCTTTGAACTAAGCCATATTTTTTTAAATCATTCACAACTTTTAAGGCAATATTCGATGGAATAGCAAATGAATACCCTGAATAAGAACCAGTTTTAGATGCAATAGCAGTATTAATTCCAATAAGTAATCCGTCTGGTGTCACTAATGCCCCACCGCTATTGCCGGGGTTAACTGCAGCATCTGTTTGAATAAAAGACTCTAGAGGGAAAATGTTTTCTTTAGCATTCTGTCTTAGTATATTAATATTTCTTGATTTAGCGCTTACAATTCCGGCTGTTACGGTAGAAGTTAGATTAAAAGGATTTCCCACTGCAAGTACCCAATCGCCAAGATTTACATCATCAGAGTTACCAAATTCAGTAAATAGGAGATTTTTTTCATCAATTTTTAAAAGAGCTAAATCAGTATTTGGATCACTTCCAACAAGTTCTGCTTCAAGTGCTCTTCCATCATTAAGAGTTATAATAATTTTAGAAGCATCATCGATCACATGATTATTGGTGACAATGTATCCATCTTCAGAAATAATTACACCTGATCCTGTTGCAATTGCTGGACGGAAACCACGACTCCCTTTGGGGCCCCAGAAATAATCTAATAAAGGATCAGAATGGTATGCTTGCTCGTATTCACTTTTAATATGAACTACTGCATTTACAGTTTTTTGCGCTGCACTAGTGAAATCTAATTCATACCTATTATTTTGACTGTTTTTTGTAAGTGTGAATTCTGGTTTTTCAATTTTTTCTTTACTATTCTCTACAATTGGAAGAACTANCTCCGCACTTTTACTTGAGTGATTAATTAAAAAATAAGTAATACTTCCACCTAAGGTGCTAAATAATATTATGGTAATTAAATTTTTCATCTTTATTTTTTTATAAAATTAATAGTGAAAATCAAAATTTATTATTGTGTTGGTGTTAAATATTGTTAAGCATAATTTTAAGTACATTTGGTTTAATGCTAGTAAATTTTTATAAATATCAGGGCACTGGTAATGATTTTGTAATCATAGATTTAAGNTCTAATAATATTCAACTATCNGAGGAAAATATTAAAACTATTTGTAATAGGAAATTTGGAATTGGATCGGATGGGTTAATGACTATAGAAAATCATAATGATTATGACTTTGAAATGAAGTTTTTTAATCCTGATGGCTCCAATAGTTTTTGTGGAAATGGAAGTAGATGTGCAGTTTTATATAGTTTTCACCATGGTTTTATTCAAAGACAATGTAGTTTTCTAACAAANGATGGGGTTCATGAGGCTNCAGTTAACAAGGATGAAATTGTTAGTGTAAGTATTAGNAGTCCACAAAAGTTTAATGATCTCAAAAATAATTCTTTTGAAATTGATACAGGTTCACCACATTATATTCAATTTATGTCAGATATAAATCAGCTAGACTTTTTGTCCTATTGTAAATCAATTAGAAATAACAAAAAGTATAAAAAAAATGGCATTAATGTAAATTTAGTTAAAGAGAGAAATTCTAATTTAATTATGAGAACCTTTGAAAGAGGAGTTGAAAATGAGACATTATCTTGTGGTTCCGGGGTTACTGCAGCAGCTCTTGCCTTTGGATATAGAAAAACAAATATTAATAAAGTTCATGTACATACACCTGGAGGAGAACTAACAGTCGAATTTAAAATAAACAAAAGAACTTTTTCTGAAATTTACTTGTCTGGACCTTCATGTTTTGTATTTAAAGGAGAATTAAATATTTAAAAAATATAGAATGAATAAAATTGTTTCCTTAAGAGATCCTAATCCTTCTGATTTACCTTATTTACTTAATTTGGAGAATAAATTTAGTAATCAAACATATTCTGAATATCCTAAATACTACAGCAAACAAGAAATTAAAAATTTCATTTCTAAACCACAAGATATTTTTATGGACTTTCAATACCGTTATATGATAGAAGCGGATAATAGCACTGTAGGCTGTATTGATTTATTTGATTTTGATTTAGTTAACTCTAGAGTTGGTTTAGGAATTATAATTGATGAAAATAATCGTAAAAAGGGTATTGCTTTTAAAGCGATAGATCAAATTAAAAGTATTATATCTAAACAATACTTATTAAATCAAATATATGTAGAAGTCCTGGCTGATAATTTTTCTAGCAACCAACTATTTAAAAAATCGAGATTTGTTAAATATGGATGTAAAAAAAAATGGTTTAGAAAGGAAGATGAGTATGTTGATCTTATTATTTACCAGTATTTCTTTAGTTAAAGCTTAGTTATATCTTCTTCTTCTATTTCTGTCTCTTTCTCTTCCTCTATTTCTGTCTCTTTCTCTTCCTCTGTTTTTATCTCTTCTTCTGTTCCTGTCACCTCTTCTCTTAGAACCATCTTTGGATGCTATTTCAACTACAAAACTTTTTTTGTCATATTCTTTACCCTTTAAATCTTCTAAAACTTTATCTGATAATTTTTTATCTACTTCAAAAAATGAAAAATCATTATACAAGTCCAGTGAACCAACTGATTTTGCAGGTAAATTCGTATTCGAACAAATCAATCTTAACAAACCTCCTTTATTTAAACCTTTGTTATGACCAAGATTTATAAAAAACCTTTGATGATCTTCGTTGGATATTCTAGGACCCTTTCCTCCTTTATCAGAACTAATTTCTCTTGAATTCTCATAATATTTTAGTAATTGACTGAATTCAATGGCAATCATTCTTTTAATTAACTCATCCTTAGAAAATTCTTCAAAACTCTTATTAATAGATGGTAATAATTTTGAAATCTCTTCTTCATTTATTTTAATATTTTTAATTTTATTAACGTATTCAATTAGTTGTTGCTCACAGATTTCTTTTCCAGAAGGTAATTTCCCTTCTTCAAATTTAATTTTTACTTTTCTTTCAATTTGAGAAATTTTATTTCTGTCTTTATTTGAAACAATCGCAATGGAAACTCCTTTATTTCCCGCTCTTGCAGTTCTACCGCTTCTATGAGTGTAACTCTCTGATTCGTCAGGTAAATGAAAATTAATAACATGAGTAATATTATTCACATCAATTCCTCTTGCTGCAACATCAGTAGCAACCAAAACCTGAATAGTTTTTTCTCTAAACTTTTCCATGGCTTTGTCTCTTTGCATTTGAGATAAGTCACCATGTAAGGGAGCTGCATTATAACCCTCTTTAAGAAGCTTATCTGCAACATCTTGGGTAGTTCTTCTAGTTCTACAAAATATTAAACCATAGATGTTTGGATTAAAGTCTAAAATTCTTTTGACGGCTTTGTATCGATCTCTCTCAGAAACATTGTAAAAAACATGTTCTATATTTTCAGCACCAACATTTTTATTTCCAACAGTTATTTCAATGGGATTGGTCATGTAAGATTTAGAAATTTTTGCTACTTCTTTAGGCATAGTAGCAGAAAATAACCAAGTAGACTTTTCATCTGGTGTGTGCTCTAATATACCATCAATATCTTCTTTAAAACCCATATTAAGCATCTCATCTGCTTCGTCTAAAACTACATAAGAAACATTATTGATTTTAATCATTCTTCTTTTCATCATATCCATTAACCTTCCTGGTGTGGCTACAACTATCTGTGCACCTGATCTTATTTCTCTGGATTGTTTATCCATACTTGCTCCCCCGTAAATGGTAGCAACTGACAAACCCTTAATGAACTTGGAAAAGTCTTTAAAATCATTGGATATTTGAACGCATAGCTCTCTTGTTGGAGCTATAACAAGTCCTTGAACAATATTTTTCTTGACATCAATTCTGTGAATCATTGGAAGACCAAAGGCAGCTGTCTTCCCAGTACCAGTTTGAGCAAGACCAATTAAGTCTCTATCTCCTTTTATAAGTAAAGGAATAGATTTTTCCTGAACGGGAGTAGGTTGAGAAAACCCAAGTTCTTCAACCGCTTTGAGAAGTTCTGGTTTTAGTGGTAATTCTGAGAATAGCATTTTAGTAATTTTCCGCGAAGGTAAACTAATAAATCAACTAATAATAAAAAAAGTCAAACCTGTAAGCCGGATTCTGTCGAGGTCCATCATTTATCTAGGTTAATCATCACTGATTAACTCAAGCAACCTACCCTCCAAGTTGAGCGAGTAACTCTCCAACAAAGTAACCTTGGTTTATTTGGTCTTGCAGCGCATGAGGTTTACCTTGCTATTAATGTCACCATTAATACGGTGAGCTCTTACCTCACCTTTTCACCATTACCATTACTGGCTGTATATTTTCTGTGGCACTATCTGTATTTATTAAAATCCTTCCTGTTAGGAAGCATGCTACTCTATGCTGTCCGGACTTTCCTCTTGCAAAGCAAGCGATGAACCGGTTTGACTTTTGACAAATTTAAATATCTATAATTAAGATAACAAATAATTTAAAAAACTTCTATTTATTAAAATAGAATATCAACTGAAATAGCTCTATGGTCAGAAAATTCAAAAGGATGAGTTTTAAAATTCATTGATTCAAAATTTTTATCATGCCATATATAGTCTATTCTTAAAAATGGCACTTTACCAATATAAGTTCCCCCAATTCCCAATCCTGAAATAGTAAAAGCATCTTTATAATTGTTATTAAATTGGTTATAGGCATATGAAATAGGGGTGTCATTTAAGTCACAACAAATAATTTTTTTAAAGGGACTTTTATCAATAATTGGTAACAATTCTTTTAATTGCTGACTTCTTTTAATAAAGCCAATTTTAAGTCTATTAATAATATCTTGTTTAGGGATTTTTTGATGAGGCCAAAGCGGACTTCCCTTTCCTCCTATAATATTGTAATCTGAGTGATTGAACCTAATAGAACCTAAGTGAGTATTGAAAATTCTTAAAGTATCTGTATTAAATACAATATCTGACCAAATACAGTGATTAGATTGATCGTTTTCAAATTCAATATTATTTTCCCCAATTATCGGATACTTACTAAAAGTAGCCAGCCCAAAATGAGCATTTTTAAGGGTCTCATTGGTAAAACTTTCGTGGTAATATTCTAAACCAAGTTCTTTTAAAATTAAGTCTCTTGTTACAAAATCATTATTACTATCGTAATAGTATTCTTGAAAACAAAGAATATCTGGATTTTCATTTTTAATAAAAGAAATTATTTTCGATTTTGTTTCTTCGTTGTGTGACCAATTGTATAAATCAAATAATCGAACATTAAAGCTCATGACTTTTAATTTGGATTGGAAAGATATATCATGAGAAATTTTAGGGTTAAGTTGAATAAATCTACTGTGATGATACATTCCACAAATCAAAAAAAGTAGGGTAGTTAAGAAGAATAATTTTTTTTTAAAAAACCAGATTAAAAATAAAATAATGTTGATTAAAAATAAAATAGGGTATATCAAACTTAAAAATGACAACCATATACTTTTAATTGGATCAGCTAAATAGGATAAATAACTGAAAAACAATAAAAAATTAAAAACAATGGTAATGTAGGCCAATAGCCTCCATTGCCACTTCATATTCTTTATTCCAAAATTAAATATGCTTACTGGCATCGAATAAATAGTCTTTTTCTTCTTTTGTTAAACTCTCATATCCAGATAATTTAATTTTATCGAGTATTTCATCTACTTTTTCCTGACGATTTTTTGAATTTGAGGGTCTAGATTTTTTCTCTTCGGATTTCTTTTTGTAAACAATTTTGATTTTTCTTTTTTTGGTTAATCCACCAATAGCCTTTATAATGTTATCAAACCAATAGGCAATATCTTTTCCTTTTTTAAAATTAGAAACATAAAAATAACCCCATAGAGCTCCTCCAAGATGAGCAAAGTGTGCTATACCGTCAGAATTTGANAACCCAACAATATCAAATGCTACCCAAACCATGGCTAGATATTTCATCTTAACTCTTATAATTCCAAATAACATTACTTCAAAGTTGGGTGTGTAAGTAGCTAAACCAACAAAAACTGCCATTACAGCAGCAGATGCTCCAAGCATGGGAATATCTCCCATTTCCCTAAATAGAGGAAAAAGATTATGGGTTATAAGATATAATATAGCACCACAAAATCCACCAATAATATAAGTATTAATTGCAGCTTTTTTTCCCATAAGGTCTTCATACATCTTTGCAGTAAAAAAATAAATTAACATGTTATTAAATAGATGCCAAAAAGATCCATGTAAAAACATATAAGTAAAGATGGTCCAAGGTCTTTTAAGAAAAACCATAAAAGACGAATTAAAACTGAAATAATCATCGAAATTATTCAGACTTGCTGGATTCCACTTCATCAAAGCGAAGAAATTGCCAAGAATTAAAAATAAAAGAAAAATAAAAACATTAATATAGATGATTCTTATGTATACACCTCCAGATTTAAATTGATATTTTAATTGATCAAGTATCGTCATTAAAAAAAACTATTTCTATTTTTCCCCCAATATAGTACAATTATAATACCAATTAAAGCTCCTCCTAAATGTGCAAAATGTGCAACATTATCACTAGGGTTATTAGAGACCCCTAAATATAATTCAAGCACAGCGTAACCTATAACGAAATATTTTGCTTTTATTGGTATTGGAGGGAAAAGTAACATCAATTCAGTATTAGGAAATAAATAGCCAAAAGCAGCTAATAATCCAAATATTGCCCCTGAAGCACCTAACATAGGAGTGTGATGTAGTAAATTTAATTGAGCTAAAATAGGGTCCTTAAAATTCATTCCTTTTTGAAAAGCTTCATAACCAGAGTTTCTGAAAAGTTCTAAATCTTCCAGAGAAAGTTCGACTTCAATATTATGAATCCTTAAATAGTTAACACTTAAATGCAATATGGAAGCTCCTAAAGCACAACTGATATAATAACCCAAAAATCTTTGAGGTCCCCAGACTCTTTCTAGCTGAGACCCAAAAATTACTAAGGCAAACATATTGAAGAAAATATGGCCTATTGAAAAAGGACTGTGCATAAAAAAATGAGTTGCTAATTGCCAGGGTCTAAATTGCTGTGAAGTAATAGGGAATAATTCTAAGTTCTGAGTAACAGCAGGAAAAGTCCATTGGGCTATATAAAAGACTATATTAATGAGTAAAATATTTTTTACAACTGGGCTTATATTCTTTAGAATGTTACTAAACATTAATTAAACTTTTTATTAATTTCTTCTTGTGTGATTTCTTTAACTATAGGCAGTCCTTTGATATTTGTTATTGAATTATTGCAAGAGAATAAACAATCGGTTAAAAAGGCCATTTCTTTTCTTTCCATATTTCTTAGCCTGCTATGAGCATAATTTGTAGAAATATTCCATGCTAATTTNTGATAAGGATGTTCCANCTCATCATTACTGTTTTTAATATTTTCTAAGCAGTCTTCAATAAATGATTTGCCAGTAACTTCNTTAACATCAGTTGGGAAAGTGTTTAAGACAATACTNTTTTTNCCAAATTGATCCATNTCTACTCCTAATCTTTCTAAATCTTCTTTAATTTCNAAACACATTAGTATATCACTTGCACTTAACTCAATTTCAACAGGATGNAGCAGCTTTTGAGCGGAAACTTCTCCATTATCATAAATATTAACCAACTCCTCAAATTTTACCTGTTGGTGTGCTCTAAAAACATCAATAATCAACAGTCCATTTTTTTTAATGGTGATTATATGTCTAAAACCAAGTTGTAAAAATAAATAAGAACCTTCTTCAAATAAATTTTGTTCCGTAGAATTTTCAGAACCCAACATATTATTTTGAAAATTATTTTTAATTAAGTCTAAATTTTCTTTAACNTTTGTTTTTTTATCCGCACTAAAAGGATTGTAATTAGGGTTTACTTCAATGGAAGGAAACTTTACCGAAGANCCTTCCTTTAGAGGNGGAANATTAAANGAAGTCTCCAAATTAAAGTCTATAGATGGAGCAATATTATTTTTGCTAAGTGCACTTCTTACACTTGATTTTACCAATTCATAAATGGCTCTTTCATCTTCAAATTTAAGTTCTGTTTTAGTTGGATGAATATTAATATCAATAGAGTCTANNGGAACTGTTAAATAGATGAAATATGATGGGAAATAATCATTTCCAATTAAGTCTTTAAAAACAACTTTTATAGCATGACTNATCGAGTTGTTTTTTATAAATCTATTGTTNATAAATAGGAATTGTTCACCTCTTGTTCTTTTTGAAAATTCTGGTTTTAAAACAAATCCACTTATGGCGGTTATTGTAGTCTTCTCATCTACAGGAACCAGTCTCTCATTGTATTTTTTTCCAAAAATGGCTACAATTCTTTGGCGTCTTTTAGTTATNGGTAAATCAAAAATAAGACTCTCATTATGATGCATTGTAAAGTGTANTTCAGGATGAGTTAATGCAATTCTCTGAAATTCATCTATTATATGTTTGGTTTCAACTCCTTTAGATTTCAAAAAGTTTCTTCTTGCTGGAACATTAAAAAATAAGTTCTTCATTGAAATACTAGTACCATTATTAAAAGCACAAGGTTCAGACTTGGTTATTTTAGATGCTTCAATATGAACTGTATGACCAATATCATTATACTTCATTTTAGTTTTAAGCTCAATTTGAGCAACTGAAGCTATACTAGAAAGTGCTTCTCCTCTAAATCCCTTGGAAGTTATAGCATAAAGATCATCACTATTTTTAATTTTCGAAGTAGNATGTTTTTTAAAACACATTTCAGCATCTTCTTTAGACATCCCAGTTCCATTGTCAATGACCTGAACTAAGGTTGATCCAGCATCTTTTACAATCAATTGAATTTTAGTGCTATTGGCATCAATAGCGTTCTCTAATAATTCTTTTACAGCTGAGGATGGCCTTTGAATTACTTCACCAGCAGCAATCTGATTAGCAATATGTTCTGGAAGCAATTCAATCATTTATTTTGATTGAGAATTAGTTAAAATTTCTAGTACAGAATCAATTTGAGTATAAATAAAAGCAAATCCAATAATTAGGAAAGAAAAGATGATGAGTAACCTTATGGTTTCCCAGTTATTATTCCAACTCTTATAGTTGTTTTTTGAATTAAATGAATTTTTTATTCTTTCTGAATGATTGTTCTCTCTATTTTCGTTGATTTTTTTTTCTAATTGTTCTTTTCTTTCATCATAATATCTTGCAGGAAAGTCAAACCTTTTGTGGTTAGGAAGTTTAAAAAATCTAGATTTTAAAAATTGTTTNTGACTCATGANGTAAATTTATATAAATAAAGCTATTAGTCGAATATCGTATAAAATTCTCTGGTTAATTTTTTATAATCTTTAGAATATTGATGCCTTCCATTTTCCTCAATAATCAAATTTTCATTTTGAGTCTCAATATTATTTAAAGAGAATTCCATTAATATTCGGTGAGGTTTTTTCTCTGGTTTTGGAGATACTAAGCATTGTCTAATAATAAACAACTCATATTTTCTTGACAAATGATGTACTTTTTCTTTCTGATCATAAGGAAGTATTAAATTTAAGGAACCATTAGTTTCGAGATATTTTTGACTAAATTTCAAAATATCTTCAAAATTTAAATCTTCTTGGTGTCTGGCCTTTAGCCTTTCAGAATTTTCAGGTCTTAGGCTTTTTGAAAAAAAAGGAGGATTGCTAATAATTAAATCATATTTTTTTTTGGGTATAAAGTTTTGAAAATTTTCNTTGATAAGATTAATTCTATTTTTCCAACACGAATTTTTAATATTGATTGCAGCGTCTNTTAATGCTCCTGCAGAATTTTCTATACTATCCATTTGAATTTCTANANTCCTCTGACATAACATTAGCGAAATTACCCCAGTTCCTGTTCCTATATCCAGTCCATTTTTATAATTAGATGTTTTTGTCCAAGCTCCTAATAAAATACCATCTGTACCAATTTTCATAGCGGCATTATTCTGAGTTATAGAAAATTTTTTGAATTGAAATGGACTGTAAGTTTTTTTAGTCATNAACATATAATTCAATTAACCCGTCTGCTATATTAAGTTTTAATAGTTTTTTGGAATGATCTAGTACTAAAATATTTTTATCATTATAGGGGATGAGAACTTCTTTATCCTTAATGAAAATTTGTATGAGATTATTATGCTGTATTTCAATAATAGAATTAATTAACCCAACCAATTCATTATCTTGATTGTAAAGTTCATAGTTATCAATACTATTCTTATTAAAAATATCATCATTTAAATTGTAATCATTGGTATCAACAAATACTTTTTTATTCTTTAGAGCTTCTGCTTTCTTATTATCTAAATTTAGGAGTGATAGAATTCGTTTGTCTTTATTTAGGCTTTGAATTTCCTTAATTTTATAAGGGGATGGTATTCCAAATTCTTCAATCCATATGGTGCTATTTTTTTTTAAAATTGATGGATCTTCACTATTAAAAGAGATGACTATTTTTCCCTTGTAACCGTGAACTCTAGAGAAGTGACCTATTTCTTTGAATTTTTTTTGCATAAAAAAAGCCATGTTTTACATGGCTAAAATTACAAATTCTTTATTTGAATAATATTTATTTTTTTTCTGAAGACTCATCTTTTTCAGAAGGTTCTTCAGAAGGTTCTTCAGCAGGTGCTTCTTCAGATGCAGCAGATGATTCTTCAGTTTCAGCAGGTGCTTCTTCAGATGCAGCAGATGATTCTTCAGTTTCAGCAGGTGCTTCTTCAGTTTCAGCAGGTGCTTCTTCAGTTTTAGCAGGTGCTTCTTCAGTTTTAGCAGGTGCTTCTTCAGTTGCTGCAGGTGTTTCTTCAGTTTTAGCAGGTGCTTCTTCAGTTGCTGCAGGTGTTTCTTCAGTTGCTGCAAGTGTTTCTTCAGTTTTAGCAGGTGCTTCTTCAGTTTTAGCAGGTGCTTCTTCAGTTGCTGCAGGTGTTTCTTCAGCTGCTGCAGGTGCTTCTTCAGTTGCTGCAGGTGTTTCTTCAGTTGCTGCAGGTGCTTCTTCGGTTGCTGCAGGCGTTTCTTCAGTTGCTGCAGGTGCTTCTTCGGTTGCTGCAGGTGCTTCTTCGGTTGCTGCAGATGTTTCTTCATTTGTAGCAGGTACTTCTTCGGTTGCTTCAGGTGCTTCTTGAGTTTCAGCAGGTGTTTCTTGAGTTGCAGCTACCAAGGCAGCAGCTTCTGCTTCAGCTATTGCTTTAGCTCTAGAGTCATTTTTTGCTTTTTCAGCAGCTAAAGCATCTGATTTAGCTTTTTCTTGTGCTTTTTCCAGTTTGGAAATTTTTGATTCTATTTTATTCTCTTTCTCAGCTATCCAAGCATTAAATCTCTCTTCTACTTGCGCTTCAGTAAGAGCACCTTTTTTCACACCTTTAAGTAAGTGGTTTTTGTATAATACACCTCTATAAGATAGCATAGCTCTAACAGTATCAGTAGGTTGGGCACCTACACCAACCCAGTGTAAAGCTCTCTCAAAATCAATATCAATGATTGCTGGATTTTTATTTGGATCGTATGATCCAATTCTTTCGATATATCTTCCGTCTCTTTTTGCTCTAGAGTCGGCGATTACTATATGGTAAAAAGGTTTACCTTTCTTTCCGTGTCTTGCAAGTCTAATTTTAGTTGCCATATTAACAGTTTTTAAAAGAGTCCTAAACTCAGTTTATTAATTCGGGTGCAAATATGAATTTTTTTATTGAAACTAAAAAATAGTATGCTATGAATTTGAGTATAATAATTTTTGTTAACCTAACAGACTTAGAAAGTATCCAATTGTTGCACCTCCAATAACAATCCAAACACTGCTAATTTTTTTATAAAAATAAGATATTACAATACTTAACATCATTATGAATGCATATTTCCAATCAAATAAAAAATTGTAAGATAATTTTAGCGTTACAGCAATCATAATTCCAACAGCGCCAGCGTTTAAGTATGCCAATATGGACGATAATACTTTTGATTTTTTGATAAATGGAATAATTCTAACCAAAATAGCTACAAATAAAAAAGATGGTAAAAACATTCCTAGACTTGCCATAGCAGCTCCGCTGAGTCCATGCAATTGGTAACCAATAAAAGTAGCTGTTGTTAAAACTGGTCCTGGAGTAAATTGACCTACTGCAATAGCGTCTAATAATTCTTCTTTGGTTAACCATGCCAATCTTTCAACTAGTTCAGAATCTACATAGGCAATTAGTACATAACCACTTCCATAAAGAATAACTGCAATTTTAACAAATACCCAAAATATTGAAGTGCTTGTAATGCCTAAAGTCACAGGTTTTGTAAATAAGAGAAAACTTGGAAAAATTGAAACTAATTTGTTGTCATTTTTTTTAAAAAGATGAATTAAAAACCCCACTAGAGCAGTTACTATTATTAAAATAAATTCATTGATGCCAGAAATAGATAGTAATGCAACAATAAAACCAGAAATAATTAAAGTTCTATTTTTAAATGCTTTTTTAGATAATTTAATGGTAGCCATTAAAATAATACCAATTACTGCAGGTTTAATTCCTAAAAAAAAAGGCTCTATACTTGGCAAACTTCCATATTTTACGAAAAAAACAGCAAATAACAATGTGATTAATACAGCAGGTAGAATAAAAGACAAACCCGCTAAAATCAGTCCTATATTTCCTCCTCTCACATATCCACACTGCATAGTCATTTGAGTAGAATTAGGTCCAGGGATGATATTGGTGATTCCAATAAGGTCTAGAAATTCTTCATGAGTCATCCATTTCCTTTTTTCAATAATTTCTTTTTCCATCATCGCTATGTGAGCTGCAGGTCCGCCAAAGGCAATACATCCTAATTTTAAAAATACAGAGATGATTTCTATCATAAGATAACTATTAAAGCTTAAGAATTTTTAGCAACAACCACTATCAGGTGAACAATTTGAGGTTTGTAATTGGGATAAAGAAATTTTAGGTTTTTTAATTTCTATTCCACATTGATCTTCTGCTAGACAATTAGTCTTTTTATTTAGTAAAATAAAATTCTTTCCATCAAAAGAAACATTGTATTTACCAATGGTTTCGCTTTGGTATTCAATTTCAATATCTAAGTTTTCCATAGAGAATTTTGTTTCAGATAGTTCAATAATATCTATCAGTTTTTTGGGTTTAAGCCTATGGTTGAAATCATTAGAATACCATAGCTGAAAGTTAACAATCTTCTCATTTCTAATTTTACCCCCACAATCAATAAAATCTTTTCTAATTATACCAACTTCAGTAACATGAAAGTGATTAGGAACAATTAACCCGTTTTCAAGCTGAAAGTTAATTTTAGATAAGTTATCTAAAGTTTTTTTAAAATCTGATAGTTTCATTTGATTTAAATTTCTCCGGCTACAGCTTCAGTTACATTTATAATATGATCTCCAACCTTTTCACAAGATGAAAACAAATTATTATACATAATCCCCGGTTGAAATTTATATTCGCCTTTTTCGGCATTTTCTAAATATGATTTTCTTAATTCATTTCTCAGTTGATTAATTTCTCTCTCAATTTTTTTAGAATTTTCTATAGAAATATGTCCATATTCAGAACTTAGATTTGTATTCATTTCAGTAAAAGCTTTTTCTAGTAAGTCTAACATTTTATTTAAATTTTCTCTTTGTTCTGGAAGAAAATAAATTTTTTCCTCATCTTTTCGCTCAATTGTTTTAGACATTTGATAATAAACGTCTCCAATTCTTTCTAAGTCATTGGTAATACTCAACATACTTCGAATTTGAGAAGATGCTTCTTGGCTAATTTCTTGAATTGATAATTTATCTAGATAATTTGCTACCTCAACTTCAACTCTGTCTGTTATTTCTTCATATTTTTTTAGTTTACTAAACATTTTATTTCTTTTCTTCTTGTCTTGGTCATTAATTAATGTCTTAACAAAATCATTCATTCTTGTTGTTACATGTCCAAATTTTGCGACTTCTTTTTTTGCTTCTAGAATAGCAACTTCAGGCAATGCAATTCCAGCAGCGCTTATATAATCAAGTTTAAATTCTTCATCAGCTTCTCCTCTTGAACTAACACTTCTTTCAGCAATTTTTACTAAAAAAGGAACAAAACCTATTAATAGTAAAACGTTTGCAGAATTAAATAATGTATGAAAAAGCGCAATTCCTTCATTGGCCATTCCAGTGTTTTCAGGGTCGAATGTTAATCCATGACTTTGGCCAATAAAAAATCCAATTAATTCTAAAAATAATGGGATGATAATTAACATCCATGTAACACCTACGATGTTAAATAAAGAGTGAATTCTTGCAGATCTTTTTGCATGAACATTTCCAATAGATGATGCAATTTCTGCCGTAATTGTAGTTCCAATATTTTCTCCTAATACCATAGCACATGCAACTTCAAAAGGAATGATTCCTTTTGAAACCATAGTTAAGGTTAAGGCCATAGCTGCGCTAGAAGACTGAATAACAATAGTGACTAGTGCTCCCAAACCTACAAACATAAGGTTACTAATAAACGGTATGTCTTTGTAGTTTATAAAAAACTGAACTAATGCGGAATCTTTATCTAAATTAGGAACAGCATCTTTTAAAAATTGCAATCCAATAAAAAGAATTGCAAAACCAATAATTGCATTGGCAAGGTCTTTAGATTTTCGAAATGTCATAAAAAGTAAAGGTGCTCCTATTGCGATTAATGCCAAGGCATAACTAGATATACTTACTTTAAATCCTAAAAGTAAAACCAACCATGCTGTAATAGTAGTTCCTATATTAGCCCCCATCATAACACCTGCGGACTGCCTAAGATTTATTAATCCAGCGTTTACCAAACTTACTGTCATAACGGTTGTAACAGAAGAAGATTGTACTATAGAAGTAGACATAAAGCCTGTGAATACTCCTTTAAATCTATTGGACGTAATTGAACCTAACATTCTTCTTAGTTTTTCACCTGCAGTTCTCTGTAAACCATCACTCATTATTTTCATTCCAAAAATGAATAGCCCTAATGATCCTAAAAGAATTAAAAACTTCATAATTCCCCAGCCTCTTAATGTTTTAACTTTTACTTTTTTAGACCAAACAATTTCATAATTTTTAGGGTCTAGGCTCTTAATTTCAGAATTTACAATTAAACCTAAGTAAGCTTCGTATTTTTCGTTACCATATAAATCTATAATTTCAAAGTTTGTTTTCGAAGAACTAAATGTTTCAGAGTATTTCCATTCACTTCCTTCAAACCCCTTTTTGTTTCTTTTAGAACCTATTTTGGTATTATATTTTATAATTAAATTTTTTCCTTTAAAGGCATCGTAATCATCGTAATTAATTCCCCAGCTAAGTTTAAATCCTTCCTCAATAGATTTAGCAGTTAAATTATTAAAAGAGTTTTCATCAATATTAATTGTTTCATTGAGAGATAAATTTTTATTAACGTTTTCTGTAGAATCTTGAGACCAAAAATTTGATGTTATAACAAGGAATGAAATGAAAAAAGTAATTTTATTCATGGTTTTATTTAGTGTATTTTTCACAAATTTAATTATCAATTTAAATACTAATTAATCATATGTTAAATGTTAACATACGCTTAACATTGTTTATGTTTAAAGTATTGTATTATAGTAGTTTAAGTGTGAAAATTATTTATTAACATGATCAATTAGCCTTAAATTAATGTAGTATTAATTTATTGTTAAGATTGTTGTAAATCAATGTTAATACAATTTTTTTTTATTCAATTTGTTTCAAAAATTAATTATCCAAAAAATGAAAAAAATAATCGTTTTACTTTTTATTTCCTCCATTTATTCCGCTATTTCTCAAGATATAACTAATAATAGATTTGGTAAAGGCCTCATTAATGTATTTGCAAAAGATTCTTCTTGGAAAGCTAAAGTTGATTTTAGATTTCAAACAAGATATGATGGGTTTTATGATGAAAGTGAAGATTCTTTTACAAACAGAGCTTATGTAAGAAGAGCTAGAATTAAAGGAAACGGATATGCATTTAGTCCAAAATTAAAATACAAGTTTGAATATGATGTTCACAATGGATTTGTATTAGATGCAGTAATTAAATGGAATTTTACTGGAAATTGGACGGTTTGGTTTGGACAAACTAAACTCCCTGGCAACATTGAACGAGTGTTTTCTTCACAAAAACTTCAACTAGTTGATAGATCACTTTTAAATTCTAATTTTACTCTAGATAGAGACGCAGGTGCTCAACTAAGACATCATTTTAAAATTGGCAATCAATTTGTAGTTAGAGAAATCTTTGCAATTTCACAGGGAGAAGGGTTAAATCAAAAATCAGCTACAAATGGAAATGGATATACTGGAAGATTAGAACTACTCCCATTTGGATTATTCACTAAAAAAGGTGATTATTTTGCGTCTGATTTGAAACGAGAATTAACTCCTAAATTAATGTTCAGTATTACCTATGATTACAACCAGAATGCCATGAGAAATAGAGGTCAGATGGGGGACTTTTTAAATGTAGAATTAAGTGAATTAAGAGATTTGGAAACAATATTTTTAGACGCTCATTTTAAATATAAAGGACTTTCTTTCTTTGGTGAATATGCTAACCGAGAAACCAAAAATGGATCAGCAATTGTTGAAGCTAGTTATGATATTGCAGGGGATATCATCTCTGTTAATGAAAGTTACTATACTGGTTCATCAGTAAATTTACAAATGGGTTATTTAATGAAAAATAATTGGGAAATAGCTGGGAGGTTTACTCAGGTTAAACCAGAAAGAATCACTTTAAATAATGATATTAAACAGTATACATTAGGTTTTTCCAGATATGTTGTCGGACATAACCTAAAGGTTCAAGGAGATATAAGTTTAACCGAAGAAGCTTCAAAAGAAAATAAATTGATGTTTAGATTACAAACAGAATTTAATTTTTAAATTAAAATTTATAATTATATCAAGTTAAATAATTTTTTTAGTGTTTTTTAATCTAATATTAGATTTTCCGTATTGAATGATTCAAATTTACTTTCTTTTAAGTCATTTAAAATATTGTTAATTTAATCTTCTATTAACTTTACAAGTAGTGTCATAAAATAATTTATATGGAAAACAAACTCATGCCTAAAATCCTACTTGTTGATGATGAATCTGATATCATAGATTTGATTAAATACAACTTAGAAAAAGAAGGCTATTTGGTTGCCACAGCTTCAAATGGAATAGAATGTCTGCAGGTTGCAAACTCCTTTTTACCAGATTTAATTTTATTAGATGTTATGATGCCAGAGATGGATGGTATTGAAGCTTGCGTAGAATTAAGGAAAAACAAGTTACTTCAGGGAGTAATCATTGCTTTTTTAAGTGCAAGATCTGAAGATTTCACTAAAGTTGCTGGTCTTGATTCAGGAGCGGATGATTATATAACGAAACCTATTAAACCCAGGTTATTAATTAGTAAAGTAAACTCTTTGTTAAGAAGATCTAATGTTAATCAGGTATTGAAAAATGATAAGATTTCTCTTGAAATAAATAGAGAAAAATATATTGTTTTGTCTGATGGCAAAGAATACACATTACCTAAAAAAGAATTTGAATTACTAGCATTGCTTTTTTCTAAGCCAGGTAATGTATTTAATAGAGAAGTCATACTTGCAAAAGTTTGGGGGGATGATATCGTTGTTGGTGATAGAACTATTGATGTCCACATTAGAAAATTAAGAGAAAAAATTGGCAATCAATATATCAAAACAGTAAAAGGAGTTGGTTATAAATTAAAGCTGTAACATTTTTCTAAATTCATTTAAAATTACGCTTGTTGCACCCCACACTATTTTATTGTTTAAATCTAAATAAGGGACATCAAATTTTATTTTGCCACTACTTTTCTTAAAGCTCATCTTTTTAACCTTAATGACATCTTTTTTGAAAAGAGCTTTAATATTTACTTCAATTATCTTTTTTACTTCTCTTTTATCAGGTTTGAAAACTGGTGTGAAATCACAATAGCCAACAAAAGGCTGAATCAAGAAATTACTAGGAGGGACAAATACTTGAGTTAATTCACCAATAATATTAATGGAAATAGGATCAATTCCAATTTCTTCTTTAGTTTCTCTTAAAGCAGTCTCTTTTATAGATTCACCAATTTCATTTTTACCTCCTGGAAAAGATATTTGATTGCTATGAGTCCCTTCATATTCATTCCTATGAATTAAGCAAAAGAAAAGAGATTTATTTTTAGGATATATTAGTAATAATGTACTTGCAATCTTTGGATTTTTATTTTTAAAATCTAGCTCTATTTCACTTCTGTATGGAGCCAGTTCTTTGTGCGCCTCTTTTCCAGGAAGAGGTTGTTTTAGATTCTCTATAATATTTTCAATTAAAATAATCACTTTCTTAATTAATGAAACATAAATACTATATTAACCACTTCAATAAAATTAAAATTTAATTTCATGCAAGAATTTTTAGAATCGGATGCTATATGGAGTTTTTTATTAAATGCAATAGGCCTTGTTTCATTTGGGGTTGGGTCTTGGTTAATTTTTAGATTAGTTACATTCTCTGTAAATCTAAGAAAGAATAAGAAAAAGAATTTTAAAAACTACATAAATCTCAAAAAATTACCATCCATTTTTACAGATACTGTTCAAATAAGTTTAAATTCTAAAATGGAACAAAATATAGAATTTGACATTCTAAATTCTAAAGAGAAAATGGAACAAAATATATTTTCAGGTCAAGTTAATAAAGGTGATCGTATTTTTAAAATTGATACTACTTTGATTAAAAATGGAACCTATTTTATATCTGTAAAAACTCCTCATCAAAGTATTTTAAGAAAAATATTAGTTAAAAATTAATTTTAATACTTTCTCTTTCTTTTATTGTACTTTAGTCTCTTATTTTACAACATAATTAATTGAAAAATTCTCAAATCATAGAACCTTACATAACAAGCGAAACCAGTTCTCTTAAGTCTGTTATTTTGGGAATACCACATGATTTTGGTGGAACTCCGAAAATAGAAGATTGTTATGATCCTTCATCTATATATTATTTAAAAAACAATTTATTTCCTATTCAAGAAAATATCACAAGAGAAATGAATGCTTTTTTAGATGTTTTAGAGAAATATAATGTATCTGTATTAAGACCAGAAAATATTGTAGGACTTAATCAGGTTTTTGCAAGAGATTTAGGCTTTGTGATAGGAAATACTTTGATTATTTCTAATGTTATTAATAATAGATCTGAGGAGATACCAGCTATTGAAAATATTATCAATCTCATTCCATCCCAAAAAGTCTTAAAACTAAATAAAGAACTTACTATTGAGGGTGGTGATGTTTGTGTTTGTAAGAATCATGTTTTTATTGGTTACTCAAATTCACTAGATATTGAAAAATATAAAGTGGCAAGAACCAATCAAAGTGCAGTTGATTTTATTTCTAATGAGTTTCAAAACTATAAAGTTATGGGATTTGAGCTGTTTAAATCCGATCAAGATAAGGATGAAAATACACTACATTTAGATTGTTGTTTTCAGCCCGTTGGTAATCAATATGCCATCATAGCACCAGATTCTTTTAAAAATAAAAGTGACATTAGTTATTTAGAAAATTTATTTGGAAATAACAATTTATTCTATTTAACCAAGGATGAAAAAAATACAATGAGTTCTAATATTTTTTCTATTTCAGAAACAGTTGTTGTATCAGATTCAAGATTTGAAAGACTCAATAATTGGTTAAGAGAAAGAAATTTTGTAGTAGAGGAAATTGACTATTTTGAAATTTCTAAAATGGGCGGTTTATTTCGTTGTTCTACACTTCCATTAATAAGAGCTTAATGCGTCAAATTACCAATCACATTTTAATGGTA
>NYYE01000005.1 GCA_002686655.1 Crocinitomicaceae bacterium | reverse complement strand
TGGGAAGAACAAACCATAGACAATGCTTTTGAATATAACGATTCATTAATTGAGAAAATTGAAATCAATCAAGAGGTTGACCACACCATCAAAAGACTTCAAAGTGGGTGCTTATCTTCCTTTAAAGATTTGTCAAAATTTGTTTTTGTTAATGGAATAGAACCTGATAAAGAACAATTAATGACCGATTGGAATAAAAGATTAGTAGATGGAGAACTATTGACTAAAAATTCAAGCTCTGTAAATATTGGAAAAGGAATTGCCAAATATTACAATTTGAAAGTAGGAGATACTTTAATTTTTGTTGGTCAAGGATATCATGGAATGCAAGCNGTNGGAGCTTTTCCTGTTTGTGGAATTTTAGACATGAAAAATCCTAACTTAAATAATGTAAGTGTATTCATGTCGNTNNCTACNGCNCAAGATTTTCTATCTGCAAATAATTTAATGACACATTTAGTTATTAATAAGNANGAATACAGNGATGAACAAAATATAGTNTCTTCTTTANGTGAGAATTTAAATGAGGAATATGAAATNATGACATGGCAAGAAATGATGCCAGAAATTCAGCAGGTNATNCAAGCNGATAGTGCTGGTGGCCTTGTGATGATTTTTATTTTATATATGATAATAACCTTTGGAATTTTTGGAACCGTACTCATGATGACTCAAGAGAGAAAATACGAATTTGGTGTAGTNGTTTCTATTGGCATGAAAAAAGTTAAATTAATGATATCTATGGTTTATGAAACCATTTTTTTAACATCTATTGGTGTTCTTACAGGNGTTATCTTATCTAGGCCGCTTGTTATCCATTTTCACAACAATCCGTTAGAATTTCCTGCAGAACAAGCTGAAATGATGGAAAATCAAGGATTTGAAGCTATTATTCCATTTATGAGTTCTTACGATATTCCAATTACCCATGGGTTAATTATATTCTTTATTTCACTATTTATTTGCATCTATCCTATTATTACAATTTATAAGTTGAACCCAGTTAAAGCCATGAAAAGATAATATGAAAACAGTANTAAAAATNGCATGGCGAAATATTTGGCGAAATAAGCTGAGGAGTTTAACAGTGATTGTTTCTATGGTTTTAGGTCTTTTTTCAGGTCTTTTTGCTGTTTCTATGATGTTGGGTTTAAATGATCAGAGAATGGGTAGTGCAGTGGATTCCTATCTTTCCCACATACAAATTCATCATCCATCTTTTAATGAGAACTTTGATATAAAGCATGCTGTAGAAAACTTTGATTCTCTTAAAATTTCGCTTAAAAATGATAAAAGTGTTAAGNCGTTTAGCTCAAGAACAATTATCTCCGGAATGGCATCTACAGCCCATGGCTCTGCAGGAATTCGTCTAATTGGAATTGATCCCNTATCCGAATCAAAAGTTACTAATGTGCATACCAGCATGGTTAAGGGAACCTACTTTAACAGTATTAAGAGCAAACCTGCTTTAATTGGTAAAAAATTAGCAGAGAAATTGCAATTAGATATTAAAAAGAAAATCTATTTAACATTTGTTGATGAAAATGGGGACCAGCAACGAATCAAACTAAAAGTGGAGGGTATTTTTAAAACAGCTAGTACCTTATTTGATAGAACCAATATCTATATGAAAAGAGAAGATTTGCAAAAAATATTAGCCAACAGTTCTGCTATTCACGAAATAGGAATAATATGTGAAGATTTAAATATAGTAGATAGTAAAGTAGATGGTCTAAGTAAAAGTTTCCCAAATAATAAGATAGAATCTTGGGGACAGATTGCCCCTGAGTTGGGTTATGCACAAGAAATCATGGGAAGTGTTATCTATATTTTTATGGGTATTATTTTAATAGCACTTTCTTTCGGGATTATCAATACCATGCTTATGGCAGTATTGGAAAGAAAAAAAGAGTTGGGTATGTTAATGTCTGTGGGGCTTAATAAAAGAAAAGTATTTTTCATGGTAGTTTTTGAAACTCTATTTATTTCTTTAGTTGCAGCTCCAATAGGTATATTTTTATCCTATTCTTTCATCTCTTATTTTGGAATTCATGGTATAGACCTTTCTTCTGTTGGCGAAGGATTAGAAGAACTTGGAATTGGAACAAGAATTTTCACCAAATTATCATTCGACAATTATATAAACATTACCATTTTGACTTTGATTGTAACTTTTTTCTCATCCTTAATTCCTGCAAGAAGAGCTTTNAAATTAAANCCTGCNGAAGCAGTTAGAGCACTATAAAANACTANAAATATGAATGTAATTGAAACCAATAATTTAATTAAAATATACCAACAAGGAGATATNGAAGTAAAGGCTCTAAATGATGTGTCTATTAATTTTCAGCAAGGGGAGTTTACTGCAATAGTTGGTCCTTCCGGCTCTGGTAAAACCACATTTTTAAATTCTATTGGTGGACTAGACACGCCAACATCAGGAAAAGTTGTCATTAACGATACCGATATTACCAATCTAAAGTCCAATGAACTTATAGATTTTAGATTGTGCAACATAGGTTTTGTTTTTCAGGCTTATAATTTAATTCCTGTATTGACGGCAAAAGAAAATGTAGAGTTTATTATGTTGATGCAGGGAGATTCTGCAAGCGATAGAAAATCTAGGGCCGAAGAACTTTTAAATGCGGTTGGTCTATCAGATCAAATAAATAGACGACCAGGACAACTATCGGGTGGTCAGCAGCAAAGAGTAGCAGTAGCTAGAGCATTGGCTTCAAAACCAAAATTTGTACTAGCAGATGAACCTACTGCCAATTTAGATTCTACTTCAACTTCTAATTTATTAGATATTATGCATAGACTAAACAAGGAAGAGAATATGACTTTTATCTTTTCTACGCACGACCAAAGAGTTATAGATAGAGCAAAACGAATAATTACTTTGGAGGACGGGAAAATTCTTTCGGACAAAAAGCAATAAAATGAGAATTTATTTTTTATGCTTTCTATTATTTTCTTTTAGTTTTTCATTTTTTTCTCAAGAAAATAAAAAAAATAAATGGAAGGAAAAAGTAGAGTTTTCTGGTTTTATAAAGTATATGAATACCACATCAGTTGTAGATTTAGATTCTTTAATTACAGACAATCTAATTCACAATAGAATAAGATTCAAAGCTTATCTAAGCGATAAAATAACTACTGTTATTGAAATGCGAAATAGGATATTTTATGGGGAAGCGACTCGTTTAAATCCCTATTTAGGTAAACAATTAGAAAAAGACAATGGACAAGTAGATTTGTCTTTTGTTTCCTTGGATAGAAAACCTTTAGTCATTCATTCTATTTTAGATAGAGCATATATGAGATACAGTGAAGATAAGTGGGAGCTAACTGTTGGTAGACAAAGAATTAATTGGGGAGTTAATTTGGCTTTTAATCCCAACGATTTATTTAACGCTTATAGTTTGGTTGATTTTGATTACCAAGAAAGACCAGGCGTGGATGCAGTTAGATTTCAATATTATGGAGAAAATATGTCTAGTTTTGAAGGAGCTGTTCAAATTGGAAATTCCTTGGATAGTTCTATAATAGCTGGATTATGGAAATTCAATAAATGGAAGTACGATTTCCAATTTCTTGCCGCCAACTATTTTAAAGATATTGCTATTGGAACTGCATGGGCTGGTAATATTAAAAAAGCAGGATTTAAAACTGAAGTATCTTATTTTCAACCCAAATCTAAATTTTTTGAAAGTAAAGGTGCTTTAAGTTTGTCTACCACCTTAGATTATTCGTTTAAAAAAGGCACTTATATCAACGCCTCTGTTCTTTACAATAGTTCAGGAATTAGTCAGCCATTGAATTCTTCGAATTTATTTCAAACTTTTATTGGTGATATTTCTGCCAAGTCGTTAATGCCATCAAAATGGACTTATTTTGGACAAGTTAGTGGTGCGTTTAATCCTGCACTTAATGGATCATTTGCTGTCTTTTATATGCAAGGAATAAATTTGGCTCTTTTTATGCCATCTATTGTTTACAATATTAACGATGATTGGGAGTTGATGATTACAGCACAATCTGCCTTTGGTGAATTAAATTCTAACTTTTCCTCTGCTGGTTCGGGCTTATACATAAGAATGATGTATAGTTTTTAAAATATTATAATTAATATACTTTCAGTAAGTAATAATATTTTTATTGATAACTTCTTTATTAGAAAGTTCTATTTTAAATGTAAAGAAACCGTGTAGATCACTCACATTCATTTGAAAGTTCTTAGAATATATATTTTCTTCTTTAAAAATTAGTCTTCCAACATTATCAAATAACTTGATATTTTTTAGTAAAGTTTCACTGTAGATATTCACTATATCAGATGAAGGATTGGGATAGGTAACAACATATGTTTTTTTATTTTCCGAAACACTTACATTTGGACAATTACCTGGCATGTTTGCATCAAGCCATAATAGTCTTTCATTTATCCAGCTTTTAAACTTTATAATTTCACCACTGTAAGATGTAGGTTGATTCCCAACTTCTGGTGTTCCAACATTAATTCCTAAAATTGGCCAACGTGTATAGTGTCTATTTTGTGGTTCGCTTACCATAGAAGAAAGTGAATCTATAAAACTAAATATATTGGTTGTATCTAGAATAGTATTTCTTAGGTTAAAGTATCTACAATTTAATTCATTAGCAAAAGTCGTATCCTGTAGAAGTCTTATGTACCAACCAGGAGGTTTGACATCTGTAGGTCCAGAATAGTCATGTCTCCAACCAGAACCATTTATCATAGAGGAACTGTGGTCTTTATATGCCCAATCAAAATCCCAAACAGGACCAGCATATATTAAAGAATCTTTACTCGATTTATCTTTATAGAAATTTCTACTTTTTTTAAATCCATCTACATTTCTTGCAAATTCATTTACTATAAAGTAGTCTATAAATGATCGTGTATTGATGTAGGGTCTGTACCCTAGTATAGGATCTTCAAAGTCATTGCTCCAAAGTGCATCTTCAAAATCTCCTACTAAGTTTTGTATGTAGTTTTTCTGTTGAACAGTTATCTCATCATAATCAGGATAATTATATACATAACGAACAGCATCATTTGGGAAATTAGGATTGTTATAATTAGAAATCCAGCTGTTATTTTGATCCCAGTAGTCTACTCTGAATATGTAGCCTCCTGTTAGACTATCTCCGAAATTATCATCCAAATCTAACTTTGCAATATCAACCCTTCCATTGTCTCTCTTAATTTTCTCTGTAAATACATATATACCATTGTAAATATCATTTACAACTACTTCACATAATTTTGTTCTTGGTGCATAATGCCCCATTTTTTCAAATAAATCAAATGCTAAGACATTTCTTAGAAAAGTTTTATCGTTATAATTCGCAATTAATATCCAATCATTTTCTTGTGGCATTCCAAATAAAGAAACATTATTATTATTTCCTTGAGTATCTCTTGTTTCTATGCCATAAGGTTTTTGTGGTAAAGTAGCAGAATAAGATCCTCTTATTTCAATTCCTGCAATTCCACTGTAAATATTTCCTGAATCTGTAGGGTAGTTTAAGCTGTTGGGGAAATTATCAATGACTTTAAAATCTACATTTATTTTTGGCTCATCTACTATGAGTTGATTATTAGTATTAATCATAATTAAAGGAATATTAGTAGAATCAGGAGCATTCAAACCTACTGACTCGTTTATATTCAGCTGATAATCTCCATTTGATGAATTACTGTATCCGTCAACTACAATAAAATAGGTAGTATTGGCAACTAATAATTGAGCTGTTATTTTTGAGTTATAAGCTGCAGAATAGTTAGGAGATTGACAACCATCTTCCTGACATCCAACAGGATTTCCATTGCAATTGTTTTCAAATATGTACAATTGACAGTCGTAGTTAGTAATATTCTCACAAAGACTAATATCTATGTACCTATCATTAGCTCCATTTGTAAATTGATATACAATATCATTGGCTCCACCTTGATTTCCATAGTCAGGACAACTTGCATAATAGTCATCATTGGCATTATTGGTATTTCCTAAGTTGACATAAGGAATAGAATTAACTATTATGGGATTTGAACAGTCTTCTCCAAGTAATTGACCAAAAGAATTGATAAAAGAAAATAGGAAAATAAAAAAGGAAAAGGAATGAATTCTCAAATTTTAAATATTTAGATATAAATGTATAAATTTATTCTGTTATGAAAGAAAAAGTAATGGTGTTAGGAGCAAGTGAAAATTCGTCCAGATATTCTTATAAAGCAATACTCAAACTAAATGAATATGGACATCAAGTATTTGCCATTGGGAAAAAGGCTGGTGAGGTAAGAGGAGTTTCTGTTAAAACAATATTTCCAACTCATAAAATAGACACCATTTCGATTTATCTGAACCTTTCCAACCAGAAAGAGTATTATGAAAGAATATTAGATTTAGAACCGAATAGAATTATATTTAATCCTGGTGCAGAAAATGAAGAATTATTTAATTTAGCAAAATCACAAAATATTGATGTTATAAATGCCTGTACTTTGGTGATGTTATCTCTAGGAGTTTTTTAAATTTCATTATTAAAATCAACTTTAATTTTTTCAAAATTATTTAGAATTCCTTGTTGTAAAAAAGTTATATTTATAGATTAAATAGTAATATAACTGTTATCAAAAATTTTTTTAGTTTACATATTATATATTTTTTAGTTTCAATTAGTTCTATTATATCTCAACAAACAATATTAGTTGATTTTGAGACTGTAAATGGTGGTTATTCTGCAACATCAACTGAAGGTTCAGGATTTACTGATGTCTTTAATCGAACAAACTATGATTTGAATAATGTAAACAATGAAGATGGTTATTATTGGGCTGTTGAAGATTTAAGTCTTACAAATCCAATTATAACTATTGATCAAATAAGTCTTACAGATATTTCTACATTTAAATTCTCAATTGATTTAACTTCCCATCATTATAATGACTGGGATGAATCTGATGAAGTTCTAATAACTTTTTCGCTAGATGGAGGATTTTATCAAGATTTAATGTCTATTCAGTCAATTTTTGACCCTAATTCATCATTTAATGAGCCTGTGGCATTAGACACCAATTTTGATGGTCACGGTGATTGTGGGCAAAATACTTCTCTAAACGCCCTGACGATTGGAACTGGTGCTCAAGGTTGTGTTGTTTCAGGAAGTAATTTCAGAACTTATTCTTCAAACAATATTGATGTAAATTCAGCTAGTACACTTGACATTAAATTACAATTTATTGGTCTTTCCTCTACAGATGAAGGCATATATCTTGATAATATTAAAATTGAATTAACAAATAGCACTCCAAATGATTGTGGAGTTTCGGGAACATATGATTATGGAAATAACGAAAATATAAGTAATGCAGTTGGATTTTCATCTAACCCAGGAGATTATGTAACATTAGATTTTACTGCCGGAATTACAGAAATTGGATATGATAATTGGTATATTACGGATGCAGTAGATGGATCAGGGATTACTCTAGCTTCTGGAACAGGTTCTATTGTTGGTACTTATACTTCAGCTACAAGTGAAATTTCATTTTATGTTGTTTCTGATGGAAGTTGGTCACCTGCTGGTGGAGGTGGAACAACTGGATTAACTCATGCAACATTCATATACTCTGTTTCATGTTCATCGCCACCTGCATGTTCGGATCCAAGCGGATTATTAGTGAGTAATATTACATCAAGTGGAGCAGATATAAGTTGGACACCAGGGGGTAGTGAAACGGAGTGGAATGTAGAGTATGGG
>NYYE01000021.1 GCA_002686655.1 Crocinitomicaceae bacterium | reverse complement strand
ATACTAGATTTTGAAAACAGCACTTACAGCGTAAACTTAAGAAAGTTAACCAGAAAGTCAAGGCTCGGTTTTGGTTACAGAGATATTAAGGATATTACTATTCAAGATATTATGATCATGAATAAACACAAAGAACTAATTAAAATATATTTTGGGCTTGGTAAAATAAATTTTACAGATGACATCTTAGATGAATTAGGCATTAGTGAAGACATGAGAATTGAAAAGCCAGGCAAAATTGCAGATTATGATGAGAGAGACATTCTTGTTGCCAAAGCTTTAAGAGTCGTTAAAGAAAGAAGAAAAGAAGAAACAGCTGCATTTAGAAAAATGGCTCAAGAAATGAGAGAGAATAACAAAAAAGTAGACATTAAAAAAGTAGATTAATAAACACTAATCTTTTTAGAATACATTATATTTTTAGATTCAATTTTTAAAAGATAAATTCCTTTTGAAATTGTATTTGCATTGTAAGACAAGCCATCAAATTCACCTACCTTTACTCCGTTTAAGCTTATTAAACTAATAGACTTTATTTCTTTACTGGAGTTACTTTTCACATGAATTTTTTTTTCAGAATGGTCATAATAAATATGGGGGTTTAATGTAGGAGAACTTAAAATAGAGACATTAGAATTCCATTTATTTTCCGCATTAGGTCCATTCCATATGAGAGTTGCTAGATAGGGATTATCAATAAAAGGGTTTCTATTACCTTGTGAAGTTGAAATAGCATTATTTCTTTCTTCTTCAAATCCAGAGACAGGGTCATCACTATTCCATTCTAAAAATATATCAGGCATATCTCCGTTAGGACTGTGCAATTGAGTTCCTTCTCCAACAGAAGTGGGTTCACATTGATTAGGGTATCTTAAATACATATACATTATAATTCGAGCAACATCTCCTTTCCACTCGTCACCCGGATACCAATCACCTTGGTTAGTAGCACCAGAGTTACCACTTCCAATATTATATTTTTTATTGCTTCTTGAAGCATTTGTAGAATAATCACAAGCACGCAAATTATGAACATCTGTTCCAGGGCCAGGGTTAAATGTAGTTAAATTAGGAGAGGCAAGAGATTTTGGAAACACGTGTTCTCTGTTCCATAGCCCAAAACATGAACTGGTGTGGCAAGAAAGTGATTTTGCTCTAGTTCTATCATTCTCTACAGTTGCATCATTATCGTTATAGCCATATACTAGCATTACTTTAGAAGTATCAAGAGCAAAAACATCTGAAGACTTTACAACATCCCATGTATCAACAGAATTTGATGAAGTATAAGGGATAAGGTTTTGGTGGGTATTTATTATTAAATTGGATAATTCATTTTTTAATAAGTCACCAGTTAAATTTAGGTTAATTGACTGATAGTATAATGGAACTTGCCCCCATAAAGTGGAGGAAAAAATCAATAAGAATAAAGTTTTTATAATTTTTTTCAAAGACTTTTATTTTAAGCAAAACTAATAAATAGTTTAAGTACATTTATAATAATCTATTTTATATCACAAATTTATATGAGAAAATGGAAGTTTTTAATAGTACTATTTTTCTTTTGTTTTACTGGTTATGGCCAAAAGAAGACTAGCTCACCAAATTTCATTCTGTTTTTAGCTGACGACCAAGGTTGGAATGGAACATCTGTAAAAATGATGAGTAGCGAACCCAGATCAAAAAGCGATTTTCATACCACTCCAAATTTAAATGAATTGGCCTCAAAAAGTATTAGATTCTCTGACGCTTATGCAGCTGCACCTGTTTGCGCACCATCTAGATATAGTATTCAATTTGGCAAAACACCAGCTAGGCTTTCTCTTGTAAGAGTAGGAATGAATAGTGATCATATTCCACACGAAAAATTAAAAAGTATTCCCAAAGCTTTAAAAGAAGTTAATGCTAGCTATGTTACAGCTCATTTTGGCAAATGGGGAATAGGAAGTTCACCGGAAACTTTAGGCTATGATTTTAGTGATGGCCCTACTAAAAATAAGGACGGAGGATTTGTAAATAATAAAGATCAATGGGTGAATGAAGTAATGGATGATCCAAAAAAAATCTTTTCTATAACCGAAAAAGCGACCCAATTTATGGAAAATAATGTCATTGATAATAAACCTTTTTTTCTACAGCTTTCACATTATGCTGTTCATGCTTCTTTACAAATGAGAAATGAAAGTTTAAATAAATTTCAGAACAAAGAGAAAGGGCAATACCAAAAAAATTCAGGATTTGCTGCAATGACCTTAGACTTAGATGAAGGGCTTGGCATCTTACTTAAAAAAGTAAAAGATCTTGGAATTGAGGACAATACTTATATAATTTACATGTCTGATAATGGGTCAGTCCCTAATATTCCAGGCGCTAAAAAATATACCCACAGCTATAATTATCCATTAAGTAGAGGCAAATGGGATGCTATGGAAGGAGGAATCAGGGTTCCTTTAATTATTTCTGGACCTGGAATAAATTCTTCTAAAGAAATTAATATACCAGTTTCTGGATCTGATCTTTTACCAACTATTACCGATTTAGCAGGTCAAAACAAAGTAATATTTGATGATATTGATGGTGGTAGTCTTAAGCAAATCATTTTAGGAGAGGATATAAATTTCGTAGAAAGAGAAGTTGATGGAATCTTTTTTCATGTGCCTTATAAAAACGGAATAGCATTAAAAAGACCACATTCTGCCATCAGAAGGGGAGATTATAAGCTAATTAAATTTCAAGATAATGGGGAAATTCTACTATTTAATATAGTTGATGACATCAAAGAAGAAAACAATTTACTAGCTACCAACAAAAAAATAGCTAGAAATTTAGAGAAGATTTTAGACAATTATTTAGATGAGGTAGATGCTCCAAAATGGCAAGAAGGAATTACTTGGAAAAATAAACCCTTAAAAGAGTTTAATTCTTATCATTAAAGTAGCTAAAGATGAATTAACTCTTTAAATTCCCCTACGCTAAAACCTTTATTTTCTAGTTCCTTTCTTTCATTACTAGCGCTATTAATTAATGGATTCGTATGATTTAGATGTATAAATTTAATTTTAGCTTTTTCTTTTTTTGATTCATTTTTAAATAAATCCATTGTTTCCACTACAAAAGGATGAGGAATTTCAGACATGTCTCTATAGTTAACCTCTTTAGCATCATAAAAAGTGCCATCAACCAGTGCTAAGTTTACTGTTTTAATTGTTTCCAATAAATTTTGATTCCACTTTCCCCATTTATCAATGTCTGGAATAAAAAGTATGGTTTTATTGGGCCCTTTAATTTCATATCCTACAGTTTCTGAAAATTCATCTCTGTGAGGGACGAGAAATGGGGTTATAGATACGCGACTGCTTAACTCAAACTTTTGATGATTGTTTATATTATTTATCTTAATATTATCTAGCTTTAAAAGTTGACTCCACGGCCCATTTTGAATTAAAAATCCTTTCATTCTTGTCATAGCATATATAGGTACATCTTTACTGTTATAAGATTCCCTCCCTAAATACATTAACCCAGTGTAGTGACCAATATGAGCGTGGGTTAAGAAGATTCCATCTGGCAATTTACCATGTTCAAAAACAGCTATTTTTTTTAATGTGTTACATTGCTCTGTAAAATCAGGAGTGGCTTCAATCATCCAATATTTTTTTTCTATTGGGTCTACAATACCAAGACTAATTACTTTTCTATTTGGATCCGGATTCTCAAAAAGATTATTACAACAAGAGTTTTCACAACCCATATGTGGAGAACCAGCATCTTGAATATTTCCTAGAATTACAACAAAAGGGTTAGATTTTAAAGTGGATTGGCCGATAATTAAACAATGAAATAACTGTAAAAAAAGAACAATTCTTAAAGTCATAATTATGAAAAATTATTTACAGTTTAACAATTTTATAGGTTCTATAAGAAATAGAATTTTCTAGATTTAAAAAATAATGTCCTGTATTTAAAGAAGACCAAGAAAAATTATTCAAGTCCCTAATACTATTAAAATTAGCTATATGCTCTCCTAATATAGAAATTAATTTTCCTGATTGAAATGAATATTTAGAATTAAAAATAAAATGAATATTATTTCTGTAAGGGTTAGGAAAAATAGAAAGTTGATTAATATTTTCATTAATACCAGTTATGGGTTCTTGATAAATTCTAACATAATCTATCTCCATCTTACTTGAACTAAAAAAAGGATCAATTGAGAACCAAGAACTTCCCATTGCTATATTCAAAAGAAGATATTGATCTTGATCGTAGGGCCAATTAGCGATATTTTTTGGCTGAGGATTATATACATAAAAAACAACACTATCCACGCTAAACTTTATTTCGTCAGCAGTCCATTCCATAGCGTATAAATGAAAGTTATTTGCAACGTCTGTAGCCATTATCCCGCCATGATTTATAGTGTTTCCAGATGAAAAAGTATTATGCAATGCACTTTGGATATAATTTGGGTTGTGTCCCCAGTGTTCCATAATATCAATTTCTCCACAAGCTGGCCAATTAGTTGTTCCATGTGAAGAATACCAATATCCACCATTTTCTGTTATGTTTTTACCTAAAGTCCATATGGCAGGCCAAGTTCCTGCTCCAGAGGGTAATTTAGCCCTTACTTCAACTCTTCCATAGGTAAATGCAAACTTCGAATTTAGCCTAGCAGAAGTATAGTTTTTGGTGACTCCCTGATCAGTAAATACTTCTTTTCTGGCAACAATGCTAAGAAGTCCATTATTTTGATAAGAATTAGTAATGCTATTTGTATAATGCTGTTGTTCTCCGTTCCACCAACTACTTCCGTTAGGAAGTAAAGTTTGATGATGCCATTTACTAGTATCAATCATTCCATTACCGGAAAATTCGTCCGCCCAAACTAAAGTGTTAAAATTGGAATTAAACTGACCAAACGTTGTGATATTTATTAAAATGAATATTTGAAATACTAACCTCATTTTATTTATAAAATTAATTAAAAAATGAAATTTTCAATTTTCAAT
Organism: Crocinitomicaceae bacterium; assembly: GCA_002686655.1. Taxonomy (GTDB): domain Bacteria; phylum Bacteroidota; class Bacteroidia; order Flavobacteriales_D; family Parvicellaceae; genus MED-G20. The sequence goes on along the minus strand of NYYE01000021.1, from coordinate 24,817 downwards.
TTTTGAAACCATATATGCCAGCCCAATTAAAACAAATTGAATAGGTAATCTAACCCAAGAAGCTACAAAACTTGAAATACCAATTTCATTTTGAGCAACCTGACTAAAAGCTAAATATATATTGGCAGGATAAACTGCAATTAATAATATAATTAAGCCCCAAGCAGCATATCTTCTCAGAAACTTAACCATTATTCCTAGACCAAATATTATTTCAAAAAATCCACTTACGTAAACAGATTCTAAGTGGAAAGGGAAACTTGGAGGCATAATTTTCATAAAAAAAGCTGTATTGTAAAAATGACTAATTCCAACCCATACATATCCTAAGCCCATTACATAAGTAAATAGAACTTTGTAATTCATTTTCTACTTTTGTTATTTCTTTTTCTTCTCTTTTTTTTGAAAATATAGTTTATTATTTTTAATCGAGGCATAGCGCTAGTAGTGTACTCTATATCTATAGATTTAGCTAATCCATAAGGGACACCTTCTACAACAGATTTGTTATTATTGTTAAGATGGTTTCTAGAGTTAACTAAAAATAGTTTCATTTTTTCAAAATCACTTTTTTCTGAAAAATAATTTTCATTGTATTTAGCTTTTGCACATGGTAAAATTTGATAGTGGTACTTCCCTTCATCCATAAATTTATGCACCCATGTAAGAATATATTCTTTTCTAGAGATATAAATTTTACTCCCTCTTTTTTCAAAAGATAGCCTAAACATGGCTCCCCCATCTTTTCTATCTTCTCTTTGGTTTGAAACAAAATTCCCTAAAGAAAATACTGTTAAAAACTCTGCCTCATTTTCATTCTTATAAATCATGGGTTGTAGAACATGAGGGTGAGATCCAATTACAACATCCACCCCAATTTTATTTAAAAATGCATTAAATTTCTTTTGGTATTCATTTGGAAAATCTCTGTATTCATAGCCCCAATGCACAAATACAATAAGTTTATCTAAATTTTTCTTTTTAGCTTTTATTACGTCTTGTTTAATTAAGTTAGAGTCTAAAATATTTACATAAGCTGGGGATGAAAAAGGGATTCCATTAGTACCATATGTGTAATTAAGCAACCCTACTTTTATGCCTTCTTTTGACAGAATTAATAAATTTTTTTGATCTCTTTTTTTTTCATCTTTAAATGTTCCTGTGTGCAAAATCTTTAAACTATCCAGAACTTCTACAGTTCTTATCACACCTTTATTCTTCCTATCGCAAGAATGGTTATTAGCTGTTACCAATACATCCATTCCACTATTTTTACATGCTACAGCCAATTCATCTGGGGAGCTAAATTGAGGATAACCCATATAAGGGGGTCCTGCAAGAGTTACTTCCAAATTGGCCACTGCAAAATCAACGGAAGAAATTATATCCTCTATTGGATTAAAGACTTCATTGTAATCATATTTTTTTTGAGAATTTTGGTAAGCAGATCTTATTTGTGGACCATGCCCCATAATATCTCCCATAAACAGAAAGCTGATTTCTTGACTTTGAAAAGGGTTACATACAAGAAAACATATTACATAATATATTTTAAATAGATAAAATTGACTATTCTTCATGACTGATATAGCATCTGTGATTTTCTTCATCAACTTCATGAATGATTTCATACAGCTCGTCCTTAATTTTTTCCATTTGATTACTATTATTTGCAATTAACATTGTTTTCACATTGGCTAACCTTAATGAAATAGACTTAATGGTCTTAGGGGATAATTTCATCATTTAGGAGGAATAAATTTTAGAGAAACTGAGTTTACACAATGTCTGATATTTTTTTTAGTTAATTGTTCTCCAACGAAAACATGTCCTAAATGGCCATCACAATTATTGCATAATATCTCAGTTCTCCTTCCATCAGCATCTGTTATTCTTTTTACTGCCCCTTGAATTTCATCATCAAAACTAGGCCATCCACAATTTGATTTAAATTTATCATCTGATCGATATAATGGATTTTCACATCTCTTACAGACATACGTACCTTTTAGATAATGATTGTTGTATTTGCCAGAGAATGGGTATTCTGTCCCTTTATTAACGATTACTCTCTCTTCTTCTTTAGTAAGTTGATTATATTTTTGATCTTTCATTGTACGATCTTCATTTGTTTGACAAAAGGTATTAAAACTCAAAACTACAAACAGAGACGCAATAAAATTAGTTCTATTCATCGTATTTAGTATTAAATAAATCGTTAATTCTAATCCCCAAATCTATGTCTTTATTAGTTATTTTTTTTTCATCATGAGTAGTTAAAAAAACTTCCAACTGATTATAAGAACTAATTACTTTTGGATGATGATTCTGTTTATCAGCTTCTTCAGCAATCAAATTATAAAACTTAGTAGCAGCACTAAAGTTTTTGAAAATAAATTTCTTGTAAATCTGATTTTCAATTATTTTCCAATCATAATTATTTAAGAACTTATATAATTTTGGATTATCCATTATTAACTTTTCATCGTGTTTAGATGTTTTTCAAATTTTTTCATTACCAATAAATGTGCTTTTGCCTGGGTAAATTTATAGATAACCCATGGCAGTCTTGGGACAAATTCATGAATAGCAGTGATGATATAATTATCATCTAATATAGACCTAAACTCTAACCAACCTCTGTTGGTTCTTTTAGTAAGGTATCCACCTGTTATATAAAATAATTGTCTGTTTTTATCGCTTCTATTTTTAATATATTCTAATTGAAGTAAGGTAAGGCCTAAAAGCTTGAATTTTAGTAGATTATTTTGTTCTTCAGCTTCAATAACTTTATTAAATATTTTACTTAACCAAATAGGATATGACTGTGCAACCCATTCCGCTGTTTTCCTTGCTGGGTTGGCGATTCTTTGTACGCTTCTAACTGTATTTTTGTCTTTAGTCTGAGCTACTCCTTTTGGCGCCATCGGAATAGTAATAGTAGAGTCGGAAGCTCTCTTAATAGTTTCTTTTAAAGTAAAACTTGGTAAGTTTTTCAAAGAAATACTTGTTTTTAAAGTCATATCATGTCTTAAACTTTCTATGAGTGGGGATACAAAATTCTTATTAGAACCACTAAATAAACCGACCCAAAGCTTAGACATGCCAAGCGAAAAGAATGGTATAGAGAATATCCATCTTTTTCTTTTCATCTCTTTAGCTGTGATTTTTAGAATATCCATATAGGTTACAATTTCTGAACCCCCAATTTCAATAGGTAAATTGAAAAATTTTTCATCTCCAAAAATTTGTTCTATACTTTTAAGAGCTATTCTTAAATCTACAGGTTGGTTTTTTGATTTTGTCCATTTTGGACAAGCCATAATAGGTAAATTTTGAACCAGTCTTTTAACAATTCTAAAGGAAGATCCCCCTGGACCAATAATAATTCCAGCTCTAACTGCTGTTAAAGGGGTGGATCTTGAACCTAAAACTTGCTCCACTTCAAATCTAGATTTTAAATGTTTTGAAATGTTAAGATCATCTTTGGGAAGTATCCCACCTACATATACAATATGTTTTAATTTACAGGTTTCAGCTGCTCTAGAAAAATTATCTGCTAATAATAAATCTGTATCTTCAAAGTTGCCTTGATTCAGCCTAGTAGATGGTTGCATAGAATGTACCAAATAAAGAGCATAATCAACGCCCTGAAGTGCATTTACACTACTAGAGATTGAAAAAAGATCAACCATTCTCCATTCAACAATGTCATTCTGTGTGGAAATTTTTTTTCTAGATAGAGCAATAATATTATATTGATGTTTGTATGTTTCAATGAACCAACGACCAATAAAACCTGTTGCTCCAGCTACTGCTAATGTTTTTTTAATAGACAAATCTTACTTATAAATATATGAAAAAGTAATTTGTAATTTACTTATTAAGTATATTTAGAAGCAGTTGATGAAAAATTATTTTACGCAGTTTATTAAGGGGATTTTTTCTTATAAAGAGGCAATGGTTTTTTTATTTAACAACAAGCTTCTCTATTTTCTAATATTTCCCATTTTATTCAACTTTTTTCTTTCTTCTTTAGTTTTTTATTTTTTAGAAATGGGGTCAGATTATTTACATGATCGTTTACTTTTTTTAATTAATAGTATGCTTGGAACCGTTGTTTTAAATGGAGGAGTTATTTCAAAAGTAATTTCAATTTCATTATGGATATTTTCTAAAATATTTTTTCTTTTTTTATTTCTCATATTTAGTGGATACATTACCATAATTATTTTATCTCCTATTTTCACTTTCTTATCCGAAAAGATTGCATCTATTAAAACCGGACATAACTACAGTTTTAAATTATTACAATTTTTTAAAGATGTTTTTAGAGCTGGGGTAATTGCTATCAGAAATATTTTTATTCAGTTTATTCTAATGCTTTTATTTCTTCTATTAGGATTTGTTCCTTTAATTGGCTGGACAATATCAATTTTTGGCAATGCAATAGTGACAAGTTATTTTTACGGTTTTTCTTTTATGGATTTTAGTAATGAAAGGAACAAACGCTCTATAAAAGAGTCAGTTAATTTTATTAGAAAAAACGGAGGAATTGCCATTGGGATTGGATTGATGTTTTACTGTTGCTTATTAATTCCTTTAGTAGGGAGTTTTTTAGCAAGTTTACTTTCTATAATTTCTTTAACTGCAGCCACTTTAAGTGTTGAAGAAATGAATATTAATTCAACAGATCTTCAATCTTCTTAATCATTGAGTTAAATTCTTTTTCTTCAAAAAGCCTTGTTAAGTAAACAATCTCCCCTTTTTTATTAACTACAATATTTCTAGTGACGCCTGCTCCTTCAATTGTAAAATCGGAAAAAATTTTCCCTTCTGGATCGTAAGCAATGGGATAAGTAACTCCAATTTTATCTATAAATAAATCTACTTTTTCTTCTGGTTCTTTTGTGTCGATTCCAATTAATATAAAATCATCATTTTTAAATCTTTGCCAAACTTTTTTTTCAAGTTCTGGCATTTCTCTTCTGCAGACACTACACCAAGAGCCTGTAAATTGAACAACGATTACTTTATTTTCAAAATTTTTATTCGTCCAAATCTCTCCATTTCTCATTTTCATTTTCATTTCTGGAACTGGATCTCCTACATGAACTTTATAACCTCTATTGGTTTCGTTTTGAGTAAAAGAATAATTAGTTAAAGAAATAAAAAAAGTAAGAAGTAAAATATTTTTCATTTTTTAAATTATCTTAATTGTTTGACGACCTCAATGCTTAATTTGTTTAATTTAAAATATAAACCTAAATTTGTTTAGCCTTACATGAAAAAGTCTAAACAAAAANNNNTTTTTAATGAATTTTAAGTGTTTTTTTATTCATATTATGATTTTAGTCTTCATTAGTTGTTCTAAAGATAAGACTAATAGTTGTATTATCAACCCATCCTATGACGTTGAGGTATCTTCTATTATGAATGCTTATTGTATAGCTTGTCACCAAACTAATAACGCATCAGGGGGCGTAAATTTAGATGATAAAAATTTGGTGGAACAACACATTAATCAAATTATTTTGGAAATTGAATCACAATCAATGCCTCCCTATGGAATGCCTGCACCAACTGATTTGGAAAGAGATTCTATAATTGTAATACTTAATTGTTGGTTAGAGAATGTAGTTCGATAATTAATCTAAATAAAATTTAATTTGCTATGAAAAAAATAATTTCTTTTACACTTTCTTTAACATTATTTACTACTTGGGTGCTAACAGAACAAAACCCACATCAGCTTCAAAAATATGCATCAATCATCAACTCTGGAGGTGCTCCAACAGGAAAAACAGGAGCTCCTGGTGAAAGCAATTGCACCATGTGCCATTCTGGTAGTGTGAATGATGGATTCGGAGTCTCAACCATTTCTTTTTCTGGAACAAATAATGAATATGTACCTGGTATGACCTATGACTTAAATTTATCTTTAAATAATGGATCTAGTAAAAATGGATTCCAGCTAGTAGTTCTAGATTCTATTACTGAGAGTAATGCAGGAACAATTTTGATTTCAGATATTGTAAATACCCAAATATCATCTGGTAATAACAGAACATATTTAAATCATACCTCTACAGGTAATTCTTTAAATTTATGGGATTTTCAGTGGACAGCACCTGCTAGTGATGTTGGTCCCATCAAGATTTATTATGCTTACAACGTTGCCGGATATCCGTATACTAACACTTCCGGAGATTTAATTTATACCAACCATATTACGCTGAGACCTTCTAATTCAACTATTATCTGTAATAATGAATTTTTAAATTTTCAATGTCATGTGGTTGACCAAAACCAGCTTAATATCGTATCTAATATAAATTCATCTGAAAAATCAATCATNAAAATCTACAATATGATTGGCGAAGAAGTATTTATGAAAAACTTAAATATTTCTAATAAAACATTTCANTTAAGTTTACCGAGCAATTTAACTTCAGGAACCTATATCATTTCCNTGAAAGTTGGGAAGGAAATTAAAACCCAAAAAATTATTTTTTAAATTTTGTTGTCAGCAATAGACATTGATAGAATAATTCAAATGGCTTGGGAAGATAGAACTCCTTTTGAAGCTATAAAATACCAATTCAATATTACTGAAAAGGAAGTCATACGTTTGATGAAAAAAGAAATGACTGAAAAGAATTGGAAAAAATGGAGGGNAAGAGTTCAAGGAAGAAAAACCAAACATCTTCGCCTAAGAGATGAGGGTGTGAATAGGTTTAAATCATCCAGACAAAAAAACATTAGTGGAAATAGAATAAGTAAGCGATAAATGAGACATTTTCTGATTCTTTTTTCTTTATTCTATTCGTCTTGTTTTCAATCTCAAGAAAACTGGGANTTTGACAATAAAGAAAACAAAGTAAAATTATTTCTAGATACTAGGGGAGTAAANGGACATACTGTTAATACTCTTGAAAAAAAAGTATTAGATTTTCGAATTACCCATAGATTTGGAGAGATAGGAACCCCACAATCCTACAGAACTTTATTTGGTTTTGATAATTCGACTGACATAAGAATAGCTCTTGAATATGGAATTACAGATAAAATAATGACAGGAATTGGACGATGTAAAGGGGCTGGTCCTTTTTTAGAATACTGGGATTCCTTTTTAAAGTATAATTTTTATACTTCTGAAAATGAAAAATTAAAAGCTACTGCAAGCACAAAAATATTTTTCACTTCTATGCCTAGTTCAAATGATTTATCATCAATTACTCATTTTGCCAAGGCATCTCATAGAGTTTCTTATCATTCCGAACTTTCTCTAGCTTACCAAGCACATAAAAAAGTTGCTATTCAAATGAGCCCAGGATTATTATACAGAAATTTAACCAATTTTGAAGATGATAATTTATCAATNGACTTAGCAACTATAGCAAAAATTCATTTGTTTAAAAAAGTAAGTCTAATGTTAGAACATTTTTGGATTATTAATGCGAATAATTATCGCTCCAATAAATATACCAATCCTTTTGGCATAGGATTTGAGATCAATACCTTTGCACATGTATTTCAATTAAACTTCATGAACTCTATGGGTTTAGGTGAGGGACAATTTATACCATATACTTCTAGTAAATGGAGTAATGGAGAATTTAGATTTGGATTTACTATTGCAAGAAAATTTAATACTTAATAAAATGAAAAAACAAATATTATCAATTTTATATATCACTATAGTTTCTTTTGGATTTGCTCAAGACTTTAACATAAAATCTGAAGAATCTGTAGTAGAATTTAATTACGTTAGCGAAGGTGCTATAGGCACTATAAAAGGGGTTTCTGGCACCATTCATTTTGATATAAATAATTTATCTGACTCCTATTTTGAAACAAAAGCGGATATTTCATCAATTAATACTTCAAATAAAACAAGAGATAAACACTTAAATGCCCCTGACTACTTTCATACGGATAAGTATCCTCATTTAATTTTTAAAAGCGAAAGTCTTAAAGTGGATGAAGGTGAATTTGTTTTAGTTGGTAAAATGACGATTAAAGAAATTTCTAAAACAGAAGAAATTAGATTTAATTATAAGGATAATGTTTTTGAAGGAAGATGCGTTATTTATTCTAATGATTACGAAATTAAAAAACAAAAGACTAGAGAAGAAAGCAAGATTTTAGTAAAAATTACTGTCCCAGTACTTTAATTTTCATCTTTTAGTAGATTCAAGAGGGCACAGCCCTCTTTTTTGCTAGAGTTTTTTATTTTGATGTCCTAGTTAATAAATTTGGATTTTAATTCATTTTCTTGTTATCTTTCAATAAGTTGAAAGTATTAATTTTCATAACAAGTTTTTTCTTTTTTATAAACGCTCCAATTTTTGCAATTGACCAAGAAGAAGCTCTTTTCTACAGTGAATGGTTGGATACTGTTTCAGATAATAACCTTAAACTTTCTAAAGCCTACATAGATGAAAATCCATCTAAAGCTTTATCCTTTATAAGTGAGGCAATTACCAATTCAGACAATAATGATCTAAAAGCTAAGTGTTACTTACAATCTGGCATTATATATAATTTTTCCTTTTTACATAAAAGTGAATCAGCACTGGAATATTTAAACNTTGCAAAAAATATATATATCGAGATAAATGATGTAAAAAAGCTAATTTTCACCAATCTAATTATTGGAGAAGTTTACAGAAAAAATGGCGAAGAGGAAAAAGCTAAAATAATATATGAGACAGCCTACNACAGAGCAAAAGACATTAATTCTAGTTATTTAACCTTCTTAGCATATCTTTCAAAAATTGATCTAAATGCAAAATTATTAGATAATAAAGACAGTTTATTAAATAATTTAATCTACCAATGTATAGATTCTAAATTAAGAGCATATAGTTATTTCATAAGCCATAAAAGAGCTATTAAAAATCAACTTTTCAATCTTGCTATTCAGTATTTAGATAGCGCAGAAATACTCTATGAGATTAACGAATCTTATCCTCAATCAATTGATATGCTTATTAAAAAAGCAGAACTTTTTGAACTAAATAATGATATTCAGAAAGTTGTTCAACTTAATGAATCTATATATGAAAAATCTATTGATAAAAACTATGGTAAAGGGCTAATTTATAGTTGTTATAAACTTTCTGATTTTTTTGAGTCTATTGAGAGATATGATTTTGCTAATCCTTATTTAAAATATATCAATAAAATAGGTATGGCTGAGGGNGAAAAAGAGCTGAATCAAAGAATTATGCTGGCTGAGAANGAAAAAAAGATTGATTTAGAAAGAATTAGCGCAAAGAATGAAGTTAAATATCAAGGATATTTAACCATGATTAGCTTTGGAGCTGCTTTATTGATTTTAGCTCTAGCAATCTATATATATTTTGCATATAAGAGNAAATCAGAGCTCGCCACAGACCTATTATCATCTTACAATAATAATGAGCAATTAAAGAAAGAAAAAGATGATTTTTTAGCTTATACAACTCACGAGATAAGAACTCCGCTTTCTGCTGTAATTTCTGCGTCAGAACTTTTAGATAGAACCAATCTAAATNATTCACAAAAAAAGCACTTAGGAGCTTTAAAAAATAGTGCAAGTAATATATTGTTTTTAGTCAATGATATTTTAGATCTAGCTAAACTTGAAAAGAGAAAAATCGTACTAGAAAAAATTCCTTTTTCACCTGTAAAGGTGATTGATAAAGCCATTTCAATTCTAAATAGTAAAGCAATTGACAATAGTGTTAAAGTGGAGTTTATTTATGACAAAACTTTTCCAAAAAGTATTTTAGGAGATTCATTTAGGTTTCAGCAAATAATTGTCAATTTATTGGATAATGCTATTAAATATGCTCCTAATGGAAAGGCAATTATTAGTCTAGAGTTATTTAAAGAAAACAATATTAAAGTTTCTGTAAAAGATAATGGTTCAGGTATTAATAAAGACAAATTAAAAATAATTTTTCAGCCTTATGCACAAGAAAAGACCAATACTTCCAGACAATATGGGGGTACAGGACTAGGGCTGGCCATATGTGATTTAATTATAAAATTAATGAAGGGAAAGATTGAGGTAGAGTCAAGCTCTACAGGAACGGAATTTAGTTTTGTTTTCCCTTTTGAAAAAGCAAGTTCTCAGACTTTATCTAGCAATATTAAAAGTGAGGTACCNATAAAAAACATAAATATATTAATGGCGGAAGACGATGAGCTAAATGGTAAATTATTTCAAGATTTAATAGAAAACTCTGCCAATAATATTANAGTAGATTGGGTTAAAAATGGAGAAGATGTAGTTAAAGAAATAGCTACAAAAAATTATGATATCATTTTAATGGATATTGAAATGCCGATTAAAAATGGTTTTCAGGCTAGTCAAGAAATTAGGAATTATAAAGANCCTAATATCAAAAACATTCCCATAATAGCGATGACTGCACATTTAGTAGAAGATGTTTTGCAGCGATGTGATCAGTCGGGAATGAATGACTGTATTTCAAAACCATTTCAAATTGAAATGTTGTATAAAAAGATTTTTGAAACCATAAATGGTACTGTTGAGCCCATTAAAAATAGCCCTACGAATAAAGCAAAATATTTAAAAATATTTAAAAGAACTTTTAAGGAAGATTACTCTCAACTAACTTTGGCAATAGAGAAAAAAGATTTTAAAACAATCGAAAGTAAATTACACAAAATGAAAGGGTCGGCTGCTACCATGGAGTTTTCAATTATTTCAGAAACTCTTAAAAGAATGGAATCAAAAAAAATAGTAGATTTAAGTGAAGATTTAATACAATTGAAGAAGCAATTTCATGAAGCAACAAATGAAAGTTTAGAAATATGATAAAGGTTGTAATAGTTGATGATGATGAATTATGTATTGCTGTAATTGAGGATATGGTTAATCAGTTAGATGACTTTTCCTGTATTGGAACTTTTCAAAGTGCTATAGAAGCCTACAAATTTATAAACTCTAATGAGGTTGATGTTGCTTTTTTAGACGTAGAAATGCCTAAAATGGGAGGNATCGAATTGCTTAAAAACCTTGGGGCATCTCCTCTCGTGGTTATGATTACGTCGCATGATGAGTTTGCTTTAGAGTCTTACGAATATAATGTCACTGACTTTTTAAAAAAACCAGCTGAATGGTCAAGGTTTTTAAAAACAGTGGAAAAAATTAGAAAAAAGATTTTTGAAATTGGTGCAAAGCTGGTAGATAATTCTGAACCTGGACATGTTTTTATAAAAACAGATTCTAAATTAGTACAGTTAGATTTAAATCAAGTTTTGTGGGTTGAGGCTTTAGGGAACTATATTAGAGTTCATACAGAAAATGAAAAACATACTGTGCTTTCTACGATGAAAGAGATTGAATCAAAATTACCATCACAAGATTTTATTAGAGTACAAAGATCATTTATTGTAAGGCTAGATAAAGTAAAATCTATTGCCGATAACTATATTATAATCAAAGACAAAGAGATTCACATAGGTAAATCATATAAAGAGGAGTTTTCCAAGAGAATCAACTTTTTATAAATCAGTTACCANTTTTCTTAANCATTCCCCTTTTTGTTAAAGTAAAAGATAATTTATAGAATGTTAAACTTGTACTCTTTCTTCCCCCTTCTTGCTTTGTTGTAATCGGGAGATTTTAGCAATACTTTTTGTCTTTCCCAGTCTTCAGTCTTCTCCATTTTAATTGTTGTAAAAAAAGCCCAGTACGATTCTTTACTCATACTATCCCAGTGAATTACACCATTTCTTTTTTGCAACGTTTGAAATAAATTTAGGACTACAAACCCTACTAAAATAAAATTTATAATATCTTTTTTGTAAGATATTTTAGTTCTTAAAATTTCACCTAATGGAATAATAAGTATAGGATAATAATCTATCATTGGCCTCATTCCAAACCCTCCACCAAACCACCAACACCACCAAGAAGAAAATAAGTATATAATAATTGGTAGTATTATTAACAAAGAAAAGAACCATGGGTTTTTTCTCATATACATTTTATATAATCCTAATAATGATATAAAAAATATTGGCGTATAAACCAGCCATCCTTTACGGTAGCTAAAAAGAAATTCTAGTATTCTTGGTTGATTGAAATAAAACCGCTCTCCNACATAGGAATTAAAAAACCAATTTCCCGTTGCCCATTTCCAGTAAAAAAATTGAACAGAACCTATTAAAATCGCTNTAATAGTAGCAATAATAAGTTCCTTATAATGCTGAATAAACCAATAAAGTCTTTTCTTAATGGAAGAAAAGTTTTCAATTTTGTAAAGAAGAAAAGCGATAATANATATGATATTAGTAGGTCTNACTAAAAATAAAAGACCTGATATTAANCCTAAAAAAATGAAAAATTTCCAACTGTTTTTTTGAAAAATTTCCATGGTTATATACATAAAAATAGAGGCCAATGAAAAAGTATAAACGTGTGACATACATGGTTCAGTCGTTGCATAATAAAATAGGTTAGTACCAAGAAATACTAAAACCAGTAACATAGAAACTTTTTTTTCATCATATAGAGAGTTGAATACTTTAGCTAAAAAAAACAACCCTATCATCATATAAAAAATTGATGAAAATGTCAACCCTATCTCATAGGGCTTAGANAAACCGTTNGCGACAACTTTATCATTAATTAATGAGTAAATATGGGATATTACAAAAAAAGGAAAATATAAAACAGACATTCCCATGGTCGTTTTTATNACCTTATTTCCATTTGGGGCAGTTTCTGGCCAAAATTGATGTTTTTCAGCATAATTAATCTTGGAATTATTAAGAAACTCAAATTTTAAGTCTTTATGAACAAAAATTGCTGGTAAGTAAGAATAATAGGAAGTAACATCCCAATTGATTAATGCATTTTTCTGATCGGCATTCTTCCATGGTTTTATATTAAAAATTACTAGTAATTGAGTAATTAAAATAAAAATTAGGGTCAGTTTTACTATTGCTATTTTTNTAGTTAAGAAATTCAATTTCAATCAAAATTTCATTTCTGGAATTTCATTATTAGGTATTATAAGTCTACCTAACGTAGCATTTTTTATTTCTTCTATGGAAACGTTAGGAGCCCTTTCAATAAGCTTAAAGCCACCTTCAGGTAAAACGTCTAAAACTGCTAAATTAGTAACTACTTTCTTTATGCATTTTACACCAGTTAATGGTAAAGAGCACTCACTTAATATTTTACTTTCTCCTCTTTTATTGGTATGCATCATTGCTACAATTATATTGTCAGCACTTGCCACTAGGTCCATGGCTCCTCCCATCCCTTTAACCATTTTTCCAGGAATTTTCCAATTAGCTATATCACCATTTTCAGAAACCTCCATAGCTCCTAATACGGTTAGTTGAATATGTTGTCCTCTTATCATAGCAAAACTCATAGAAGAGTCAAAGAAAACAGCTCCTGGTAGAGCAGTGATAGTTTGTTTCCCGGCATTAATTAAATCAGCATCAACATTGATTTCTGTTGGGAACGGCCCCATCCCTAAAATCCCATTTTCAGATTGAAATTCAACATTAATATTTTTAGGAACATAATTNGCTACTAATGTTGGAATACCTATTCCTAAATTTACATACCACCCATCTTTAAGCTCTTGAGCTATTCTTTTAGCAATTCCAATCTTATCTAAACTCATATTAGTTAACTATTTTACTGTTCTTTGCTCAATCCTTTTTTCATATTTTTCACCTTGAAAAATTCTCTGTACAAATATTCCTGGAGTGTGGATTTCATTTGGATCTAAAATCCCTGGAGCAACTAATTCTTCAACCTCTGCAATAGTGATTTTACCTGCCATAGCCATTGAAGGATTAAAGTTTCTAGCCGTTCCTTTATATACAAGATTCCCTAGTGTATCNCCTTTCCACGCTTTTACAATTGCAAAATCTGCTTTTAGAGCTGTTTCTAGAATATGTGGTTTACCATTAAAAGTTCTTACTTCCTTTCCTTCACTTATTTCTGTTCCATATCCTGCAGGGGTAAAAAAAGCCGGAATTCCTGCACCACCAGCTCTACATCTTTCAGCTAGTGATCCTTGAGGAATTAAATCAACTATTAATTCTCCTGAAAGCATTTGTCTCTCAAATTCATCATTTTCTCCGACATAAGAAGAAATCATTTTTTTGATTTGTTTGTTTTTTAATAAAAAACCTAATCCAAATTCATCAATACCTGCATTATTAGAAATGCAAGTCAAATCTTTTATTTTTAGATTAACAAGGGCTTCAATACAATTTTCTGGAATGCCACAAAGACCAAACCCCCCTAGCATAATTGTAGAACCGCTTTTAATATCCTTACAGGCATCTTTGGCATTTAAAACTATTTTTTCAATCATAAATTACACTACCAAATATCTTCATTTAACCAATTATCTTCTTGTTCATTATTGTCTTCTCTAATATTGGTGATGTTGTCACAATCAATAGGAGATTTTATCATAGTTTCAGGCATTTCAAAATCTTCCTGAGATATATTTAATGAATCATCAGCATTTATAAACTTTGTATAGTAGGCAAATATAGGTAAGGCGGTATTAGTTCCCATGCCCATACTTAGTGTATTAAATCTAACCGATCTGTCTTCAGCACCAACCCATACACCAGTAACTAAATCTGGGGTTAAACCCATAAACCATCCATCAGATTGGTTTTGAGTAGTTCCTGTTTTACCGGCAATTGGCTGAGATATTCCAGCATAAGGCCTATCTTCCGTCTCTTTCCCTCTTATCCTTATGGCAGTTCCCCCAATAATAGGATTTCCATGAATATTTTTTAAAGTAGGATGTTTAACCCCTTTAGTTACTAACTTCATCATTTCTAAGATTGAAAATGCAGTTTCCTTATTCCAAACCTGTTTTGATTGTATATCATGATCATATATAACGTTTCCGAATTTATCTTCAATTCTTAATAAGTATAAAGGCTTTACATAAACTCCCTCATTAGCAAAAGGGGCAATTGCCCCTACTATATCCTTAACACAAATATCAAAAACTCCTAATGCCATTGCGGGGACTTTTTCAAATTTAGATGTATCAATACCTAACTGTGCAACTCTGTTAAAAACATCATTAATCATGGATCCTTTTTTAATAATACTTGCAGTAATATTATTCATAGAATTAGCTAATGCAAATGAAATAGAAGTTAAAGCACCGCTAAAATTATCTCCAGAATTTGTAGGGCACCATAGTTTTTTTCGATATTCATTGAAAGGGACTTCTATACAATATTCTATATCTGGGACTTTATAACAAGGATCTACAACACCAGATTCTAATGCTGTTGCATATACAAATGGTTTGAATGTTGATCCCACCTGTCTTTTACCTTTTGAAACCATATCGTATTTAAAATGCTTAAAATTTGGCCCTCCAACCCATGCTTTTATTTGTCCGGAGTGTGGATCCATAGACATTAACCCAGACCTTAACAATCCTTTATAATATTTAACAGAATCTCTAGCTGAGAAAAGAGTGTCTTTTTCAAAGTTTTCAGAATTCCAGTCAAATACTTTAATTTTTCTTTTTGAGTTAAGTTTTTTATCAATTTCTATTTTGGTGTATAATGGACTTATAGTTCCACAATACGAACACTCGTATCCGTTATCAACTTTTTGAATATATTTTTTTGGTCTTTCACAATATGAACATGTTTTACCAATAAGTTTTTTATAAAACATAGATTGTCTTAAAGACTTATTTAAAATAGTATCTATTTGAATTCGGCTTATATCATTTGAAAAAGGTGGATTCTTACATTTTTTATTATTCCTATCAAATGCTTCTTGTAAGTAGCTTTTAAAATGTGCTTCTACAGCTTTTTCTGCATGTTTTTGCATTCTACTATCAATAGAAGTATAAATTTTAAGTCCATCAGAATATAAGTCATATTTTTCTCCGTTGGATTTGCAAATATTATAATCTCCAAATTCATTCTTTTCAGCTAATTTTTTACCTAATTCTAATCTCAAAATTTCCCTAAAATACGGCGCAAGACCGGTTTGATGATCAACCTTATTATAGTCTAAATCAAGTTCTAGTGTTTTTGTAGAATCATATACTTCCTTAGAGATATAGTTGTTTTTAAACATTTGGTATAATACTACACCTCTTCTTTTAAAAACAGTATCTGGTCTTCTAACCGGATTAAATAAAGATGGGTTTTTAGCCATTCCTACTAACATTGCCGATTCGTGCAATGCTAACTGACTTGGAGTTTTATTAAAGTAAACTTGGGAGGCTGAGTTAATTCCAACAGCATTATTTAAAAAATCAAATTTGTTTAAATACATAGCTAAAATCTCTTCTTTTGTGTAGTTTTTTTCAAGTTTTGATGCAATAATCCACTCTTTGATTTTTCTTATAGCGAATTCAAATTTGGTTAATTTTTTTCTTGGAAATAGTAATTTGGCTAACTGTTGGGTAATGGTGGACCCACCTCCTTTTAAATTTCCTGTGACAACCCCTTTAAAGACTCGCCCAAGCGCTCTAATGTCTATTCCAGAATGTTCAAAAAAACGTTCATCCTCAGTAGCAATTAAGGCGTTAATTAAAGATTTTGGTAGATAATTATAGTGAATATTAGTTCTATTTTCATGGTAATATTTTCCTAGATTAACTAAATCAGAACTGTAAATTACACTTGCTAAATCTGTTTTAGGATTTTCTAATTCTTTAATTTTTGGAAGTGTTTCGTCATTAGCAATTTCTATTAGCCCCCATAGGCCTATAGCAGGAGACAACACCAATAACCATATGGTTAAAAGGATTAATATTTTTTTAAATATTGAATTCTTTTTTATTTTTTCCCCCTCCAATATACTAGCTTTATTAATTTTATTTTAGTATAAAAATACAGCAAGTTTTTTTGGTATAATAGCAAATAATTTTTTTTGCTTAACAATGATTTATGGATAACCACAACAAATTTTTATTATTAAGTAATTTAGCAATACAAATGGGAGTAATTATTACTATGGGAGTTTTTCTAGGAGACTACTTAGATTCTAGGACCCATAACCAAACACGTTGGTGGACGCTTTTACTTTCTATATTATCAATTTCTGTTGCTTTCTACCAAGTTTTAAAAACGCTAAAAAAAGATGTATAAAAAATATTTTCAACTTTTTTTTATTTTTTTATTACTATTATCTTTTGATTATTTAATGCTTAATTTTTTTGAATTAAAAGAGTTAAATTCTTTAGATGTTTTTTTTGTCAATTTCTTTTTATTTTTTTTAACAATGTTATTTTTTTTATTGTACCAGTGGCTTCTAAAAATAAAAACTAAATCTCCATTTACTTATTTATCATTGAGCTTCTTTAAAATAGTAATAAGTTTAATTTTTTTATTCCCCATATATTCAAACATTTCAGGGAACGCAGTCCCTTATGTACTACATTTTTTTGCTTTATATTTTGCATATTTGTTTATTGAAATTTTCTTATTAATAAAAGATAGTAAATAATAAACTATATAAAATACTTTAGTGATTGAAATAATTAATTATTTTTGGCCGAATTTTAAAATTCATTACGTTTAAATGATTTCATTTTCACTCAAAAAATCAGTTTTCATAATCGTGTTATTTACGCTGTCAATAAGCAGTTTTCTAGCTTCTGATCCCGGCAATATCTCTTCCCCTACATCAGAAAATGAAGTGTATAATCCTGTACCATCAATTATGCATCATATTTCTGATGCTCATGAGTGGCATTTATGGGGAGAGGGGGATAAATCTTTTTCAATCCCACTTCCAATTATTCTTTATACTGAAGGTAATTTTGACATTTTTATGTCTTCAGGTTTTCACCATGGGCATTCTAAAATAATCAAAGATAATCGAACTTACTCTATTGATCACCACGGTCATATTTCTGAAGATTCTGGCCTTTCATTTATAGATTTTTCTATAACAAAAAATGTGGCCTCCATGCTTATTGGCTTGTTGGTTCTTTTATTAATTTTTGGTATTTCTGGCATTAAGGCTAAAAATAATAAAGGTGCACCTTCAGGTATTTTATCTTTTCTTGAACCACTAGTATTATTTGTTAGAGACGATATTGTCAAGCCTAATATTGGTAAAAACTATAATAAATATCTCCCTTATTTATTAACTCTATTTTTCTTCATTTTAGTTAATAATTTACTTGGCCTTCTCCCAGGTTCTGCAAATGTTACTGGAAATATTGCTATTACATTAGTGCTTTCATTTATTACACTTATTGTCACTAATTTTTCTGGTAATAAATCTTATTGGGGACATATTTTTAATCCTCCTGGAGTACCCTTAGCATTGATGCCTATAATGATTCCTATTGAAATAGTTGGAATTTTCACAAAACCTTTTGCTTTAATGATAAGGCTATTTGCTAATATTTCTGCAGGTCATATTATTATTCTAAGTTTAATTTCTTTAATATTTATGGCTCAAAGCGGATTGGGCAATATAGCAGCTTGGAGTTTATCTCCAGTGGCTGTTGTCTTTGTTTTGTTTATGGATTTAATTGAAGTGCTAGTAGCATTTTTACAAGCTTATATTTTCACACTGTTAACCTCCCTTTTTATTGGATTAGCAACTGTGGATCATCATTAAAAATTTTGTTTAACCTAAAAAAAAGAAAAATGGGAACAATTACAGGAATAGCAGCAATCGGAGCAGGTTTAGCAGCGATTGGTGCGGGAATTGGAATTGGTAGAATTGGTGGATCAGCACTAGAATCTATGGCCAGACAGCCAGAACATTCAAGTATGATTCAAACCAACATGATTATTGCAGCAGCTCTTGTAGAGGGTGTGGCTTTATTTGGTGTTGTAGTTGCTTTATTACAAGGCTAATTTTATTAATTATATATTTGAATAGAAGCTGAGGCGGTTGGCCTCAGCTCTATTTTTAAAACTAAATTTATACAATGGATTCAATGCAACTGGTAACACCAGCAATAGGATTAATGTTCTGGACCGTGGTAATATTCATGTTACTTCTAATATTGCTTAAAAAATTCGCATGGAAGCCTATATTAAAGGCTGTAGATGATAGGAATAGTTCTATTAATGAAGCTCTTGCTTCAGCAGAAAAAGCCAAGTCAGAGATGGAACAGCTTTCGGCAGATAATGATAAAATATTGAATGAAGCTCATAACCAAAGAGATTCTATTATAAAAGAAGCTAGGGACATAAAGATTAAGACAATTGCGGATGCAAAAAATAAAGCTTCTATAGAAGCTGAAAAGATTATTTCCTCAGCTAAAGAACAAATCAAAAATGAGAAAATGAAAGCTATGACGGAATTAAAAAATGAAATAGCTGATATTTCAATTCAAATGGCTGAAAAAATTATTAAAACAGAGCTGAAAGATGCTAAAAGTCAGAAAAAGCTAATTGAAGAAGATTTGAAAAAGCAGATGAACTAGTTTATGATATCTTCAAAAATCACAAAACGATACGCAAAATCTTTAATTGAACTATCTATCAAGAGAGGGCAACTTACAGATTCATATAATGATCTGGTTTTGGTCAATAAAGTGTGTTCTGAAAATAGTGACTTTATTTTAATGCTAAAAAGTCCAATAATAGCAACAGATAAGAAATTAGCCATAATAAAGTCTATTTTTTCTAATCAACTTTCCCAATTAACACTTTTATTTATTGAAATTATTACTAAGAAAAAAAGAGAGTCTTTATTAAGTTCTATTGCTAAAAATTTTGTAGAACTATATAAAACACATAATAAAATAATCTCAGCAAGTGTCATTACTTCAGTCCCATTAGACAATTCTCTTAGAGAAAAAATTACAGCACTGGTTAAAAAAAATACAGAATATGAAGTAGAGTTGAATGAAAAAATTAATTCAGATATTATAGGAGGCTCTATTATCAATATTGGAGACTTTCAGTTAGATAATAGTGTTAAGACGCAATTACAAAATTTAAAAAATAGTTATAACAAAAATCTTTACATAAAAGATTATTAAAAATTAGATAAATGGCAGAAATAAAACCAGCAGAAGTTTCAGCAATTTTAAGAGAGCAATTATCAGGCTTTAAATCTGAAGCTGAACTTGAAGAAGTAGGCACAGTATTACAAATAGGTGACGGTATTGCTAGAATATATGGTCTTGGAGGAGTTCAATATGGTGAGTTAATTGAATTTGATAATGGACTTCAAGGAATCGCCTTAAACTTAGAAGAAGACAATGTTGGGGCGGTACTCTTGGGAGCTTCAAATGATATTAAAGAAGGCGACACTGTTAAAAGAACTAATAGAATTGCGTCTATCAATGTAGGTGAAAAAATGTTGGGCAGAGTTGTAGATACACTTGGTCAACCAATTGACGGTAAAGGGCCTATTGAAGGCGATTTGTTTGAAATGCCTATTGAACGAAAAGCCCCTGGGGTTATTTACAGACAACCAGTAAATGAACCTTTACAAACTGGAGTAAAAGCTATAGATGCTATGATTCCAGTAGGAAGGGGCCAAAGAGAGTTAGTCATTGGTGATCGTCAAACCGGAAAAACAACAGTTTGTATAGATACTATCATTAACCAAAAAGAATTTTACGATAGGGGAGAACCTGTATTTTGTATTTATGTTGCTATTGGTCAAAAGGGTTCTACTATTGCGGGGATTGTCAAAAAACTAGAAGAAGCTGGAGCTATGGAATATACCGTTATAGTAGCTGCTAACGCTTCTGATTCAGCGCCAATGCAATTTTATGCTCCTTTTACTGGNGCTGCAATTGGTGAATATTTTAGAGATACTGGGAGACCAGCTTTAATTATATTTGATGATTTATCTAAACAGGCAGTTGCTTANAGAGAAGTTTCTTTATTATTAAGAAGACCTCCAGGAAGAGAAGCTTATCCAGGAGATGTNTTTTATTTACATTCCAGATTATTAGAAAGAGCTGCAAAAATTAATAACTCTGATGAAATTGCTCAACAGATGAATGATTTGCCTGATTCNTTAAAAGGCAAAGTAAAGGGTGGAGGATCACTAACAGCCCTNCCAATAATTGAGACTCAAGCTGGAGATGTATCAGCTTATATACCTACTAATGTTATTTCTATTACAGATGGTCAAATATTTTTAGAGGCTAATCTGTTTAACGCAGGNATAAGACCAGCTATTAATGTAGGGATTTCTGTATCTAGAGTTGGGGGTTCAGCACAAATCAAGTCTATGAAAAAAGTTTCAGGGACTTTAAAATTAGATCAAGCACAGTATAGAGAGCTTGAAGCTTTCTCTAAATTTGGTTCTGATTTAGATCCTGCCACAATGGCTGTTTTAGAAAAAGGAGCTAGAAATGTTGAAATATTAAAACAAAATGANGGATCTCCAATGCCTGTAGAAGAGCAAGTTGCTATTATTTATTGTGGATCAACTGGAATTCTTTCGAAAATTCCTACTACAAAAATTAAGGATTTTGAAACAAGTTTTCTAGATTTTATGAGGTCTAAACATAGAGCAGAACTAGATGTATTAAAATCTGGAAAATTAACGGATGAGGTAACAACACTTATCAAAGGGGTAGTTGCTGATATGTCTAAGAATTATGAAGCATAATTATTTATGGCCAATTTAAAAGAAATACGAACTAGAATAACATCAGTTGAATCAACTATGCAGATTACATCTGCTATGAAAATGGTTTCAGCTGCTAAATTAAAACGGGCTCAAGATGCTATTGTTCAAATGAGGCCATTTGCTAAAAAATTTAATGATATTCTAATTAATGTTTCCTCTACCTTAGATAATTCTGATCATCCNATGATGAAAAGCAACAAGGGNAATAAAATTTTATTAATTGCATTATCTTCCAATAGAGGTTTNTGTGGCGGGTTTAATAATAATATTGTTAAAGAAATAAAAAAAACTATTTCTTCTAATCCTGAAAATAAGTACAGCATCTTAACAGTTGGTAAAAAAGTATTTGATGCATTTAAAAAATCAGATTTAATTAATAATAGTGACCAACTACCAAAAGATACCCAATCTATATGGGATTCTTTAAATTATGAGAATTCTATAGATATAACTAATAAANTAATTAGCGCATTTAAGAATAATCAATTTGATAAAGCATACATAATCTATAATTCATTTAAAAACGCTGCTATTCAGACCATACAGAATGAANCTTTTTTACCTGTAAGTCAACCTAAAAATGAATCCAGTACTAATACGGATTATATTTATGATCCAGATAAAGAAGAAATTCTTAACGATTTAATTCCTCAATCTTTAAAAATACAATTATATAAAGCTCTTTTAGATTCATTTGCTTCAGAGCATGGTGCGCGAATGACTGCTATGCANAAAGCTACAGATAATGCAAATGAAATGAAAAATGAACTTAAATTATTTTACAATAAAGCCCGTCAGGCAGCTATAACCAATGAAATTCTTGAGATTGTTGCTGGGGCAGAGGCTTTAGGAGGATAAATTTTCATAATCTTAATTATTATAAACCTTTTCCATAAATTTACTGTGGATGAAATGGTTTTACTCCTCACTGAAAAATAGATTCTATATTTCTATACTTGCCNTGGTGGTCTTTTCATTAGTGGTCATAGGTACTACCACTTTTTATTTTTTTAAAAGTCAAAATACTCAATATCATTTGAAAAGAATTCAAAGAAAGGAAAGAACTGTAACCAGTTCCTTGCAATACTTTTTTAATGACCTTAATCCCAGCCAGGTAAATGAATTTATAACCAAAGAATTTGATTATAAGGTAAGAGAGATTTCGGANGTAAATAGTTTACCCATCATCATTTATAATTTATCCGGTGAATTATTAATCAACACTAGTGACACTATTTTTCAAGAAAAATTTACATCTATTTCGTTACCTAAAAATTTGTTAAAAAAACTTGATAATGAACCAATTGGCAGAATTGTACAACCCANTTTGAATGGAGACATTAATTCCTACTCTTATGCTTTTAACAAGATGAATCAAAAAATGGTAATCATTAACATTCCATATCACACATCTAATTTTTCAAATAAAACTGAATTATGGGGGTTCTTAGAGAGGTTATTAACTGTATTCTTTTTGTTATTTCTTGGGGCTGGTATTTTAGCATATTTTCTTTCAACTTATATCACAAAATCACTTGCTGCAGTTAGTCAAAAAATTAAAAGTGTAGAAATAGGCGACAATAACGAAAGATTAAATTGGAAGAATAATGATGAAATTGGAATACTTGTAACAGCTTATAACGAAATGCTTAATAAGCTTGAAATAAGTAAAGAACAATTGGCTCAAAACGAAAGACAGAATGCATGGAGAGAAATGGCAAAACAAGTTGCACATGAAATCAAAAACCCATTGACCCCTATGAAGCTTAGTGTTCAACATCTTTCTAGGTCTTTACAATTANTAGAAAAAANTGATGAAAAAACAATTAAAGATTTTCAATCTAAAATGGTTCAACAAATAAATGTATTAAGCGAAATAGCCGATGAGTTTTCTAATTACGCAGAACTCCCTAAGGGGAATATGAAAGAAGTAGACTTATTTAAAANTTTACAAAAAATCATTAATTTATTTAAACATGAAGATCAGGTAATCTTTAAATTAAATAAAAATAATATTANTTCATTTAAAATTTTAGGAGATGAAAATCAACTCATTAGACTCTTTAATAATTTAATTCAAAATAGTTTGCATGCAATGGACCACAAAGGCCACATTGAAATAAATCTTTCTCAGGAAGANAACAAAATAACAGTATCTTTTATTGATAGTGGGCCAGGCATCCCAAAAGATATTCAGGATAAAATATTTGAACCAAAATTNACCACAAAAACAAAAGGCAAAGGACTTGGCTTAGCTCTAGTTTGGCAAATCATTTTGAATCATAGTGGGAAGATTAGCNTGGTAAAAGANAGAGCAGAGGGAGCGGAATTCAAAATGATATTCAAAAAAGCATGAGTCAAAGAATTGAAGGATTATTTCTTAGAGCTACTAAAATTAAGCACAATTCAATTATTGTAGACTTATTGACAAGACAATATGGAAGATCGACTTTTGTTTTTGCCATTAGCACTAAAAAAAATCAGNCATTTTTATTTCAACCTTTTCATTTCATAGAGTTTAGTACGGTCTACAATCCAGAAAAAAAAGTAAATAGGGCAAATAATGTAGAAATGAAATTTCCAATTATTGATATTTTAAGCGATATCNGAAAAACTGGTTATGCACTTTTACTGACCGAGATTTTAAATAAAGTTTTTCATACAGANGAAAANAATGAAAAACTCTTTGTTGAGTTAGAGAAAATGATNATTTCTTTTGAACATAGACCTTTCAATGCTGTATTTGGACTTTTTTTTATTAAAGAGATTTTAACTCATTTTGGAATACAGCCGTTNAATAATTTTGGANNTCAAANCCCNTATTTTAGNCTTTCTGATGGTAAATTCACCAANAACTTTGATCCNAATANCGANGAGAATTTTCCNCATCAATTATTAAATAAACTATTAGGCACGAATATTGATAATATATTTCTTTTTAAAATTAGTACTACTAACAGAAGATTAATTATGGATTTATTTTTGAAGTACATGTCCTATCATGAAATACTTAATACAGACAAGTTAAATTCCATTAAGATTTTACAATCTCTTTACGATTGAGTTATTTATTCAAAGCATATCTTTTTATAATTTTCCTTTTTTCAAGTGCTTATTACTCAAGTCAGAAAATTACTTTCGTAAATGAATTTGGCAATGCAATAAAATCTAAGAAAGTAATATTTCAAAATCAGTTTA
>NYYE01000004.1 GCA_002686655.1 Crocinitomicaceae bacterium | reverse complement strand
AATGTCAAGTGCCATATGGTATCCTTTAGATCAAGCATATTCTAATGGGAATGCATTTGCAATAAGACTAAACTTAGGAGATAACTCCATAGACAATACTGGTATTTCTGAGAATATTAATAATATTCAGATTTATCCTAACCCTGCATCAAACTTTATTAATATTTCAACTAGTGCTACAGAAATTAGTGAATTAATAATTAAAGATATGGCAGGAAAAGTTATTTACACTGATAATTTTAGTTCAAAAATCAGTATTAATACTGAAAGTTATTCTAAAGGAATTTACTTAATTGATGTCATAAATACTAATGGTATTTACTCTAAGAAAATATCTGTTAAATAAGCATTAAATACATAAATTATAGAGGGGGAGTTTACTCCCCTTTTACAATTAACCTGAAATGAAAAAGTTTTATTTCACTAATATATTTTATATATTTAACTAATTATTAACAATAAATTAAAATCACAACATGAAAAAACTACTACTAAGTACATTCATTTTATTATTTACATGCGTTTGCTCCTTTGGTCAAGGAACCATTGAATTCTCTATAGAAGCACCTTCTTCTATTGCTGGAGCCTATGGGTTTACATCTACAAATGATGTAGCTGGCTGGGGAAGTCCAGATTTAACAGATACTGCTAATGCTGTGATGGATACTTTAATGTTTGTAGAGGATGGAACTACAGGTACAAACCCTCAAGGAAATCCAATTTCACAAGAAGGTTGTAACCCTTTAATTAATGATTTAACTGGAAAAATAGCAGTTATCTGGAGAAACACTTGTCAATTTGGTGTTAAAATCCAAAATGCCCAAAATGCTGGTGCAGTTGCTGTAATTATTATCAACAGAGAACCTGGATTAGTTAATATGGCCCCTGGAGATAGTGGAGCTGTCTGTACAATTCCCGCTGTATTCATTGAAGATACTTCAGGTGCTGTAATAACTGCAGAAATGGCAAATGGTCCAGTTGTTGCTTTCATAGGTTCAAGAAACTTTGATAACAATCTTTCTATAAATGCAGCTGATGTAATTCGTCCAGAAGCAGCTTCAACACCTGCATCTTATGCTCAAGATAATACTGAGTATGAAGTACAAGTGGGAAGTTGGGTTGTAAATCAAGGAAATCTTGATAATAATGCTGTTTTAAACGCTAAGATTACTTTCGGAGGAACTACGCTCTACGATCAATCTACAGCATCTACACCAATCCTAGCTGGTGACAGTGCATATTTCTCATTACCTACATTTAGTCAAGCTTCTTATAGTTCTGGAATGTATAATATTACTTATTCTGTAGATACTACAGGAGATGAATTTTTAAATGATAATTCAGTGTCTCAGGATTTTCATATAAGTGATACCAAATTTTCAAATGTACCTTTAGATACAAATGAGGAAATGTCATTAAGTCCATTTTACAGACCCAGTAATGCTACAGGTAGTGTAAGTATGTGTGTTCCATTTATCGATCCAAACGCTAGTAGAATGGCTGCAATGGGTATAAGTTTTGCTGCAGTTTGTAGTGGATGTGACTTATCAAATAGATACTTTACAACTTATGCTCATGAATGGGGTGATGTTTTTGCAGATTTAGATGATCCAAATGCTGCTATCACTAGTATCAATACTATTGGAACAGGTGAATTTACATTCCCAAATGATTCTGCTTATCAAGAAGTTTATGTTCCATTTACAGATCCTGTAAACTTACTTGATAACCAAAGATATTTATTCTGTGTGAATACATATGATACTGATATCTATATTGGGTTTAATGATGACATTGATTATAATCAAAACTTAAACAATGTTTATAAGCAGCCTGTTAGTTGTGTTGAAAATAACGGATCTTGGTATATCACTGGATTTGGAAGTGATGTAACCGCTGGTGTTTCTGTTGAGTTATCAGCTAATTTAAATATTGAAGAAGACGAATTGTTTAGTATTGATGCTTATCCTAATCCTGCAAATAATGTAGTAACCATTCCATTAAAAGGTTATGCGGGTAAAGGAAATTTAAATATTATGGATGTGACTGGAAAAATTATTTCAACTACAACTATAAATGCTAATAATTTAATGACCGTAGATGTAACAAATATACCTAACGGAAATTATATTTTCGATTTGAATTTAGAAGATGGTAGATCAACTAAATTTAATATTGTTATTAGTAAATAATAGCTAATTTAATATTATAAAAGGGCCTCAGATGAGGCCTTTTTTTTTGACTAAGATTTCATTTTTTTAAGGAATTTCGAAACATATACAAAATCATAAAGCTCCTTAACCTTAACATTTAATATCTCATCTTTATTTCCTTGCCATTTTTTAACTCCGTTATCTATAAAGAGTATATTATCGCCAATTTCAAGTACAGAATTCATATCATGAGTAATAACAATAGTTGTCATTTGATACTCAACAGTAATTTCCTTTATAAGTTCATCAATTAAAATTGCAGTAACAGGGTCTAAACCAGAATTTGGTTCGTCGCAAAATAAATATTTAGGCTGCATGGATATAGCTCTTGCAATGGCCACTCTTTTTTGCATCCCTCCACTTAGCTCAGATGGATACAAAGAGTTTTTATTAATAATATCTACTCTTTGTAAACAAAAATTGACTCTTTCAGATATTTCAGCATTAGTCATTTGTGTGAACATTCTTAAAGGAAATGCAACATTTTCTTCAACTGAAAAAGAATCAAAAAGAGCACTTCCCTGAAATAGCATCCCCATTTCTTTCCTAACTTCTTTTTTCTCTTTTGGCTTAAGTTTTAAAAAATTTCTATCATTATAATATACCTCCCCTATATCAGGTTCAAATAAACCAACAATACACTTTGTTAAAACAGATTTTCCAGAACCACTCTTACCAATTATAAGATTGGTTTTCCCTTTTTCAAATTCAAAGGAAATATCTTTTAATATTTCTACACCAGAGAAAGATTTAGATATATTTTTAACCTGTATCAAATTAACATTAGTTGAGTTAATATATAATTAGCAAATAAAATGAAAATACTACTGTAAACAACGGCATTGGTACTAGCCTTTCCAACTTCCAAAGCTCCCCCTTTTAAATAATATCCAAAGTAACTTGAAATGCTAGTTATTAAGAATGCAAAAACAATCGTCTTTGTTAAAGCATATCTAATAAAAATAAAATTATCTTCTGAAAATGCTCTAATTCCAAGAATATACTGTTTAACGGGTATTATTTCAGTAAAATAACACACTAACCCTCCCCCCAGAAATCCGAAAAAAATACTATACATTATTACTATAGGAAATATAAATAAAGAAGCAATTATTTTAGGTCCAATTAGAAATCCGATAGAATTTACTCCCATAACCTCAAGAGCATCAATTTGTTCTGTAACCTTCATAGTTCCTAACTCAGAAGCAATATTTGACCCCACTTTTCCAGCTAATATTAAAGAAATAATTGTAGGACAAAATTCTAATAACATGGATTGCTTTACAGTAAAACCAACTGTATAATCTGGAATCCAGGCAGATTCTATTGCAGTTGCTGTTTGTATTACTAGGACAGCTCCCATAAAGGCTGACATTAAGGAAACTATAAAAAGTGATTTAACGCCTAATTGAATGATCTCATCTAAAAATCTTTTCCAATAAACACTAAGTTTTTCTGGCTTCAGAAAAATATAGTAAAGCATCAAAACATATTTACCAAAACTCTTAATCATAGTATTTATTAATATCCAAAATAAACAATAATAATTGTGAATACATAAATGCAATCATTAATTTTAAAAATATTTAATAGTTGAATGAGACAATTATATTCTTTTAGGTATGGTATATTACTATTTTTATTTTTAATTATTTCCAGCTGTAATATCTTAAAGAAAAAGAAAAATTGTGATTGCCCAGAATTTAGTAATTTAATTGAAAAGCCATTGAATAATCAAATATTAATAGACGTAATCACCTAATATTATTGTTTTAATAAACTTATTTAATTTAAATAAAATGAAAAAAAAAGCAATTATTGTAAGCGGTTATTTTAATCCTATTCATAAAGGACATTTAGAATACTTTCAGAATGCTAAAAAACTTGCAGATGAGCTTTTTGTCATAGTCAATTCTGACTATCAGAGGTCTTTAAAAGGTAGTAAAGAATTTCAAGATGAGCAAGAAAGAATCTTTATTGTAAGTAATATAAAATCTGTTAATAAAGCCATACTATCAATTGATCAAGACAGAACAGTCTGCCGAACCATAGAAAAAATTGCTGATGAGTATGGACAAAACTATTTACTTTCATTTGCTAACGGAGGAGATCAAAACAATGACACTATTCCAGAAAAACCAATATGTGAAAAATTAGGAATTACTTTGGTTGATGGATTAGGCGGTAAAATACAGTCTTCAAGTTGGCTATTGAACAAAAAATGATTTGCATAAAAGCAGAAATCCCACAAGAAATTTGTGAAATTAATGATGAATTAAAAGCGATTTATCATAGTAAGGATTCCATTTGTATTTGGATTTTTAAAACAAAAAAAGATAGAAATAGTTTTATTGAAAAAACTGAAGGAATGCTTAAAAATGAAAGAGAAAAATATTTTTTAGTCAATTATAGTTAATTAGATTAGAGCCTACCTTAAAACTACTTTTCTTTCAGCATCCAATCTTAACAAAATAAAAATCATTAATCCAAATGTAAGAATAGCTGACCCTCCCTTACTAAAAAAAGGAAGTGGTATGCCAATTACAGGTGCTAAACCAATAACCATAGCTATATTAATCATGAAATGAAAAAATAAAATTCCAGAAACACAATAACCATAAATTCTTGTAAACTTACTTCTTTGTCTTTCCGCTACCATGATCATTCTTACTAGTAGAGAAATGTATAATATTATAAATACCATACACCCAGAAAACCCCCATTCTTCTGCTAAAACACAAAAAATAAAATCGGTATTTTGTTCAGGAACATGCTTAAATTTGTCATTGCTTAAAGTTCCCTTTAAAAACCCTTTTCCAAAAATTTTTCCTGAACCAACTGCTGATAATGATTGATATATATTATACCCTGCTCCTTTTCTATCTTCTTTAACTCCAAACATAATTTGAAATCGTGTTCTATGTCTTTCTTTAAAAATAGTATCATAAACTATATTTATTCCGCCTGATATTGAGAGTCCAAGAACACTTATGAATATTAAACTTCTTATTTTTTGTTTCCTAAATCTAGGAAGAACAAAATACCTTATAATTAAAAAAGAAAAAAGAAACCCAATACAAAGAATAAAACCAAAAAACAAATTTCCAGAGACAGCATTTGAACCAATGAAAAAAACAGAATTAGATGCTTTAAGAAAAATTCCAACAATAGCTATTAGAATGGTAAAAAGCCCAATTAAAAGAAAGTTTCCGGACAATCCTTCTCTGTAAAGAACAAAAACAAAACAAGAAAAAACAAGCATTGTCCCAGGGTCTGGTTGAATAGCAATTAAAATTGCAGGAGTTACTATCAATAAAAAAGCCTTTAACTTAGTTCTAAAATCTTGAAATTTAGAACCTACATCGCTTAATAGTTTAGCCAAGGCAAGACTTAATCCTAGTTTAATAAATTCTGATGGTTGAATAGAAAAACTACTAAAATAAAACCAAGACGTTGCCCCTTTTATTGGAGGCATGAATAAAACTATTACTAATAATAAAATAACAATACCGTAAATAAAATAAGAACTATTCTTAATGAAATTTCCGTCTATAAGAAGAATAAATACACCAAAAAAGAAAGTTAAAATTAGCCATATAAGTTGCTTTCCGTAATTAGTATTCCATAAAAAATCTTGAATTTCAAATCCGTTATAGTTGCTAGAATACATTACTAAATATCCAATTATAGAAAGTATAAAATAAAATAAAAAAAGTGGCTTATCAACATTTTTCCAAATAGATAGATTTCTATACTTCATTCTAAAACTTTGTATTTTTATTCAAGATTACTTCACTTTGAATTTTAGCAGCTTTAATCTTTGACTTATTTGAAAGAAATCCATTTAAATAATTTTCCATCATTAAACTAGCTACAGGAGCAGCCCATTTGCTTCCCCAAGTGCCAAACTCAACATAAACCGCAATGGCTATTTTTGGTTGATTCATTGGGGCAAAAGATATAAAAACAGAGTGATCATTAAAATTCTTATTCTCAACAGTTCCAGTTTTCCCACAAACTTCAATACTGTCAATACGAGCATTTCTTCCAGTTCCGTTATTTACTACCTCATTCATCGCATCTATAATTACATCAAAATGTTTGGCATCAACACATGAATAGTGTTTAGTTTTAAATTTCTCTTTGATGTTTTCTTCCTCAATCTCCTTAATAATATGTGGTGTAAAATAGTATCCTTTGTTGGCAATAATAGCAGCTAAATTAGCCATTTGAATAGGCGACACACCAATTTCACCCTCTCCAATACTATTAGAATAAATGGTGCTAAATGCCCAACGTTTTTTCCCATACCATTGGTCATAAAAAGAGACGTTTGGTACAAAGCCGCTTTTTTCATCTGGGAGATCAATTCCTAAGGTACTTCCAAAACCAAATGTCTTGATTTTCTTTTCCCAATTTCCCAGCCCTTCTCTACTAATTTCAAAAATATTCTTCCCTTTACCTTTCATAATTAATCTTTTGTAGACTTGAAAAAAATAGGGGTTACAACTATGTTTAATAGCTTTTAGTAGATTATTAGGTCTTTCATGATTATGACATCCAATTATATTTTTATTGCAAGAAAATCCCGTATTTGAAGTGATTACACCATCCTCTAAAGCAATTAAAGCCTGGACTAGCTTAAAAATAGAACCTGGCCTGTACTTATCATTATAAACCGGTCTGTTAATTAATGGTTTTAAAGAATCGTTTTGTTTTAATCTCTCAAATTCTTTTGAAAAATTTTTTCCAGTTAAAAGTGAAGGATTATAACTTGGTGCTGAAACCATTGCTAAAATTTCTCCACTTGAAGGTTCAATTGCAACAATAGAACCAATTTTATGAGCCATTAACTTTTCTCCTAATTTTTGCAGATTTGCATCAAGGGTGATTTGAAGACTTTTTCCAGGTTGAGCAGGAATTTTATTGACTGTTTTAATTTTATTTCCAGCATAATCTTTTAAGTAATTAATATTTCCCCTTTGTCCTCTTAATAATAATTCGTATTGTTTTTCTAACCCCGTAATTCCTATAAAATCATTTTTAGTATAAAAAAAATCACCATTTGCTCTTGTATTTTGAAATTGATTTTCATCAATTCTTCTAATATATCCTAGCAAATGGGAGGCTATTGATAATGGATATCCCCTATCAATTTTAGCTTCTGCAAATACACCAGAAATTTTTCCAATAAAAGGAGATATTTTTGCATGCTCCAACTGTGTCATTGATTTAATAAAAACCGATGGTTTATATGGAACATTATACCCTGTACTAGCATTTTCTAAAACCTTCTTAAAATCTAGTTTACTCATGTCAAATAAATTACATATTAAACTAGTGTCTTTTTCTTTGATAGCAATAGGTAAAATAAATATATCATATACAGTTTCAGCACCTACTAAAAGTTTGTTATTTCTGTCGTAAATGAACCCTCTAGGAGGTTGTAAATTTTCAGTTTTTAAGCTAATTTTTGCAGCTCTGTGAGACCATTCATGATTAATTACTTGAACATAAAAAAGTCGAAAAGAAAAAATTAAACCTATTGAAATAATAATTAAAATGATTACCCATCTTCTATTTTTATAGGGGTCCATTACTTTTTATAAATGAAGATATATTGAAGAAATACTAAAAATAATAGAGCTGAAAAAGTATTGATTAAAGCCCTAAAAAGTAATGTCAAAAAATTATGAAAAGAAAATTGCTCTAAAATAAAAAACAGCAAATGGTATGTAAAAATAGATATACTAAAAAATAATAAAAATCTGAAAACTCCAAGGTTAAATATATTTAAATCTACATCTTTTTCAATGTCTTCTTTAGATGAAATTGCATACAGAAATGTTGGTTTAAGAAATGTAATTATAAGAAGTATAGATGTATTTAGCCCTAAGGTGTTTCTAAAAACATCAGTTATAAGTCCTAAAAAAAAAGCTGCTATTAATAGCTGAAAAACAGTAGTATTTAGCCTTTGTTTCAAAATAAAAAATGTTATAATGATAGGTGAGAAAAAAGATGAATAAGTGCCAAAATCTAAAGCATCTAAAAAAAATATTTGAATAAATATTAATCCAAAAAACCAAATTATATTTTTCAATTCAAAAATCATTTCTAATTCAAATGTTGATCTAACTCATTTTTAAATTGATTTTTAACTACATACCCAACTTTTAAACTAGAAAAATCTTCCTCTAGTTTTACTTTGATAATCAAGGTTTGCTTTTCAATATTTTCCTTTATGGATAATGTTCTTCCAATAATAACTCCTCTTGGAAACAATCCCTCTGCTCCAGAAGTGATAAAAAAATCTCCTTCTTTGACTTCCGTATAAATAGGAATATTTTTAACATAAACATTATTAAAACTATTTTGTTCTGGAATCCAAATTAAGTCTCCCCAGCTATTAGAATTTTCATGAAGAACTTTTAGACCAAAATCAGGATTAATGATTGGTCTTATAGAAGCATAATTACTTGAAACATTAGTTACAATACCGAGAAGTCCTTTAGTGCCAATNAATCCTGATTTTTTCTGAACACCACTATTTATCCCTGCATTAATAATCAAATTATTTTTATAAAATTTATATTGAGAGTTAATGACTCTAACTTCTTTAAATAAATAGTTTTTTTTGTAAGTCGTGTCTTTATGTTTTNTATATTTTCTTCCAACAACTAAATCCTTATTAAGAAGTTGATTTTTCAATTTAGCATTTTCAACCAAAAGTTGATTATTTATTTCTCTCAATGAAAAATAAGAAGTCATACTGTATTGTAAGTTGAAAAGTCCAGCAGAAATACTATTACTTGAACTTAAATAATTGTAATGATGGTAATTATTTGTAGCACCAAATAAAAAGAATAATGCAATAAATTCTAAAAACAGAAAAAAAAGAAAATTTTTGTATTTCTGAATAAGCAGAATTATATTTTTCATCTAAATTATTCTTATTCTAAGCTTTTATTAAAAATTGATAATTATCAATGTTTTTAAGGGCAATTCCAGTTCCTCTTGCTACAGCTCTTAATGGATCTTCAGCTATATGAACAGGTAATTTAGTTTTATTGGAAATTCTTTTATCTAAACCTCTAAGCATCGACCCTCCACCTGCTAAATATATTCCGGTTTTGTAAATATCAGCAGATAATTCGGGTGGAGTCATTTCAAGAGCACTTAAAATAGCTTCTTCAATTTTAGAAATTGACTTATCTAGAGAATGAGCAATTTCTTTATAAGACACATGAATCTCTTTTGGAATTCCCGTCATTAAATCTCTTCCTCTTACTGCATAATCATTAGGAGGATTATCTAAGTTATCTATGGCTGCACCAACCTCAATTTTAATTTGCTCAGCAGTTCTTTCACCAATTAGAATATTATGTTGTCTTCTCATATATTCTTCAATATCACTTGTGAAGTCATCTCCAGCCACTCTAATAGATTTGTCACAAACAATTCCTCCAAGAGCAATGACAGCAATTTCCGAAGTTCCTCCACCAATATCAATAATCATATTGCCCATTGGTTCTTCAACATCTACTCCTATTCCAATAGCTGCTGCCATAGGCTCATGAATTAAATACACTTCTTTTCCTCCGGCGTGTTCTGCTGAATCTTGAACAGCTCTTTTTTCAACTTCAGTAATTCCAGATGGGATACAAATGACCATTCTCATTGTGGGTTGAATATATCTACTCCCACCTTTCATCATTTTTATCATTCCTCTAATCATATGTTCTGCAGCTTGGAAATCTGCTATAACTCCATCTTTTAAGGGACGAATGGTCTTGATGTTTTCATGCGTTTTACCATGCATTTGCTGAGCTTTTCTTCCAATAGCAATAACCTTCCCAGTTGTCCTATCCATAGCTACTATTGAAGGTTCATCAACTATAACTTTATCATTGTTAATAATGAGTGTGTTGGCTGTCCCTAGATCAATTGCGACCTCTTGTGTAAATACATTAAATAACCCCATAATTGTAAATTTAATGTTTAAAATGTCTAATTCCAGTAAATACCATACCAATTTGATTTTTATTACAATATTCAATTGATAAATCGTCCTTTATAGACCCTCCTGGCTGAATGACAGCATTAATACCTTCTTTACCCGCAATCTCTACACAATCAGGGAATGGGAAAAATGCATCTGACGCCATTACAGAGTCCTTGAGATCAAAATTGAATGCTTTTGCTTTATTTATTGCCTGATTCAAAGCGTCAACTCTTGAAGTTTGACCTGTACCACTTGCCAATAACTGTAAATCTTTCACTAAAACAATTGTATTAGATTTTGTATGTTTTGCTAATTTATTTGCAAAATTTAAATCTTCCATTTGCGAGTCAGATGGCTTAATAGCAGTTTTTAGCTCAAATGATGATACATTTTCTAAAGAAATATCTCTTTCTTGAACTAATTTCCCATTAAGACATGATCTTTCAATCTGATTTGGAAAATTAATTTTATTCTGAATCAAGATAATTCTATTTTTTTTACTTTTTAATAGTTCTAGTGCCTCCGAATCATAAGATGGAGCTATTATAACTTCACAAAATAAAGAGTTTATTTCAGATGCGGTATCTAAATCAATTTGATTGTTAGCAATTAAAATACCTCCAAAAGCTGAAATAGGATCAGCTTGAAAAGCTGCAGCATATGCTTCAAAAAGATTAGATCTAGTTGCAATACCACAAGCATTATTGTGTTTTAGTATGGCAAAAGTGGGAGGAGAATTTGTGAAGTCTTCCATCAACATTATAGCGGCATCTATATCTAATAAGTTATTGTAGGAAATCTGTTTGCCATGTAACTGAGAAAAAACTTCTTCTAAATTTCCTTTAAACCAACCTTTTTGATGGGGATTTTCACCATATCGTAATGGTGAATTACTTAGTGGATTAAAATAATCATGAATTGCAGTATCATATTTACTAGAAACAGAGAAAGACTCAGTTGCAAAATATTTCCTCTGCTGAAGATTGGTTGATGGAGCTTTCTTTTCTAATATTATTTTAGAAAGTTTTTTATAGTGTTCTTTTTTAGAAAGTACTGTAACATCACTGTAATTCTTAGCAGCTGCTCTTATTAATGAAATACCTCCAATATCTATTTTTTCAATAATTTCTTGCTCTCCTAATCCAGACTTAACTGTCTCCTCAAAAGGATATAAATCAACAACAACAAGGTCTATTTGAGGAATTTCATACTCTTCAAGCTGGGATTGATCTTCTTTATTTGAACTTCTATTCAGAATTCCTCCAAAAATTTTGGGATGAAGGGTTTTAACTCTTCCACCTAAGATAGAAGGGTAATTTGTTATTCCTTCAACAGGATGTACCGAAATCCCAAGATTTTCAATGTATTTTTGAGTTCCGCCAGTTGAATAAATTTTAACATCATGATTATTCAAGATGGTAACCAGTTCATCCAAGCCTTCTTTAGAAAACACAGAAATTAAGGCACTTTTGATTTGGATTTCTTCTTTCATCTTTATTTGTTTCTTAATTATCAGCAATTTTAATAACTAAAAAACAATAACTAGCTTCATAACTAGTGATGTTGATAAATAAGCAGTAATTGTTTAAAATTAGTTGGACTTTCTGATTTTTTTGTACCACTTGGCAGCAATAAATAAGATGATTCCAAATATTATGAATCCAATAGTACCGTAAAACCCATCTAATTCATTTTTAAGGACAATAATAAAGACAATAACTACTAAAAAAAGTGTTGCTAATTCATTCCATATACGCAATTGAAATGAACTATAAATTGATGTGCCGTTCTTTTGCTTTAAATATATGTAGTGACAAGATAGATGATAAAAAACTAGCATCAATACAAATCCTAACTTCAAATGCATATAGGGAAGACTTAAATAAAAAGGCTGCAAATAAAGCATTAAAAAACCAAAAACTAAAGTTAGAATCATTGCAGGCCATGAAATAATTTTCCATAATCTTTTTTGCATTAATAAATATTGTGCCTTAAAAGCTTCTGAATTATTACCATGATTCAAATCAGATTCAGCATGATAAACAAAAAGTCTTACCATGTAAAATAAACCTGCAAACCAACTTACCATAAATATTAGATGCAAAGCTTTAAAGTAGCCAAACCAGTTTAACATAATGTAAAAATATCAATTTATACAATTGAAATGTGTGCTTATTATAAAGTAATTTTCATATATGCTTATTCCATTGTATATTCGCGAACTTTTAATAATTACAACGATGGCTATAATAGGGAAAATTAGAGAAAAATCTGGACTCTTAGTAACAATGGTAGGCCTTGGTCTATTTCTATTCATAATACCAGTAAATGATTTATTACAACAATTTTCTGGTGGAGCAAATTCAACTTTAGGTTTGTTTAACAATTCTGAAATTGACGCCAATGATTGGAAGTATTATAACAGAGAAAATTTAACCAGAAATAACTTAAGAATAAATAATCTTAATTCTGGGGGAAATGGAAGTCTTACAAGTGCTGACGAAGATCAAATCAAGGTAACCTCTTGGAATCAAATGATTTCAGATACTATATATCATTACGAACTAAATAAAATAGGAATCAAGGTCTCTGCAGATGAACTTAATCAAGGATTATTAAATGGTGAGAACCCATTACCATCTTCTTTAAAAGAGCTTTTTGTAAAAAACGGTTTGTACAATAAGGATTCTTTCAATATTTGGAAAACTAACAGAATCATCAATCTTCCAGATAATCCTGAATCTAAAAAAGATTTAAAAAACAATATTGAAGATCCTCTAAAAAATGAAAGAAGAATTAAGAAATATAGTTCTATGATTAAGAATGGTGTTTTGGGAACAATTCAAGAAGGGAAAAGAGCTGCTAACGAAGAGAAGATATCATCAAATATTAAATATATATTTATTAGTTATGATGATATAAATGATACTTTAATCAATGTAGATGAAAATGAAAAGAAAAATTTCTATGACCTACATTCCAATGAAAAGATATGGGATCAAAGACAGGATTTAGTATCTTATGATTATTCAATTTTAACTTTTAAACCATCATCATCTGACATTGATAACTACACTTCAAGAATGGAATCATTAAAAGAAGATTTTAAATCTTCAAAGAACGATTCTCTTTTTGTTGCTAACTACGCAGAAACACCAATGACTGTACAATCACCATATGGTCCAAGACCCAGCGGAAATTTCACAGGTCAGCCATACAAAGGGGGAAAATTTTCTTCTTTTATTGATGAAAAAATTAAAAATGGTAATAAAAAAGACATTATTGGTCCATTTGTAAACGGTGATAAAATTCAACTAGTTAAAATTTATGAAACAGGAGATGAAGAACAAGCAAAAGTTAGACATATTCTAATAAATTCTAAAGAAGAAGATCTTGATGATGCAAAAAATAAAAAGCTAGCAGATAGTATTTTATATGCTATTAGGAGAGATAGTAGTAAATTTAGAAGTTTAGTTTCAAAGTATTCCGATGATCCTGGATCCATTTCTAGTGGAGGTGTTTATTCTTGGTTTCCGAAAGGTCAAATGGTACCTGAATTTGAAGAGTTCAGTTTCACCAAAAAAATTGGAAGATCCGGAGTTGTAAGAACTAACTATGGCTTTCATGTTATTCAAGTTCTTGGAAGAAGAGTAGGTTCATTTAAGAAAATTGCTATTGTTGATGAAACTATCCAAGTAAGTAAAGCCACTCAAAATGAATTTTACGATTCTGTAGCATTAGCATTTTATTACAAAGCTGATTCAACAAACTTTAATAATGCAGCCGATGAATTAGGATTTGAAGTAAAATCTTCTGGTTATGTTCCATTAATATATCCAAATAGACGTAGTTCTGGACTTTATGGGCCGTCAGATCTTAACAGAAATATGAATATTTCTAGATGGGCATTCAACAGTAATGTTGGTGATCTACTTGAACCTGAATATATTTCAAATAATCAATTAGTTTTAGCAGTTGTAAAAGAAAAGATTATTGCTGATGAAATATCTTTTAATAATCTATCTTCTCTTATGGAGCCAATGGTAAAAAATTATTTAAAAGCTAAGTACTATAAAAATAAATATTCAAGTAAAATTGCTAATATAAAATCCATTGACAGTATTTCTAATTTATTGAAAGGTAATGTTGACAATAAGTTTGTTAAATATAGTGATGCGAATATTGGTAACAACACCCAAGAGCTTGCAGAACCCAAAGTGATGGCATATATTTTTAATTTATCTGCTAATGAAATTTCACCAATCATTGAAGGTAAAAAGGGAATTTATATCATTCAGAATGTCAGTACTAATAGCAATTCTATTGTTGAAGAAAATTCAGTTATTCAAAAATCGGAACTTCAGCAAAAAGAAATGAGGACACAAATTGAACAAGGTTATTATCCAGCACTATATAACTCTTATAAGGTGCGAGATGACAGAGCTAAGAATATGATTATGAGTAATTAGTTCAAAAATTGCTTTAATCTTTCTAAACTTCTATATTGTAATGCTTCAGCTACATGTTCAGTCTTAATCGATAAGCAATCACTTAAATCTGCTATGGTTCTTGAAATTTTTTTAATTCTATTAAAACTTCTTGCTGATATATTTAAACTTTCTGATGCAGATCTTAAAAAATTTAAGGTTTTAGTATCGAAAGCACAATATTTATTTATCTCATGATTTTCTAGATGAGCATTAATTTTCCCCTGTCTTTTATATTGTAAGACCCTTGCTTTTTTAACTCTATATTTAATCATTTTACTGTTTTCTTCTTTCCTATTTGCCTTTGTCAATTTATTTATCGATACAGATTCAACCTCAATCTGAAGATCAATTCTATCTAGCAAAGGCTGGCTTAATTTTGAAAGATATTGCTGAACTTTAAAGTAAGATTGTTTGGAATTCAAATTATCAAAATAGTTCCCATTTGGTGTGGGGTTCATAGCAGCGACCAACATTAGGTTTGAAGGAAAATTTATACTGCCAGCAGCTCTTGATATAGTAACTACACCATCTTCAAGTGGTTGTCTTAAGACTTCTAAAACACGTCTTTTAAATTCTGGAAGCTCATCTAAAAAAAGAACACCATTATGTGCCAGTGAAATTTCTCCTGGTTTTGGGTTGGCTCCTCCACCAACAAGAGCCACATCAGAAATTGTGTGATGAGGACTTCTAAATGGCGGTTTATATATTAATTTATTTTTTTGATTAAACTTACCTAAATAGGAATAAATTTTAGTGGTCTCGAGCATTTCAGACTCATTTAAATTTGGAAGTATCGTTGTAATTCTTTTAGCCAACATAGATTTACCTGAACCTGGTGGTCCAATTAATAAAATATTATGTCCTCCAGCAGCTGCTATTTCTATGGCTCTTTTTGCGATTTGTTGCCCTATTACGTCCGAAAAATCTAAAGTATTTTTATCATATTCATTTTTATTAAAAAACTTTTTATTAACTATTTTACATCCATTTTGAAAATGATGAATAAGTTGCTTTAAGCTATGAGCTCCTATAATATTTATCCCTTTTACTAGTTGTGCTTCTTCTACATTCATTTCAGGAATTATTATTCCTTTTAATCCCATTTTTTTAGCCTTTATAGCCATCGACAACACTCCTTTTATAGGTCTTAATTCACCATCTAAAGAAAGCTCTCCCATTATAATATAGTCTTTAAAAAGTCCATGTAATATTTGTCCTGATGCACTTAGAATTCCAATAGCTATAGGTAAATCATAGGAACTTCCCTCTTTCTTTAAATCTGCAGGCGCTAGATTTATTATAATTTCTTTAACTGGTATTTTATATCCAATATTTTTTAACGCAGCAGCAATTTATAATGCGACTCTTTAACAGCGTTATCTGGGAGGCCAACTAATAAGAATTTTACTACCCTAGAAATGTTTACTTCCACTTCAACTTTCTGACTTTCTATGCCCTCTAAGGCACAACTAGTTATTTTCTCTATCATGTTTTTTTTGACAAAGAAACTACTTGAAGTCCCTAAAATATTTACGTTGTTAAATTTTAGAAACTACTTTTTTGAAGGATTTTAAAGTGAAATCTAAATCTTCAAAAGAAATTGCATCATTCAAAAAATAACTTTCATAAGCACTAGGAGGAAGATAAATACCCTGTGAAAGCATCCCATGAAAATAATTTTTAAAGAGGGTATTATCCCCTTTTTGAGCACTTAAAAAGTCGATCACTGGATCTTCAGTAAAGTGTAATGAAATCATTGAACCCAAACAATTAATTTGAAAAGGTAAATTTGTTGCCTGCATTACTTCTTCCATACCTTTCTTTAAGTAAGAAGTCTTCTTTTCTAAAGATTCATAAATATCTTTATTCAATGATAAGTGTTTTAACATTGCATAACCAGCAGACATTGCTATCGGATTTCCACTTAAAGTACCCGCTTGATAAACTGGTCCATCAGGAGCTAAAAAGTTCATAATTTCTTCTTTACCCCCAAATGCACCTACAGGTAATCCCCCTCCAATTACTTTTCCATATGTAACCAAGTCAGCATCTATTCCTAAGATTTCCTGAGCTCCACCTAAAGCTAACCTAAATCCAGTCATAACCTCATCAAATACTAATACAGTATTATATAGAGAGCATAATTTTCTAAGATCTTCAATAAATTCTTTTTGTGGTAAAACACATCCCATATTTCCAGCAACAGGTTCTACAATAACAGCTGCAATTTGATTCTTGTATTCGTTGAAAAGTCTTTTAACTTGAGAGATATCATTAAAATTTGCTAAAAGAGTATCAGAAGCTGTTCCTTTTGTAACTCCTGGACTATTGGGTATTCCAAACGTTGATGCTCCACTTCCTGCTTGAATAAGAAATGAATCTGAATGGCCATGATAACATCCTGCAAACTTAATTATCTTATCTCTTTGAGTATAACCCCTAGCTAACCTTATAGCACTCATACATGCCTCAGTTCCAGAGTTTACAAATCTAATTTTATCTACATTGGGAGCTAAAGAAACAACAAGTTGAGCCATCTTAGTTTCTAATTCAGTAGGAATTCCATAAGATGTTCCATTATTTGATTGTTCATTTACGGCTTTAATTATTTCTGGATGGGCATGTCCAATAATCATTGGGCCCCATGATGAAATAAAATCGATATACTTATTATTATCTTCATCAAATAAATAAGCCCCTTTTGCATTTTTAATAAAAACTGGTGTTCCTCCAACTGATTTAAATGCTCTTACAGGCGAATTCACCCCGCCTGGAATTACTTTCTTAGCTTCTTCAAATAATTTTTTGGACCTGTCGTTTATCAGTTTAAACATTTTATTTCTCTATATTTAATTCAGTTATATTTGTATAAATTATTTTAATTATTCGAATATCGTGACTAATTGGGAATTTTCTCTAGACTGTGCAAAAAAACTTGATGAAAATGATGGATTAAGGTCATACAGAGATCATTTTCATATTCCTAATTTTTCTGGTAAAGAATCTATTTACTTTACTGGGAACTCACTTGGATTACAACCAAAGAGTGTGCAATCATACATTCAAAAAGAATTAGATGATTGGTCAAAATGGGGTGTTGAAGGGCACGAAAATGCAGAAAATCCATGGATTAGCTACCATGAAATATTTATTGAAGATATTAAACTACTAGTAGGAGC
The DNA here is from genome assembly GCA_002686655.1 of Crocinitomicaceae bacterium. GTDB lineage: Bacteria > Bacteroidota > Bacteroidia > Flavobacteriales_D > Parvicellaceae > MED-G20. The sequence goes on along the minus strand of NYYE01000004.1, from coordinate 107,813 downwards.
TAAAGAAAAAGAAGTTGTAGTAACCCATAGTTTGACAACTAACCTTCATCTGTTATTAGTTTCTTTTTACAGACCTACAAAAAAAAGATTTAAAATTTTATGTGAAAAAAAGGCTTTCCCAAGTGATCAATATGCTTTACAGAGTCAAGTTGAACTTCATGGACTAAAACCAAAAGAATGTATAGTTGAAGTAGCCCCCAGAAATGGCGAGAAAACTATTAGAAATGAAGATATTATTTCAAAAATTAATGAAATTGGAAATGAACTAGCATTAGTAATGATTGGTGGGGTAAATTATTATTCTGGACAAGTTTTTAACATGAAGGAAATAACAAAATCTGGACATAAAGTAGGTGCATATGTAGGATTTGATCTAGCTCATGGAGTGGGAAATATCCCTCTAAGTTTAAATGAATGGGATGTAGACTTTGCTGCTTGGTGTTCTTATAAATATTTAAACTCTGGTCCAGGAGGGGTTAGTGGATTGTTCATTAATGAAAAACATGTAGATAATCCTAATACATTTAGATTAGCAGGATGGTGGGGACACAATAAAGAAGATAGATTTAAGATGCCAGATAAATTTTCCCCGATTCCAACTGCAGAAAGTTGGCAATTATCAAATGCTCCTGTACTTTCAATGGCAGCTCACAAAGCATCATTAGACTTATTTACCGAAGTAGGTATGGAAAAACTTAGAGAAAAGAGTATTCTATTGACTAATTTTATGGAATTTATCATAGAAAATATAAATAAGATTTCGTCTTCAAATTTAGAAATAATTACTCCCAAAAATACAAATGATAGAGGGTGTCAACTTTCAATCATTGCACACGGACATGGAAAAGAATTATTTGAAGAACTTTCAAAAAACAATATTGTTGTTGATTGGAGAGAGCCTAATGTTATTAGGGTTGCTCCAGTCCCTTTTTACAATAGTTTTCAGGATATTTTAGCATTTGGAGAGGTTTTAAAAAATTATATGAAATGAGTATTGATCCACAATCTAAAATTTCATTGTTGGCAATATCTACAATTATTTTTGGGCTGGTAGTTTGGAGAATTTCAAATAGCGTTTTTTCATCTCACAATAGAACTCAAAGTAGCAAATTTGATGAATCAGAATATAGGAAAAGATGGAGAAGAAAATAATCATTGTTGGAGCAGGTTTAGTAGGTTCATTATGGGCTGTATATATGAGAAAAGCAGGCTATAAAGTCGTAATTTATGAAAGAAGATCCGATATAAGGAAAGCAGAAATAAGCGCAGGAAAATCCATCAATCTAGCTCTTTCAGAAAGAGGATGGAATTCTTTAAAAACAGCAGGAATTAAAGAAGATATAGAAAAAATTGCCATTCCAATGACTGGAAGAGTTATGCATAGCGAAGAAGGTGAATTAACATATCAAGCTTACGGTAAAAAAGACGAGGCAATATACTCCGTATCTAGAGGACATCTTAATGCTATAATGATGAATCTAGCTGAAAAAAAAGGAAATTCTGAAATTCATTACCAACATCAATGCATTGATGCTGATCTAAAAAATGGAAAAATTACTTTAAAAAATCTTAAAACAAATGAAATCTTTGAGGATAAAGCAGATGTAGTTTTTGCTGCAGATGGTGCCTATTCTGCAATCAGATATAATTCCATGCAAAAAGTTGATAGATTTAATTTTAGTCAATTTTATGTGGAAGACGGATATAAAGAATTATTACTACCTGCTGGATCTATGGGTGAATACCAAATTGAAAAAAATGCTTTGCATATATGGCCAAGGGGAAGGTTTATGCTAATAGCTCTTCCTAATGAGGATGGTTCATTTACTTGTACTTTATTTATGCCTTATGAAAATCATAAATATGCGTTTAATGATTTAGATAGTGATGAAAAAATAGATACTTTTTTTAAAACAGTTTTTCCTGACTTCTATAATTTAATGCCCAACTTAATTGATAATTGGCACCAGAACCCCTTGTCTTCTATGTCAATTACAAGGTGCTATCCTTGGACCGTTGGAAAATTTGCTCTTTTAGGGGATTCCGCTCATTCTACGGTACCATTTTATGGACAAGGCATGAATGCTGGATTTGAAGATTGTTTTATAATGTGGAAACTTTATAAAAAGTATGACAATTGGGAAGATACATTTAGAGAATTTCAGATTGTTAGAAAGCCTGATGGTGATGCATTACAAGATCTTTCATTGGATAATTATTACGTAATGAGAGACCATGTTGCCGACGAAAATTTTTTATTACAAAAAAAAATTGAGGCAAAAATTCATGAAAATCATCCTGATAAATGGGTGCCACTTTACACCCAGGTATCTTTTAGCAATATAAGATATTCTGAAGCTTATAAGAATGGTAAAAGGCAAGAAAAAATCATGCAAAAAATAATGAAAATACCAAACATTAAAGAAATTTGGAATTCAAAAGAAATTGAAGAAAAAATAATATCAATGATATGAAATCAAGATTTTTTCTTTTAGTATTTATTACCCTTACGTTTTCTTTCGGATTTTCTCAAAATATCATTAAAAATGGTGCGTTTAAGGGAAAATCTAAAAAAACTAAATCTTTTAAAAAGTCATCTTCAAAACTTCTAAATAAAAAAGGAGAATTTACAGCTAAGTCAAAATCTAATAGTATGATAAAACAATCATTAATGGATTTTAATGGTCAGTACAGAATGCAAAATTTTTTTTTAAGCCCAGGTTTAACATTTATGCTGCCTAATGCCTTAGAAAATGAATTTAGTAAAAGAGGCAGGTTAGGTTTAATTTTTGAAGGAGGTGCTTATCATATTTTTGAAGGGGGAGGAAATGTTTTTAATTATATGGACTATGGAGCTGGTTATAAAAGATTATCTGGAAGCGAATTTAACGATGTAAATAATAAATCAATTTTTAAACAAAATTATATATCCAGTTTCTTTAATATCAATAATATTTGGCAACTATCAAGTAAAAAGTTCCTACAATCAAGTATTGGTGCTAATTTAGATTACAAGTTTTTTGAAAATGATACTCCATTGCCTAACAATACTGATAAATTAAATTTCTCCTTTCATTTTAAGTTAGGTTATGGAATAAAATTTAGCAAGACTTTATTTATTATTCCTACGATAGAAACACCCATCCTCAACTTAAAAAAGTGGGAAAATGGGAAGTCAAACTTTGGAATTTTTAATAGCCGTTATAGACCGATTATATTAAAAGTTAGGTTTATATGGTTAAAAAAACTTGGCAAAAGTGATTGTCCTCCGGTATATACGAATCCTGAAGATGATGCAAGAAACGAAAGAAATTATATGCAATAATGAAAAATTCTCAAAAAAAAGCGTCTGAATCGATAGCGGTTCAAACAAAAATGGTATTACCTAACGATACTAATCCTTTAAACACACTATTTGGGGGGAGACTACTAGAATGGATGGATGAAATAGCAAGTATTTCTGCCCATAAACATTGTGGCAGAGTCGTCGTAACAGCATCAATTAATAATGTATCTTTTAATGAGCCTATTTTTGCTGGTGAAATAATATCTTTAAATGCCAAAGTTAGTAGAGCATTTAATTCTTCTATGGAGGTATTTATTGATGTTTTTGTAGAGAACAGTGATGGTACTAGAAGAAAATGTAATGAAGCAATATATAATTTTGTTGCTATTGATCAAAACAGAAATCCTATAAGCGTTCCGTCTCTAATCCCTGAAACTCAAATTGATAAAAAAAGATTTGATTCAGCCTTAAGAAGAAAACAGTTAAGCCTTGTTTTAGCTGGCAAATTAAAACCTGAAAATGCTAACGAATTAAAAAACGCGTTATTTCCCAATATAAAATGAAGGCATTATTATGTAACAACATATTTAACGATGTGATTCTCAAATATCATGAAAAAGATGATATTGATTTTGAATATAAAAATCCATTTAAACCCAAAACTTTAGAATATTTACTATTTGAAAAGTGTTGGATAGATACTGTTCAATGGCATCTTGAAGATATTATACGAAAACCGAATTTAAGTCCAAAAATAGCTTTAGAAATTAAAAAAAGAATAGATACTTCTAATCAAAACAGGACAGATATTGTAGAAAAGATAGATGATTATTATTTTAATNTTTTCAAAACAATAAAAACTCAAAATAATAAAATTAACACTGAAAGCCCTGGGTGGGTTGTTGATAGAATGTCCATATTATGTCTTAAAATTTATCATATGAATGAACAAATTTTGAGAGAAAATGTTTCTGAAGATCATATAGAAAATTGTAATAAAAAATTGATGATTTTAAATACTCAACAGAAAGATTTGAGTAACTCTTTTGATGAGCTTTTAGAAGATTATGAAAAAGGAATCAAGATAATAAAGGTCTACAGACAAATGAAAATGTATAATGACTCGTCACTAAACCCAGAGCTTTATCAAAAAAGCAATATCTAAAAACATATTATTAATAAGATTTTCTTCNCTTGGAGATGTTGTGTTATTGAGGCCTATTTTAGATCAATTTCTTGAGCTATATTCTGATGTGAATTTATGGGTAGTTTCTAACCAAGGCTATCAATCTTTATTCAACTATAATGAAAGAATAAAGTTTATTGGTGTAGATCTTAAGAAAAGTGTCTTTAAAATATACCAACAAGTTAAGAATGAGAGCAAGTTTATAAATTTTGAAGGCATTTACGATTTTCACGATGTTATTCGATCTAAATCGNTGTGCTTTTTACTTAAAAATAAATCTCATAATAATAGAGTATTTATAAAAGATAGAGCTACCAAACAAAAAATAATAACTCATAAAATTGATNTAAAAAAACTCAAACATACTTCCGAAAGGTATTTAGATTGTTTAAAACAAGATTTTCCAGAATTGGATTTTAAAAAAATCAATAAAATATGGTCCCAAGGAAAAAATAAAAAAAATATTATTGGTATTGCTCCCTTTTCAGCCCATGAAAGTAAGCAATGGCCACTGAAAAATTATGCAGAAATAATTAATAAATATGATAAATTTCATTTTATTTTATTTGCTTTTGGTGAAAAAGAAATAGCTGCTTCAAAAGATCAATTTTTAAGTTTCAAAAATGTTGAATTGATTTCAAAAAATTTAAACTTGACTGAGCAAATGGAAATTATTAATAAATGTAAAGTTTTTATTTCCCTAGATAGTGCAAACATGCACTTAGCAAGTTTGACAAGTACACCAGTTGTATCCATATGGGGACCAACTCACCCATTTTTAGGATTTAGTCCTTTATTTAATGATGAATATATTGTTCAGCTAAATAAAGAAGAGTTAGCTTGTAGGCCATGTAGTGTTTATGGAAAAATAAGAAATAAAGATATAGATTGTGCTAAAAAATCTATTATTAATATAACACCAAAAATGGTAATTGAAAAAGTTGATCTAGCTTTAAAAAATTAAGCTTTTTCTACTGAAAAACTAAAGCTTTCCATTATTTGGTTACAGAGTAATTTTGTGCAAGCTTCTTCTACTATTTTTTTAGCAGATGATTCATCTTCAGAATCTACCAATAATGTAATATGTTTACCAACTCTTACATTACTAACTCCGTTAATGTCTAAATTTCCCATACTTTGGCCAACAGCTTTCCCCTGTGGATCTAAAAGTGCTTCCAGTGGCATAATTTTAATACTTGCTTTAAATTTCATTTTAAAAAATTAAAAATTATAGAAAATAATAGATACAAAAGTAAAATAATAGGTAATATAAGAATAGGATTTCCCATTATTATTAAAATAAAAAAACTTGTTAAAGAAAGAAAAGTCAAAATAAATACAAGCTTGTTATCAGCTATATTAAAATTCGATATTTTAAAAGATAAGAATTTGACTTTTACTACCATTAATGAACTTAAAAGAATCATAGTAAATGGATAATATATTTTGTAATCATCCAATTGATATTCCATTAAAACTAAAGTTATAGCTACAGCNAATAAAGCAAAAGCTGGACTAGGTAAGCCAATGAAGTGACTTTTTTGAGTTGTTGTAGAATTAAATTTAGCAAGTCTTAAAGCAGCAAATATAGGTATTAGTCCAATATTTAGAAAAAGTAAAAGATCAAAGTTAGGTTCAGAAAAAATTTCTTCTGAAATACTCAAATTAAAAATTATAACAGCAGGTGCTANCCCAAAAGTGATGAAATCTGCTAAAGAATCTAATTGTGCTCCTAATTTAGATTCCACATTTAGTTTTCTTGCAGCAAATCCATCTAAATAATCAAAAATAGAGGCAATCAATATACAATAAATAGAAGGTTTAAAGCTTAATTTAAAAGCAAAGAAAATTGCTAACCATCCTAGCATTAAATTAAAGATTGTAAATATATTAGGGATGTGTTTTTTCATTTGTTANAAACTAAATTACTGTAAACTTCGTTGTTATAAATATAATTACTCAAAAATTAGTTTTTACTAACATAAATATCGTTAATTTTAATTGTGAAAAAGATATATCTAATACTTTTCATTTTGATTTCTAATTATTTAATTGGACAAATAAATTCTCCAAAGTATAGTAATGAATTCTTAAATATTGGTGTTGGAGCAAGGTCCCTAGCAATGTCTAATTCTGTAATTACAAGTACTCAAGGGGCAATGGCAGGATATTGGAATCCTGCAAATCTTGCTGATATAAATAAAGACATTCAAATTGGGTTAATGCATGCAGAGTATTTTGCTGGGATTGCAAAATATGATTTTGGAAGTATCGTTAAAAAACTTGATGATAAAAGTAGTTTTGGATTTTCTTTNATAAGATTTGGAGTAGATAATATTCCAAATACTACAGAGCTAATTGATGCCCAAGGAAATATTAATTATGATAGAATTACTTATTTCAGTGCTGCTGATTTGGCATTTATTGGTAGTTATGGTAAAAAAGTAAATGACTACTTATCTGTTGGTGGATCTGTAAAAATAATTAATAGAAAAGCAGGAGATTTTGCAAAAGCTTGGGGTTTTGGATTAGACATATCTTCTACTTACAAAAAAAATGATTGGGGTGTAGCTATAGTTGCCAAAGATGTTACGTCTACATTTAACGTTTGGAATTATGAGTTATCAGATGAAATGATTAATACTTTTAACTCTACAGGAAACGAAATACCTCAAAATGGTCTTGANTTAACACTTCCAAGAGTAATTTTAGGCGTATTTAAAAATTATGAATTTGAAAAAAATGTTCATCTATTAATAGAATTTAATTCTGATATTACAACTGATGGAAGAAGAAATGTTTTAATTTCTGGCAATCCATTTTCTATTGATCCTCACATAGGAGCTGAATTTAATATTAAAGATGTTGTCTTTCTTAGAGGAGGTTTTGGAAACATACAGAAAACTCCTGATTTAACTGGGAAAATGATATATACCATTCAGCCAAATTTAGGATTAGGTATAAATATAAAAGGTGTGGAGATTGAATATGCTTTAACAGATATAGGAGATGCTTCCATTGCAGAATATAGTAATATATTTTCGCTAAAATTTAATTTAAATCCAGAGTAAATTGAAATATTGTAAAAAATTTATTTTTTTATTTTCTTTCATCATTTTCCACTTCAACTTTTTTTCTCAAACTTTTGGAAATGAGTGGATAAATTACACCCAACAATATTTTCACTTTCCTATTTCAAATACTGGATTACATAGATTAGAGTTTAATGTACTGGATAANTATTTAACCAACTATGGTATAAATATAGACGCTATTCCTCATGATAATTTTCAAGTTTTTGGAAAAGAAAATGAAATTTCTCTTCTTATAAATGATCAAAATAATAATGGTTATTTAGATCAACAAGACTATATTGAGTTTTATGCTGAAAAAAATAATGGTTGGTTAGATTCTTTAGTATATGATTCTTCTCGTTATTTACCAGATGAATATTACAGCTTATTTAATGACACTATTAGATATTATTTTTCATGGAATAGCAATGGAAATAATAAAAGAACAGTAATAGAAACTGACACTAATTTTAGTAACTACAGTCCAATTAATTATTGCTGGAGAAACGAAATACTCAAATTCAATTCTAATTATTTGATTGGAAATCAACAAGATGGTCTTTCCAGTCCTAAATATGATATAGGGGAAGGGTGGGCTGGAACAAGGCTTTCTAAAAGCGGATCTAACATTGAGCAATTAAATTCATTAAATAGCTACAATAATGGACCAGATGGTTTTGGGGAAATTAACCTCATGTCTGCCAATTCCTCAACAGTGAATTTTAATGGAAAAAACCATAATACGAAACTATTCGTTAATAATAATTTAATTATTGACACTAACTATGCTTATTACCAAGTATTACATATAAATTATGAAATACCAAGTTCAANTATTTCATCTATTACTGATTTTAAACACGAAATTTCTGATATTGGTCAGGGTACAGATTATCAAAATATTGCATCCATCAACTTATGCTATCCTCANAATTTTGATTTTTCCCCCTATAATAAATTGCATTTTGGAATTCCTACAATATTTAATCAAAAACAACACTTATCAATTTCTAACAATATAAACACCTTAGGAAATCCAATTTTATATGTTTTAGATGATATAAATAAAGTAATCCCCCTTGTCAATAATAATTTCTGGGACGCTGTAATTCCAGCATCACAAAGTGACTCTATAATNTGTTATTTAACCTACGATTCAAACATTAATTTTATAAACGAAATAAAGGCTGTTAACGAAGGAGGTTATTTTAATAATTTCAATTCTTTTCAATTAGATAGTGCCTTTATTATCGTTACTCATAAAAAATTGCTCTCTTCAGCAAGAGAATATGCTATTTACAGAGCAGTAAATATGGANACTTTAGTTGTTGACATTGAAGAACTTTATCATCAATTTTCAGGTGGNATTTATAAAAATCCACTATCTATTAAAAGATTTTTAAGTTTTACTATGCAAAATTGGCCAACTTGGCCATCTCACCTTTTTTTAATTGGAAAATCTGTTAGATTCAATAATGAAACTACNGCTGGTGCAAGAAATGATTCCTCAGCATATAATTTAAACCTGGTTCCCTCTTGGGGATATCCAAGCTCAGACAATCATNTTGCAGTTGGCCTTGAGCCCAATAAAAGAGGGTTTTCAATTCCAATTGGAAGACTAAGNGCTATTAATAATACATCCATTTTAAATTATCTAAATAAAGTAATTGAACTAGAATCTAATCAAGGAAACAATAGTAGCTATACCATAGAAAACAAAGCTTGGCAAAAAAATATTGCACATTTTTCTGGTGGAAGCGATAGTACGGAGCAAGCCTATATGAACAATAAATTATTAGAATTCCAAAATATTATTGAGGACACATTATTTGGAGGACAAGTAAAGAAATTTGGAAAAGATCCATTTACTTCGATAATTGATCCTTATGAATTTCAAATTGTCCAGGACTACTTGGAAGAAGGAATTTCTTTAATGACTTTCTTTGGACACGCTTCATCAGGTTATGGCTTTAGTCAAAATATTGATCAACCAGATAATTGGAATAACCCTGGGAAATACCCTTTAGTTATCGGTATGGGTTGTTATTCTGGAGATGTTCATAATCCTGATACCAATAGTTATTCTGAGCAAATCGTACGCCCTACTAACAGTGGGGCAATAGGATTTATTTCAACTGTAAAACAAGGCTTTATCCCTTTTATAAATGACTATGCAGAATATTTATATAAAATGATAGGCAAATATGGTTATAATAAAAGTATTGGACAGCAAATGGTGATGGCTATAGACTCTCTAGATGAAAGTACATCATTACTTTTATGGGAACCTAAATTTGAAAGTAATTATAATGGNATGTCTTTGCAAGGAGACCCAGCAATCAAGATAAATTCCCATCCATTTCCAGAACTATTAATAGATCAGCAAAGAGTATGGACAGAGCCAAGATTAGTAGATTTGTCCAAAACAAGTTTTGACTTAAATTTTGAGGTTTTCAATTTAGGTAGAGCATTTACAGACTCTGTTTACATTGAAGTTAAGCAAAACCTTCCTGATGGNTCTGATACTATTTACTCCAAATTTATACCAGGAATTTTAAATACAGATACTGTAACTTTTAGTATTATTAATAATCCAGAAAATAGTATTGGTCAAAATATTTTTGACATTTCCATAGATTTACCAATATCAAACATTCAAGAAGCTCAGGATGAGACAGGGAATAATAGAGTAGAATATATTTTGAATATTTCATCAAATTCAATTATTCCAATATGGCCGTACAACTTCAGTATAATTGGCAATCAATATGATACACTTAGAGTATCAACTATTAACCCCTTAGAATCTACCAACACATATTATTTTGAAATTGANACCAATATTTACTTTAATTCTCCGTTTTTAAAAACCCAATCTATTATTTCTTCTGGTGGAGTTGTTGAAGCAAGTCCACATAATTGGTTAAATAATAGTTCAGGAATTATTGATTCNTTAGAGTTTTTAGATAGTGTAGTATATTACTGGCGNACCCGACCAGATAGTACAATTATAGATTGGAAAACAAGATCATTNCAATATATTAAAAATAAATGGGGATGGGGACAAGCACATTTCGATCAGTTTAAAGAAAATGAATTTTTAAATATTGAGTATGATACTATAAATCGTCAATTTAACTTTTTACCAACCTTCAAAAGTATAACTTGTAAAAATTATATACAGCATATTGCTCTTGGGTCTGAATGGTCAGGGACATATTGGGAAGTTAGTGGAGATNTAGCGGACTATGGTGGCTGGATAAAACCAGCTGTTATGATCGGTGTAGTAGACCCAAACTCTCTAAATTATTGGAAAACTCCCTTTGTAGATAATTCAACTTCACCTCCAAGTATTTTAAATCCCAACCATTGTTTTGGGCAATTTAATGGTGATCCATCTGTTTGTGGCAATACCTCTTTAATTGGAAGACCAAGAGAACAGGGTTATTTTATGTTTCGTTATGATACTCCAGAACAATTAGACTCACTAGCGAGTTTTTTGTCCTATAAAATTCCTGACGGTCATTACATCATTGCTTACAGTTATATTCCGAATAATTTTGGAGGGACTTTATTATACAATAGCCCTCTATATGCTAACTGGCCTAATAACTTATTTACTGCTTTTCAAAACCTTGGAGCATCTGGTTTTACAAGTTCTGCTCAACATGATGATGGATTTATTTTTTTCTGTGAGAAAGGGGATACAACAACTGCTATTGAAGTAAGATCGGATTCTATTGCGCCTGGCTTTGTTCCATCTCAACTTTTAGAGCTTAGCACTAGTGTATCTAGTTCATTAGAAAATGGTAGAATGACATCTTCAGTAATTGGACCTTCCAATAATTGGAGAAATATATATTGGGAACAAAATGCATTAGAGTTACTATCTGCTGATTCATCTAGATTACGACTTCATGGTCTACCNTCCATGTTGTCTAATCAAAGAGTATTATTAATAGATACACTTTTCACAAATATTGATTCTNTAGTTAATATTCAAAATATAGATAGCAGTTTTNAATTCCTACAACTTGAAATGGAAACTTCAGATGATTCATTACTTACGCCAGCACAAATTTCAAGATGGCAAATCACCTACGATCCATTACCAGAATTGGCTCTTAATCCTAAAAAAGGATGGTATTTAGATTCCAATAAATTTCAACAAGGAGATTCTATTTACTTTTCAGTAGCTATTGAAAATATTTCTCCATTTGACATGGACAGTTTATTAGTTAATTATAAATTGGAAAATCAAAATGGACCCTTTAATATTCCCTATCCAAGAAAAGATTCTCTAAAAGCAAGAGCATTACTAATTGATACCATTTCAATATCAAGTAAATATTTAATAGATAACTATTTCATGTGGATTACTGCTAACCCAATAATTGGTTCAGAAAAAGATCAGCCAGANCAGTTTTATTTTAACAATTTAGCTCAAACAAGTTTTTCAGTAATTAAAGATAATACCAACCCTATTCTTGATGTCACATTTGATGGGGTTCATATTCTCAATAATGATATTGTAAGTCCCAACCCTTTTATTGTTATTGAACTAGACGATGAAAACCCGTTCTTAATTTTAAGTGAGAATATAGATACAGCAAATTTTCAAATTGAAATTATGTCTCCAAATTCTAATGTATGGCAAAGAATTAATTTTTTTAATGCTTTAATTCCTAATCTAGAATGGTTTATGAATGAAGATGAAAATAAGTTTACAATTGAATACCATCCAACATTTACANAAGATGGAACTTATACTTTAAGAGTTCAAGGTCAGGACAAATCTGGAAATTCAAGTGGAGATGAGCCGTACGAAATACAATTTGAGGTAATTCAGAAATCATCTATTTCAAATATATATAATTATCCTAATCCATTTTCAACAAAAACTCATTTTGCTTTCACTTTAACTGGTAGTAAAATTCCAGAAAAATTAGAACTTCAAATACTAAATGTTAGAGGAAGACTTGTTAAGCAAATATCTCTAACTGACAACGAGGTTATTAGAATTGGTAATAATATTACAGAATATTTCTGGGATGGCAAAGATGATTTTGGAGATCCATTAGCAAATGGAGTTTATTTATACAGAGTTATTTCAGAAATAGAAAATGAAGCTATTGACCATTTCTTAACCCAAGGCGATAAAGCATTTACAAATGGTTGGGGTAAAATGTACTTAATTCGATAATGTAAATTTTGACTTTAGTTTTAAAAATTTTAACTCATAATATTGAAAACTTAAATAAGAGACAGAGAGAGTTAAAACAAAGATTAAAATTGGAAACAACAAAAGACTATTAAATAATGAATCGTTAAAACTGCTTCTTAAGTTTAAGATTGTGGTAATCACTATACCATGGTAGCAATACAAACCGAATGATATTTTTCCAAAAAAGTTAAAGGATTTAATTCTAGATAATTTAAATAAAGAATGACTNCAATAAGATTGTTCTAATATTATAAAGGAAAAGAAAACAGAAAATAGTAAACGTTGAATAATTATAAAAAAATCGTATTCCATTAGAAGGGGCATTATTAAATAGACTAGAATCATAAACAAATAAATACTTATGATTTTTGTTTTAGATAAATTTTTAACCGATNTAAATAACTTGTTTTTTTTAAAAGCGGCAATTGCAATAATTGCTCCAATTCCAAAGTTACCTAAGNTGCTAATTGTATTAAAATTTAAATTTAAACTGTCATTTAGAAAATAGTATCTAAAGACTAAAGACACTATTACAAGAAGTATTGAAATCATTAATAAATACTTTTGGAACCATTTGAGAACAATAGACCAAAAAATATAAAACTGTTCTTCAACAGATATAGACCATAAAAAAACCATGAAAAAAAGAAATTCATAGCCATTGATAATCATATCATAGTTTAAAATAAATAAGAAAAAACTCCAAAAAGATGGAAGGGTGGTAATCTCTTGATTATAATATGCCCCCATATATTCAATAAAAAAACCNAGAAAGACAATTAAAAAATAAAGCGGCCATATTCTTAATGTACGTCTAATTAAAAAATGCTTTAACTTAAACTTACCTGAAATATGAAACTCTTCTAAAGCCTTCCAGGTTATCAAAAAACTTGATAGAACAAAAAAAGAATCTAATGAAATGAAACCTAGAATCTTACCATAACTCAAGACCAAAGAGTATAAATTATGATTTATGATTTCATAGTTTTCACTAAAAAAAACATGTCCAAAAAAAATTCCTAAAAACCCTANGAATCTTAAAGAGTTTAATTCCTTGAAATATTTTATCTTATAATTATCTTTGATCAATTTACATTTTCTTACATAGACGANAAGCTAACTTATAACTTAATTTTAAAATATCCGAAACTAAATGTTTATAGATACTCACACTCATATTTATCTAAAAGATTTTATNGAGGATAGAAATGAAATAATTCAAGAATGTGCCAAGGCGAAAGTTGATAAACTCTTGTTACCAAATATTGATTCTAGCACTATTGAGGAAGTAATTAAATTATCAAACGATTATAAAAATATTTGTTTTCCAATGGTTGGATTGCACCCATGTTATGTTAGTCAAGATTTCAATAAAGAATTAGCTATTTTAAAACCATACATAGAGAAATGTAATCCCATTGCTATTGGTGAAATTGGGATAGACTTATACTGGGANAAATCAACTTTTGAAGTTCAAAAAAAAGTATTTATTGAGCAAATTAATTGGGCTGAAGAGTTCAATCTCCCTATAGTTATTCACGCAAGAGATTCCTATCAGGAAATATTTCAAATTTTAGACTACTTAAAAAAGGATAATCTTAAGGGAGTTTTTCATTGTTTTTCCAGTAATTTAGATGATGCCAAAAAAATATTAGATTATGGTGGTTTTAAACTAGGCATTGGAGGAGTTGTCACCTTTAAAAATAGTGGGTTAGATAAAGTTTTAAAGGAAATTAAAATTGAAAATTTAATTCTAGAAACTGACTCTCCTTACCTTACCCCAGCTCCTTTTAGAGGAAAAAGAAATAAAAGCAGTTACATTCCCTTAATTGCCAATAAACTTTCAGATATTTACGAAATTAGTATTGAAGAAATTGGTAAAATCACCTCAATAAATGCAGCAAAAATATTTAATATTTAGGATAGTTTTACTTACAATATTTCTTCCTTTTTTAATTTTTGGAAACAATATAGATTTATCAAAAAATGTAAGACATTCCAGAATAAGTATTCTCACGTGCGATCCAGGAAATGAAATTTATTCTCTTTTTGGTCATAGTGCGCTAAGAATAGAAAATTCTAAAAACAACCTTGACCTTGTTGTTAACTGGGGATTATTTGAATTCTCAGAAAATCAATTTCAATTTGGTTATGATTTTGCAAAGGGGAGACTCAATTATTTTATGGGATTGCAATCTATGTCCAATTTTATAATGGAATATGCAAGATCAAAAAGAGGAGTTAGAGAGCAGGTTTTAAATTTAAATAATGAAGAAAAACTAAAACTTTTATCTCTTATCGAAGAAAATTATAGACCTGAAAATAGAAGTTATCAATATGAATTTTTTTATGATAATTGTTCATCAAGAATAAGAGACCTATTAATTAAAGTTTATGGTGATAAGTTAGAGTTTTATAACTCTAAAAAAGCAAATAAATTTACTTTTCGTGAAATAATTCATGAATATTTAAAATACAATCCATGGTTAGAACTAGGTATTGACTTGGTCCTTGGTAAAAAAATTGATGTTTTAGTGAATAATCATCAATTAATGTTTCTTCCGGACAATATTGAATCTTCTTTAGACCATAGCTTTATTCATGAAAAAAACGGTAAGATTAATGTAGCTCTTACAAAGAAAACAATTATCAACTCTACTAAAAATAAAAGATCTTACAATAGTATTGTGTTTATTAGCTGGATTTTATTTATAACTACCCTCATCTTAATCTATTTTAAACAAAGTAAAATATTTGACATTTGGAGTGCTACAAATCTATCCATTTTAGGAATCTTGGGATTTGTTTTAGTTTTCATGTGGTTAGGAACCGACCATCAAGCAACAAAAATGAATTTTAATCTACTATGGGCGTCTCCTCTTCACTTCATTTTAATTTTTTGTCTAATTAAAAAAAATTGGGGAAAATTTTCTTTTTGGTTTTTATCTTCTTCATTAGTAATGATTTTTATAACTATTTTATTTTGGTTTACTTTAACTCAAGAGTTTAACCCTTTTGTAAAACCTATAATTCTTCAATTAGCACTTATTTATTATTATTACTTCAAAAAGTGTAAAATTCAATTTAATCTTAATAAAACAAGTGGTTGATTTTAACCATTATGATTAATTTAGTGCCTCAAAACTATAACAATGGAAAAATTCGATGTTGTCGTCATTGGTTCTGGACCTGGTGGATATGTTGCTGCAATTAGAGCTGCTCAGTTAGGTTTAAATACAGCAATAGTAGAAAAATATAATACTCTTGGAGGAACTTGTTTAAATGTAGGTTGTATTCCTTCAAAAGCATTGTTAGATTCTAGCGAACATTTCAAAACTGCTTTACATGATTTTGATAAACATGGAATAGACATCAACACTCCTAAAGTTAATCTTCCAAAAATGATGCAAAGAAAAGAGGAAGTGATTAATCAAACCTGTGATGGTGTTCAATATTTAATGGATAAAAATAAGATTAAAGTATTTCATGGTTTAGGTTCTTTTGTCGATAAAAATACCATAGCTATAGATGGGAAAAAGAAAGAAAAGATTTTTGGCGAAAAAATAATAATTGCTACTGGATCTAAGCCTAATTATTTTCCTGGAATGGAACCAGATAAAAATAAAATTATTACCTCAACTGAAGCCCTTTCTTTGAGTGAAGTTCCCAAACATTTAATAGTAATTGGTGGTGGCGTTATTGGATTAGAACTAGGATCTGTTTATAGTCGTCTAGGTTCACAGGTAACTGTAATTGAATTTCAAGACGGACTTTTACCAACAATGGATAAAACATTGGGAAAAGAGTTAATGAAAATCCTTAAAAAAGAAGGTTTCAAATTTTTATTCAATCATGCAGTTCAAAAAGTAAATGCTATAAAGGATGGGGTTCAACTTGATGTTAAAAACAAAAAAGGAGAACTAATTTCTGTTGAAGGGGATTACTGTTTAGTGGCTGTTGGCAGGAAAGCTTACACTGAGAAATTAGGTTTGGAAAATATTGGTTTGGAAACTGATAAAGCGGGGAGAATATTAATAAATAATAATTTACAGACTTCTTTAGATAATATTTATGCAATTGGTGATGTGGTAAAGGGAGCAATGCTAGCTCATAAAGCGGAAGAAGAGGGAGTTTTTGTAGCTGAACTCATCGCTAATCAAAAACCACATATTGATTATAATTTAATTCCAGGTGTTGTCTACACTTGGCCTGAAGTAGCTTCTGTAGGGAAAACTGAACAAGAATTAAAAGAGATGAAAGCAGATTTTAAGGTGGGTCAATTTCCTATTAGAGCACTGGGTAGAGCTAGAGCTTCTATGGATATTCAAGGAGTTATAAAAATTATTTCTGACTCCAAAAGTGATGAAGTTTTAGGAGTTCATATGATAGCCCCAAGAGCAGCAGATTTAATTATGGAAGCTGTCGTCGCAATGGAGTATAGAGCCAGTGCAGAAGACATTGCAAGAATTTGTCATCCACACCCAACTTACAGTGAAGCAGTAAAAGAAGCTGCTTTAGCTGCTACTGAAAACAGACCTCTTCACATATAACAAAGTATGAGCAAAAAAGGTGTTTTAATACTTAATTTAGGAACTCCAAATAGCCCATCAGTTAAAGATGTAAGATTATATTTAAGAGAATTCCTTAATGATCCAAGAGTAATTGATATTGGAAGAATTGCACAATTATTATTAGTTAATTTAATAATTGTTCCTCTCAGAGCTCCAAAATCTGCTAAAGAATATAAAAAACTATTCAAAATTGGAGGAGGTAAATCTCCACTTTTAACTTATGGAACTAGTTTAACCAAAAAATTAAAAGCTTTAGCAACCAATGATTTTGAGGTAGAACTTGCCATGAGATACGGATCCCCTAGTATGGAAGATGTGCTAGGGAAAATGAGAATGGAAAATTATGATGAGATTTACATTTTTCCGCTTTATCCACAATATGCATCTGCATCTAGTGGATCTACAATTGAAAAGGCATTTAAAATTATTAATAAATGGTGGGTTATTCCAGAAGTTTCAGTTATAGGTCAATTTTATAAGAATTCTTACTATATCAATTGCATGGTAAATCGTGCAAAGAAATTTAATCTTTCTGATTTTGATCATATTATATTTTCTTATCACGGAATACCTGAAAGACATGTTGACAAAGTATATTTAGATGGTAAACCTTGTGCAGACCATCAATGTGATAAAGAAATTAATCATGAAAACAAACATTGCTACAAAGCTGCCTGTTATGCTACTTCAAGATTATTGGTTGAAGCACTTAGTTTAGAAGATGGCACCTACTCTACTTGTTTTCAGTCAAGACTAGGGAGAGATCCATGGTTAAAACCTTATACAGATCATGTTGTTGAAAAACTTGGAAAAGAAGGTAAAAAAAGAGTATTGGTTTTTTCTCCTGCTTTTGTAGCAGATTGTTTAGAAACTACTATAGAAATTGGGGAAGAATATTTAGAACTATTTCAAGAACACGGTGGAGAAGAATTACAACTTGTTCCTTCACTTAATGATAATGATGATTGGGCAGAGGGTCTATATGAAATAATCAAAGAAAAAGTTAGCAAAACTTAAATATTTTATTTAATGAATACCATCATTGGAGAGAACTATTACACTGGTATTTTAGACGACTTTATTATAAAACAAGACGATTTAAATGTTTTTAATAGATTAGAGTCATTTATAAAAAAATATAAAAATCATACTAAGTTATTTTTCATTTCTTATGATCTTAAAAACAATATTGAAAATCTCAAATCTAAAAAAAAAGATAGAATTAATTTTCCTATTCTTCGTTGTGTAATTCCTGAAAAAAAACTTTTAAAAAAAGATTTTATTAATCTTAAAAAATCTGAGAATATTTCAATACAATTTAAACCTGAGCTAACTAAAAAAGATTATCTCTTTAAAATTAAAAAAGTAAAGAGTCATATTCAGAAAGGAGATATTTATGAAACTAATTTTTGTTATAATTGGGAAGCATATAAGAAAATAAATAATCCATATAATATTTTTAAAAAATTAGAATCTTTAACAAAAGCCCCTTTTTCAGTATATTCTGAAATTGGTGATCACGTAATTATTTCAGCAAGTCCGGAAAGATTTATAAAAAAAAGAGGAAATAAGCTAATAACTGAGCCTATAAAAGGAACTTCCAAAAGAAGTAGAGATTTAGATATTGATCAGCAGCTTATTAATTCACTTAAAAATGATCCTAAAGAAAGAGCTGAAAATATAATGATAGTAGACTTAGTAAGAAATGACTTGAGCAAGGTAGCTAATAAAAATTCAGTAACTGTGGAAGAGTTGTGTGAAGTTTACACATTTGAAAACATTCATCAAATGATATCTAAAGTTTCTTGTGAGATAAATAAAGAAATATCATTTTCTCAAATTTTAAAAGCATTATTTCCTATGGGTTCAATGACCGGAGTTCCTAAAATAAAAGCAATGGAACTTATGGAGAAATATGAAAATTCTAAAAGAGGACTTTATTCTGGGGCTATTGGAGTAATGAAACCAAACGGAGACTTTGATTTAAATGTAGTTATAAGAACAATAATTTATAATAAAGCCAATGATTGCTTATCTTTTAAAGTTGGAGGAGCAATAACTATAAATAGTCAACCAGAAAAAGAATATGAAGAAACTCTAATTAAAGCAGAAGCGTTATTAAAAGCATGTCAAACGTAGATAATATTATTGAAAAGTATCTTGAATTTTTTCATCATAACCAAATTGATTTAAAAAGTAAATTTTTAATCGCAGTTTCTGGTGGATTAGACTCCATGACTGTTCTTGATATTAGTGAAAGATGTGGACTTAACATTTCAGTAGCTCATATAAATTATGGTCTTCGGGGGGAAGAAAATGTACACGAAAAAAAATTGGTTGAACAATATTGTAAAAATAAAAACATCAAATTGCACAAAAAAGATGCCCAAATAAATTCATCTGAAAACTTACAAAATGAGGCAAGAAAAATTAGATATAGCTTTTTTAATGAAATATTAAACCACCAAAACTTAGATTATATTATAACTGCCCACCACCAAAATGATAATCATGAAAGCTTTTTATATCACGCTATTAGGGGAAGCGGAATCAATCGCTTAAAAGGTATAGCTGAAAAAAATGGCAATATTTTAAGACCAGCATTAAGGTTTACAAAGACACAACTTAAAGAATATGCTATAAAGATTAAAGTTCCTTACAGCATAGACAGCAGCAATAAGACCAATAAGTATGATAGAAATTTCATTAGAAATAAAATATTTGAAGAACTTGGAAAAAGATTTCCTCAATATGAAAAAGGCATATCAAATTCTATTAAATTTTTGAGAGAGGATTATTTATTATTAAATCAGTTAGTCAAAGATTTTTTAAAAGATCAAATTGAAGTTAATGATGATTTCATTAAAATAATCCCTAATCACTCTATTTCAAATTTGGTTTGGTTTCATTATTTCAGAAATTTTGGATTTAATCATTCACAAATTGAAAAATGGATAGGTACTAAACTCCAAAGTGGGAAATATATTGAAAGTAAATATTACCAACTCTTATATGATAGGGGTAAATGGATTATTTATCCAAAAGTTTCCAATAGAAAGGATTCAAAAATATTTCATTTAGAAAAGAATNAATCTATAATTANCCCCATCCATTTAAAGGGTCAAATTGATAATGANCCTATAATAGATAAATCAAACCCNTTTGTTGAATCATTTGATGCAACTAAACTTCATTTTCCTTTAAAATTAAGGAAATGGACGAATGGAGATTATATACAGCCACTAGGCATGAGTGGTCAAAAAAAAGTAAGTGATATCCTAATTGATAAAAAAGTTAATCTAAATAATAAAAATAATGTATTTGTTCTTTTATCTAAAAATGATATCATATGGGTAATCGGTTACGTTATGAGCGAAAAATTTAAAATAACTAAAACTTCAAAGAAGTTCTACAGAGTTGAAAATTCAAAATAATATGATTAACCTAATTTTAGATAACCTTTTCAATTTTTAATCGTAAAGAAAGAAATGATATAATTTATAAAATTGTTGATTAGAAACAATAACATTGATAAATTTGACCAAATTTTTTGAATGCAAGTTAAAAATTCATTAATCTATATTTTCACTTTTTTTATTTCATTACTTGGTAATAATTCCATAGCTCAAGACATGGAGTTTCCTGAGGACAAAGTTCACTACAATATAAAGTCTGAACAAAATGGTTGTGAGGTTACAATATTTGCAAATATAGAAATAGAAGATGAGTGGCATATTAATGCGGCTAATCTACCTCCTGAAAGTTTTTCTATACCAACAGATATATATATTGATACATCTTCTAGATATAAAATTGAAGATACAATATATGAACCTGAGTTTCATCATGTTTATGATGAGATAGCTAAAGAAGATTTATACCTACACGATGGTAAGGTTACGATTTCAAAAAAAATATTTATTCAAACTCAGGAAAATTTCACATTAAAAGGTTTTTTCACTTTCCAAACTTGTGATGACAACCATTGTCTCCCCCCTTATGATGGAGAATTTGAGGTTGAAGTAAATGGATGTGACTTTCAGGATTATGTCCCAAATTTATCCTCCAAAGAAGACCAATCTGAAGCAATAGTTGATTCCAAAGAAAAAATTAATTCTGAAAATGAAAAGNTCCAAGATAAAAATCAAGTAGAAGTTTTAGAAAATAATGAAAGTAAAACAGTAAAGAAATCATTACTTGTTATTTTCTTTCTATCATTTTTAAGCGGTTTTGCAGCACTTCTAACCCCATGTGTATTCCCCATGGTTCCAATGACAGTTAGTTTTTTTACAAAACAATCTCAAAATAAGACAGCTGGTATTAGAAATGCTATTCTATATGGGATAAGTATAATAATTATTTATGTTCTTCTAGGGACCATTATCACTGCAATTTTTGGTGCAAGTTTTTTGAATTCACTTTCTACTAATGTTTATTTTAACGTATTTTTCTTTGTTCTTCTAGTTGTATTTGCCATTTCATTTTTAGGAGCCTTTGATATTAATTTACCGAATACATGGGTAACAAAAGCTGACTCAGCCTCCAACAAAGGTGGGTTTTTAGGTATATTTTTTATGGCTTTCACTTTAGCTTTAGTTTCCTTTTCTTGTACTGGACCAATTGTTGGAACATTATTGGTGGAATCTGCAACTATTGGAGGGATTGGTCCATTTATTGGAATGTTTGGTTTTTCTTTAGCTTTGGCTCTTCCATTTGCTTTATTTGCTGCTTTTCCTGGATGGTTAAATTCTTTACCAAAATCTGGAGGGTGGTTAAATACAGTTAAAGTATTTTTAGGCTTTTTAGAGCTTGCTCTAGCTTTTAAATTTCTTTCCAACGCAGATTTAGTTCTTCAAGGGCATTTTCTTGAAAGAGAATTATTTATAGCTATTTGGGTTGGAATATTCTTTGTATTAACACTTTACTTATTTGGGTTTATTAAATTACCTAATGATAGTACAGTTGATTCGCTTTCAGTTGGTAGAACTATTTTAGCAACATCTGTATTAATATTTGTATTTTATTTGATTCCTGGATTATGGGGAGCTCCTCTTAAGCTAATTAGTGGATTTCCGCCACCTATGAGTTACAGTGAATCTCCATCAGGATTAAATACTTCTACTATTACTATTGAAGAAGCGGAAAACACCCATATAGGACCACAAGGTATTGCAGTATTTCATGATCTTGATGATGGTTTAGCTTATGCCAAAAAAAATAATAAACCAACATTTTTAGACTTTACNGGACATGCATGNGTAAATTGTAGAAAAATGGAAGAGAAAGTATGGGGTGAAGAANGTGTTTTAAATATATTAAAAGATAGTGTGGTAATTGTTTCTTTATATGTTGATGATAAAAGGTTGCTTCCTGAAGAAGAACATACAGAAGTTGAAATAGCTCCAGGAAAAATTATTAAAGTATCAACTATAGGAGATAAGTGGAGTGCCTACCAAGCAAAAACATATAAAGCCTTATCTCAGCCATATTACAGGATGTTGGATAAAAATGGAAATGATTTATCTAATGGCTCTGCAGACTATTTAAATCATGGTAATAAAAAAGATTTTTTGAATTGGTTAAGAGACGGTATTAAGGATTACAAATCCTCTTAAGTGAAAAATTCCATTTCTCTTATTCTAATTTTAAATCTTTATTTCCCCTATTTTTCTCAAAGCCCTGTAAGCTGGGAAACTCAATATAACAAAGAGGAAAATAAAATCATTTTTGATGCAATTATTGGTAAAGGATGGCATTTATATGCAGTTAATGTTCCTGTTCCAAATGAAGGCCCTCTACCTACAATATTTGAATTCCATTCAAATAGTAGCTATTCAATAAGAGGAGAAATTCAACAGGAAAAGCCTAAAATAAAATTTGATAAAGGATTTGGTGTTAAAATTGCTTATTATGAAAATAAAGCAAGATTTGTTCAACAAATCAATACCAATTTAGATAGTGCAAAAGTTTCTGGAGAAATAAAATATATGACTTGTAATGAAGAAAAATGTTTGCCTTTTAATTATAAATTTCTTGTAAAAATTAATCATCAAAATTAGGAGAAAGCCATTTCTTCATTACAGAAACATTAACATTTTTTCGTTTACTTATGTCTTCTAATTGATCTAACTTAATTTTTCCTAATCCAAAATACTTAGATTCAGGATGGCTAAAATACCAACCTGAGACAGATGATGCGGGATACATAGCTAAAGATTCTGTCAACTTTACTCCTACATTTTTTGTTNCATCTAAAAGATTAAAAATAGTGTTTTTTTCTGTGTGATCTGGACAAGCAGGATATCCAGGAGCAGGTCTAATTCCCTTATACTTTTCTTTAATTAATTCGTCATTTGAAAGTTTTTCACTATTAGAATACCNCCAATAATTTTTTCTAATTTTTTCATGTAAAAATTCTGCTGCTGCCTCAGCCATTCGATCTGCTATGGCTTTAATCATTATAGAATTATAATCGTCTAAATCTTTTTCAAAATTTTTGGCAATTGTGTCAATATTAGTGCCAGAACTAACAACAAATGCTCCAATAAAATCTTTTTTNCCTGAATTTTTAGGTGCAATAAAATCGGCTAAAGACATATTAAAAGCTTTTGAAGATTTTTTAGTTTGTTGTCTCAAACAATGAGATACTGCTAATAGTTCCCCTTTACTATCTAAAATAAATATATCGTCATCTATTGTGTATGCCTCCCAAATTCCAAAGACANCTTTTATATCTAACCAATTATTTTCTAATGCTTTTTTAAGCATTTTCTGAGCATCTNCAAATAATTTTTTTGCTTCCTCCCCCACAATTTCATCTTCAAGTATTTTGGGATAACTCCCATGTAATTCCCATGTCTGAAAAAATGGAGTCCAATCTATGTAAGAAGATATATCCTGAGCTGAAAAATCATTTATTGTGTGAACCCCCATCTTATTTGGAGAAAATGAATTGAAACTAGACCAATCAATAGGAAATTTATTTTTTCTAGCATCAGCAATACTTACATAAGATTTTTGATTTTTTTTCTTAAAGTGATAGTCTCTAATTTTTTGNTATTCTTGTTGAATTTTANCTAAGAATTCAACTTTGTTATTTCCTAGCAAACTTCCTGCAACAGGAACAGATCTTGAAGCGTCTAAGACATGAATTGTAGAGCTAGAGGGTAACTCTTTTTCAATTTTAACTGCTGTATGAACTCTAGATGTAGTTGCTCCACCAATTAAAAGAGGAATATGAACATTATTTTTTTCCATTTCTTTTGCAACATCTATCATTTCATCTAAGGATGGTGTTATTAATCCACTTAATCCAATAATATCTACCTTATGATTTTTGGCTTCCTGTATAATTTTATCAGCACTCACCATAACTCCTAAATCAATAATATCATAATGATTACATCCTAAAACAACACCAACAATATTTTTACCAATATCATGAACATCTCCTTTAACGGTTGCTAAAAGAATTTTTCCTTTGCTNAGACTTTTATTTCCTTTTTCTTTTTCTNTTTCAATAAAAGGTGTTAAATGAGCTACAGCTTTTTTCATAACTCTTGCNGATTTTACTACTTGNGGAAGAAACATTTTACCTTCNCCAAATAAATCGCCTACTGTATTCATTCCATTCATTAAAGGACCTTCAATTACTTCAATAGGTTTTTCAACGCTTAGTCTAACTTCTTCTACATCATCTACAATAAATTCAGTAATCCCTTTTATAAGGGCATATTCTAATCTTTGTTCAACAGGTTTTGATCTCCATTCTGCAATTTTCTCTTCACTTTTAACTTCTCCTTTGACATTCTGTGCGAATGAAAGTAGTTCTTCTGTTGCATCTTCTTTCCTGTTTAAAAGAACATCTTCTACTTTTTGAAGTAAATCTTTAGGAATATCATCATATATTTCTAACATAGATGGATTGACAATCCCCATATCCATTCCTTCATTGATAGCATGATATAGAAAAGCCGAATGCATAGCTTCTCTTACAACATTATTCCCTCTAAATGAAAATGAAACATTACTTACTCCCCCACTAACATGTGCAGCTGGAAGATTTTCCCTTATCCATCTTGTTGCTTTGAAAAAATCAACTGCATTATTTTTGTGCTCTTCCATCCCTGTTGCAACAGGAAAAATATTGGGATCGAAAATAATATCTTCTGCTGGAAAAGAAACTTTATTCGCTAAAATATCATAGGATCTTTTACATATTTCAATCCTTCTTTCATAGCTATCCGCCTGACCTACTTCATCGAAAGCCATAACAATTACAGCAGCGCCATATTCTCTTATTTTATTTGCTTGTCGAATGAAAACTTCTTCACCTTCCTTTAAAGAAATTGAATTCACCACTCCTTTACCTTGAACACATTGTAATCCGGCTTCTATAATATCCCATTTTGAAGAATCAATCATAACTGGAACTCTTGAAATATCAGGTTCAGCAGCTATAAGATTTAAGAACATTTGCATGGCTTTTATGCCATCTAGCATGCCCTCATCCATATTAATATCAATTATTTGTGCACCACCTTCTACTTGGTTTCTTGCTACATCAATAGCTTCTTCAAATTTTTCCTCTTTTATAAGTCTTAAAAATCTTTTTGAACCTGTAACATTAGTTCTCTCACCTACATTAACAAAATTAGTTTCAGGACTAAATACTAAAGGCTCTAAACCACTAAGTTTCATTAATGGATAATCACTCCATTTAAAATTATACTTTCNGCTATATCCACTCAAAATACTCATTTTAAAAGGGAATTTTTCTTGGTGAATATTCTTTAGCTAAATTGGAGATAGCTTTGATGTGCTCNGGTGTAGTNCCACAACAACCTCCAACAATATTAATAAGTCCATCTTTTAAAAACTCCCTTATCTGTTCCACCATGATTTTTGGAGTATCATCATATTCACCAAATTCATTTGGCAAACCTGCATTCGGATGAGCACTGATTAAAAAAGATGATTTATTTGATAAAGTTTTTAAATATGGCTTCATTTCCTTGGCTCCCAATGCACAATTCAAACCAACACTTAATAATGGGAAATGAGACATAGAAATTAGAAAAGCTTCTGCAGTTTGCCCTGTTAAAGTCCTTCCACTTGCATCCGTAATAGTTCCAGAAACCATTACAGGGACTGACTTTTTTAGCTCTTTAAAAACTTGACTAATTGCGTATAAGGCAGCCTTTGCATTCAAAGTATCAAAAATAGTTTCAACGAAAAGTAAATCTACCCCCCCTTCAATCAAACCTTTAGCCTGCTCTTGAAATGCAATGTTTAATTGTTGGAAAGTAATATTTCTATACCCTGGATTATTTACATCAGGAGAAATTGATGCAGTTCTATTAGTAGGTCCTATCGAACCAGCTACAAATCTTGGTTTAGATGGTTGTTTTTGTGTAAATTCAGTTGCAACTTCTTTTGCAATTTTAGCTCCATGGAAATTAATGTCATAAGCGTAATTTTCTAATCCATAATCTAATTGGGCAATGCTTGTCCCAGAAAAAGTATTTGTTTCAACAATATCTGCTCCTGATTCAAAGAAGGAAACGTGAATTTCTTTGATTATTTCTGGCCTTGTTAAGCTTAACAAATCATTATTTCCTTTTAAAGAAGAAGGATGATTCTCAAACCAACCTTTTCTGAAATCATTTTCAGTAAGTTTATAGCGTTGAATCATGGTTCCCATGGCGCCATCCAAAATCAAAATTTTCCTCTTAGCTATTTTTAATATGTCTTTCATTTTATTGCAAAAAAAAAATCTCTTTCATATGAAAGAGATCAAGTTTTTTATGTCTTTTTCTCTTATCTTGATATAAAATATCTGGATTTAGCACCTGCCATATTCGGGGTTGCTAAGGTTTCAAAGGGCCATTTCCCTCCACCTTTCTTGATAAGTTTTAAAGAACTTTTACAAATATAAATATAACAGTAATATTTGCAATTATAATTTTTAAGAATTTGTTTTAAGAGATTTATAAATATTAAANAGTTTTTTCCTGAAAAGAAAAAATAAAATAATATAAGGAATAACCATTAAGAAAAGTATTCCAATATTTAAACCATTTCCTACAGTAAAGTCATCATTAGTACTATTAATTATTTGAGCTCTACAAGTGGAGCAACCTTGTGCAATTGAGCTTAAATGAAATGTAAAGCAAAGGGTAAATAAGGCTATTTTATTTAATGTTTTCATTTATANTACGGTGATATTAAAACATAAACAACTACTCCTGTAATAGCAACATATAACCANACTGGATAAACAAATCTTGCTAACTTTTTATGTTTTCCAAACTCGGCAATTGAAGCCCTGTAAGCTGTATATAAAATAAATGGAAGAGACAGACCAGCTAAAATAATATGAGTTATTAATATAAAGTAATAAACTGTTTTAATAAATCCTTCTCCTCCAAACTCAGTACTTTCAGCAAGAAGATGATGAGCTATATAAGACAGCAAAAATAAAACTGATAATATTATAGATAGATTCATCACTCTTTTGTGTAAAAAATACTTTTTAGATTTCACAAAAAAGAGTCCTAATACTAATAAGATTGAAACTGTTCCATTTATATATGCATTTAATTTTGCAAANATATGAGGATCGAAATTGACATCAATTTTTAATTTGAGCTCATGTAAAATAATAACAGCTAAGAAAACAATTAANGATACTGAAATTATAAAGATATTAGCTCTTTTATCATTTTTAGTAAGGTATGCAGATGGAAAATCCATATATAATTTTTTATAAAATTAAATTAAAAAGTTTCTAATATTAAAAAATGAATATGAAAGTTACAGAAGAGTCTTAATATGCTCAACAACAATAGGTACAATAGTAGAGTCCGTTCCATCATAATATCCTCTAATCCTTTGCTCTTTGTCAATTAAAATTAATTTTTCAGAATGCAAAAATCCCCCTGGTGCTAAGGCATCCTCTTGGTTGGGGACTAAAAAGCCATTTACTCCTAATTCATATATGGTGTTTTGATCGCCAGTTAATAAACTCCAGTTTACAGAGTCTAACTTATAGGAATTTGCATATTCATTAAGACGTTCTATTGAATCTCTGTTTGGATCTACAGTAAAGGAAAGTAATTCCACATTATTTAAACATTCTATTTTTAAAGCATCTTGAATCTTTTTCATATTAAGTGTCATTTTAGGACAAATGGTGGGACAGTTGGTGAAAAAGAAATCTACAAGATGAACTTTACCATTTAAATCTTTAGAACTTATACCAACTCCAGTTTGATTTAAAAAACTCCAGTATGGAATTTGATGATATACGGTGTCTTTATCAATTTTAGAATCATAATCCTTATTACCAAAAATAGGTAAATCAGTCGATTTAGTTTTTTCTTTTTCTTCCTTAATTAATAAACTGATTTCCTTGGTAATTCTTCTAATTTCGCCAAAGTTATAAGTGAAATATTTACCTCTTACTTTTTGACTTTTATCAACCAGCAAAGTCATTAGATGGGCCTGTTTTTTAAATCCAAATAGGGTGTCCTTATTAACCCAAGGATTCCCTTTGGCAAAATTATTATCAAAATAAGGAATGTATTTAGTCCCAGTCATAATCCATTTATCACTATTTATATTATTATAAGTTCTAAATTCATTAATCCTATCATTTAGATTNTTTAAAGAATCAATAAAGGACGTAACTACGATTACATCTTCAAACCCTTCATTATCTACTAATTCATTGTAAATTTTTATTTTAAACCACTCCAGTCTAAAGGGGCACTCTTCAAAATCAGTTGGACAGTTAACGGAAAGAAAGTTGTAAAGAACAATTTTATCATTCCAATCACAAGAAGAAATGGTATCGCCCTGAAAATCTATAATTGTAAAAGGAGAATAAATTTCGGCAAATGTAGGTTGAACTTTATACTCTGTATTACCAGACAATAGAAATGCTAATGATCCCAGAAACCCACCAAAAATTAAGCCTAAGATTAAAAACCCCTTTCTTCTAGAAATCACTTATTTTAGGGGTTGATACTATCGGCACCTTGAAAAACTTCATGCCAATAGCTAGATTCTGTAAGACAAATAAATATTAAATAAAGTATAAAAAGTATATAAGGGGCTAATATCACCCACTTAAAACTTTTTCTTTCATCACCTAAATGCATGAATACTAAAACAATATAGGCTGCTTTAACAATTGTAAGAACTAGAAAACCAATTTTAACATATGGCCATAAAGTATTATCTCCTCCAGTTGAATCATATTGTTTTATAAAGGCACCAATTAGTACCTCAACTACAGTTATTAAAGTTAGTATTCCAGTTACTTTCCATATTTTTTTTCTTATTTCAACACCATGAGCTTCATCATGATTTGCTGAAAGTGAATACTTATGATCTTGTACTAAATCGTCTCTTTCCATTTAATTTTATTTATAGTAGGTAGAAAAATGTGAAAACAAATACCCATACCAAATCTACAAAATGCCAATAGAGGCCTACTTTTTCAACCATTTCATAATGTCCTCTTTTATCATAAACTCCTTTAACTACATTTATGAGAATAATTAAATTAAAAACTACTCCAGAAAATACATGAAATCCATGAAANCCTGTTATGAAAAAGAAAAAATTGGCATATTGTGGTACTAAGGGTGCATATTCGTTTTCAATTAAATTAGCCCCTTGCATAGATGCAGTAGCGTTCTCATAAAGTGTGGCTGCTTCAGCTCCAACAATGGTCAGTCCTCTTCCCATTCTTAAAATCATTTCATTTGCCTCATTAAAGTCAACAACAGCCCATCCCTCAGAAGTTAAAATAGAGCCAAAATGTGAACCATGAATAAAGTGATACCATTCCCATGCCTGAGAACCTACAAAAAAGAACCCACCAACAACAGTTAAAAGAAGCCACTTAATAACTCCTTTTTTATCTAATCTATGAGCAGCTTCNACTGCNAGCACCATAGTTACTGANCTTACAATAAGAATAAACGTCATTAATGCAACATAAAGTAAAGGATANCCCGACCCTAAAAAAGGCATTGCATTAAAAGTTTCTTCACCAATTGGCCAAGAGGGAGCTGAGTGTCTAGCAAAACCATATGCAGTTAAAAGTCCTCCGAATGTCAAAGCATCGGAAACAAGGAACATCCACATCCATTGCTTACCATAAGAAATTCTAAAAGGGGAACCATCTCCTCCCCAAAGTTCAGATCTACTAATATTTTCTGTGTGTCCAGCCATTAAATATAAATTTCAGATGCAAGTTTAATTAATATATTCTAAAAATACATACAAGTAAAGCCATAAAAGACCAACAAAATGCCAAAAAACACCAACAGCTTTTAATCCAGCGGTGTTTTCGGAACTATAATAACCCCTTTTTGCCCTAAAACTTACAATAATAATTGCTGTTATTGAGAAAATTAAGTGTAAAAAGTGAATGATAGTTAATACCCAGACAAAACTGCTTGAAACATTTGAAGTTTGATAAAATTCAGCATATTGATTGGGATTTAATTCTTCTTTAGTTCTTTCCCAAAAACTATTTTTTATGCGAATATTTATACCTTGTCTTAATTGAAAGTATCCATCAAAATCACTTATTTCATCATTATTTAGATATACTTTACTATTTTTTATAGAATACTCCTTTCCACCTTGAAAAACTTTTTGATTAATGGAGCTTTTTTCAGATTTAGTTAATTCTTTAGCAGGGAAAAACAATTTTTTCTTTTCATAAATTAGATCTTCTCCATTTAGTGCAATCGAAAAATCTTCTCCATATTTTCCCTTAAGCATAAAAAATGGCTGATCATTACAAACACCAAATGAAAATTTAAATAATTCGTCTTTTTGNCCTTCAGAAAGNTTTATACCATTTAAACTTAACCCTGAATCAGTATTTTCTAACATTAATTCATTCTTAACATCGAAAATTTGAAACGGATTATTATAGTCATTTAAGTTTAAATTTGAGCCTTCAAAACTAGTACCATAACCACATATTTGTCTTAGAAATGATTTTAAATTATCAATTGATTTATTATCAAGAATTTGATTGTTTTTAAGATAGTTTTCTCCATCGTATTTTATAGGGATACCTTTATCATAAACTAAATAGGATTGACCATACTGTCCATAAACAAAAGTTATAAATGACTTTACAGCATTTCCTTGTTGATAATATTTACTCCAGCCTCTAAATTGGAAAAAANCAAAAAATAAAGAAAAAATTAAGGATAATATCAAGTAATTAACTGTTTTCTTTCTTTCTGATAATTTAGCTTTTTTCAAAGCAAGAACCATAAAAACACTACTTATTAAAATTAAAATTGTACTTATTCTAAAGTCATTGGGGAGATGAATATTTACCCAAAACTTATCCATTTTTCTAACTAAAACTGCACTTGAAAGCCCGGCAAATAACATTACGCTTGCGATAAGGCCTACAACTACTAAGGCTGTGTAAACTTTTTCTTTTTGCTTATTGGATTTAAATTGTTGCATTTAGTATAGATTAAATCTGATTAAAACAATAAATTNAAAATAATATTGGCAAATAAATAAAAGACATAAACATGAGCTGCGTAGCATATTTATCTTCTAAAGTAAAATATAATTTTATTGAAGGATAGTACATTACTAAACTAATAATCACTCCAACAATCATGGACCAATAGCCCGTCATTTCTGCTGCCCAAGGGAGCATGGAAACAGGAACTAAGAATGCAGAATATAGCATAATTTGAAAAGCACTTTTTTGATTCCTTTCACCGCTTGGGAGCATTCTAAAACCAGCTTTTTTATAATCAGTATCTAACTTCCATGCTAAAGCCCAGAAGTGTGGGAATTGCCAAAAAAATTGAACCATAAATAATATTCCTGGTTCTAATCCAAAGCTATTGGTAACAGCAACATAACCTAAAAGTGGAGGGAAACTTCCCGGGATAGCCCCTATAAATACTGCAAAGGGGGAAATTTTTTTTAGAGGAGTATATATTAGTGTATATAAGACCATTGCTAATAGACCTAGTATGAAAGAGCTAAAATTAATCTCTAATAAAAGATAAAGCCCTAAAAAGCCAATTATTGAGCAAAATAATATGGCTTCAAAATTATTTAGAATTCCTGATGGTAGTGGTCTAGTTGATGTTCTCGTCATAAGTGCATCAGTCTTAGATTCAATTACCTGATTAAAACCATTAGAAGAACCNGTAATTAATATTCCTCCTATAATTAATTCAAAGAAAACTATCGAGGATAAATTACCCCCGGCTAGTAAATACCCAAAAAAAGCACTCATAACAACTAGGCTTGAAAGCCTTAGTTTTAAAAGAGAAATATATCCTTTAATCTTAGTCAGAAATGATAATTTTGATACTGTTTCCAATTATGACATATNATTTTTNACCGAAATTAGTACAAATTATTCTTTAAATTGANAAATGTTCAACGATTCAATTAATAATCTTTTTGGTTTTGCCATAATCTAGAACTTACACCAAAATTTACCATATTATAATCTATAGGAAAGTCATTAATATCTTTAGATCTTCTNATATTAAGTTGGAGGTAAAGTTTTGTGTTAGCTGAAGGAACAATTAAGTAAGAAAATTGAGCTATGAATATATTTTGACGGACTAGATTTCCTTGACCAGTAAATTGTGCAGAATCACCATTTCTATCAACATAGGAATTAAACATATTTCCACCAAAGTTAATTCCAGATGAATCAATTCCAAATAATTGATTATGGTACTGAAATGAAAAATCTAAATTATTTNTTTGATATCCTAAAACAATTAAAAACTCTTTAAAATTGGACTGTAAAGGATGAGCTAACGAATGATTTTTATGACCGTAATTTTGTTTTGAGCTCATATGAGAATAGGTATATGGTCTTACAGAATTATACTCAACATTTGAATATAAACCTTCTTGATTTAGAATATCAAACATCTTGAAGCCAAATTGAAGACCATATTTGTTACCCCACCATCCTGTTCTATTTCTTAATCCACTTAGTAAAAATTCATCCAATATAAAATTGGAATAAGTAATGAAATATTGATTAATCGTTAATTTTAAACCAGCTCCTATAAGCGAATTATCTGCAGAACCTATTCCATACTCTACGGGTCTAAAAAAAATAAATGGATTAAAATAATTAATATCTGGCCCNCTGTTTATCAAGGTGTCTTTATCTTGCCAAACGACAGATTCAAACAAACTTAAATTTAGCCATTTGTTTACATTGTAACTTAATAAGTGTGAAGATGCCCACTTTTTGTTGGAAAAACCAGTTGAATGTCTATCATCATGCAAAGACCATAGATTGACATATTTTACTTTCCAAAAAGTAGATTCCAACTTTAAAAACGGATATATAGGAGCAAACTCTGAGAGCCATAAAGACCTATATCCATCTCCAAATTTATTTTTTTCTGATCCACCACTTAATACGATGTACTTATTAATTTTATAAGATATTAATCCTCGAAAAATAGGTTTATTATATGAGATTTTTAAAGAGTCATCCACATAACCTATAGATGGAATCAATAATATATCATTTGAATAATTTTGATTTAAATTATTTCCAAAACCTGCTTGATAACCCAGCCTTAACTGTGATGATAGTTTAGAACTTTNAAAATTGAACTGCATTCCAGCTGCATAATTTAGTTTTAAACTCGATAAAATTGGAGCTTGGCTTAAAGATAAAAAAGGCAAAATGGTAAATTTTGAAGTGTCTTTAATCGCCCCATATTCCCAAATTCCTTTCTGAAATAAATCCTTATTAAAACTTGAAATTAAATATGGCTGAGAAATAGTATGGTGAGTATTAGAATTTGAATAAATATTTTTTTCTAAAATATATCTTAATTGATTGTCACCAAAAAAATATTGTTGACAATAAAAATTTGAAATAAAAAAAATGAAAGCTATTTTGATTAAAAATTTAATCACGCCTTAAAAAAAAGTTTTTTAGTAATGTAGAATATCAATAAAAGAGAAACACAAGAAAAAAAAGTTTGAATACCAAAAACTAAAGTGGGACTATTTATACCTATATACAGTTGCAATAAAATTACAAAGACTACTACTATAATACTATGAAAAAATAGAATNAGCGATGTTTTACCATGACCAATTCCTAACTTTTCAAAATGATGATGAATATGATTTTTATCAGCTTTAAAAGGAGAGTTCCCTCTTAATATTCTTAGAATAAATACACGAAGTGTGTCAATTAAAGGATAGGCTAAAAAGCTCATAATAAGAACTGGTTTATGTAGATATTGAATCCATGATGGTGCTAAAAAATAATTTTCATTAATTGCATTAATGGCCAATACACAGAAAATGGATCCAATTGCTAAAGATCCTGCATCTCCCATAAACACTCTTGCTGGATGGAAATTAAAAAAAACAAATCCCATCATTGTTCCTGATAGAACAAAGGCAAGTAAGCTTAAAGGGATATTTCCTGAAAAGTAAAATAAAACTCCAAAAAATATTGAAGAAGCTAGAGATATTAGCCCCGCTAGTCCATCTAAGCCATCAATTAAATTAATTGCGTTTATAATAACTAAATAAACAAACAAGGTTAATAAATAACTTTGCCAAAGTGAAAGAGTATCATAAATTCCAAAAATACCATGCATGGATTCAATTCTTAAGTTAGCCATAACAACCAGAATGAAGGCCACAATTATATGAGCAATTAACTTTTTAATTGGGGCTGTGCCAATTACATCATCTTTAACTCCTACAAAAAATAATAATATTAAGGAAGCTATTAAAAATTTAAAATTAACTACCGTTCCATCTATAAAATCGTACTCTACAGGAAACCAAAGTGTATAAGAAAACACAATTGCTCCAAATATTACTACACCCCCAAGTGTAGGTATNCTCCATCGGTGCATTTTTCTTTCTTCCGTNGGCGAATCAACCAAGTTTTTCAATTTAGCTACTTTAATTAAAGATGGCATTGCAAATAACACTACAAATAAAGCAGTTAAAAAGCCAAAAATTAATATGTAAATTCCACTCATATTTTATTATTATTGGTCAAAATAATCGTTTTTCAAATAAGTTCTCCAAGACATAAATAGGTAATTTTCTTGATTATTATTAGTTCTTCTAATGGAATGACCAATAGNGATTTCCATTTTAGAAGCTTTATTGAGCATTAGACCAATATTGGTATTTAAAAATAATCTGAATTTGTCAGATTTAATTCCAAAAAGAAGATTTTCTAAAGGTTCAAAAACTTCATTTCCGCTGTAGTCTTCATTCAAATTTGATAAATTATAATTAAATCTTAAAAAAACTTTGCCTTNAGAAAACTGCCCTCTGACTAAATATTCTTGAAAACCTGAACCCATAGGATGTGCCAATTCGTGGCCAAGATGAGAATAACTTTGGTTTTGTTGGCCTTCTTTCATAGCATATAGACTAGCAGGGCTGTTATTCCACTCAATATTTAAAAATGAATTGTCTAGTTTAAATGGATTACACCACTTTAAACCTAACTGAAAGCCATTAGAAACATTAAATGATTTAATTGCAATTTGATTATAAATTTTCAGGTTTTTAAATATATTGAACGACCAGTTTAAACCATAAATAATATTATTTGTAGTGTCAATATCCATCAATTTTGAACCAATAATTGGAGTATAGAAACTTAGGTCAGGATTAATATTTCCATTTTGCANATCAAAGGATTGATATACCCCTCCCTCAAAAAAAGCAATTGACAACTTTGAGCTGGGACTAAAAGAAAGTAGATTAAAACTCATTGCCTTTGGAATAAATAANGCTTCAGGTGTAGAGGCGGCAGGAATTCTTGTCAAATTTCTCATCCAAGCTGTAACATGCTTATATAATAATGTGCCCTTAAATAAATAATACTGACCACTTATATAAGGATAATCAGGAGCATAATCAGAAATTAAATGAGATCGGTAACCATCCCCAAAAAAATGTCTNCCATGACCAATTTGAAAGTTAATATACTTATTAGGAGAATAACTTAAATAGCCATTTGCTAAGCTGGCATCAGAACCATAATTTTTAAAATTTTTTGCTCTACCTATACCAAATGCAATTCCATCAACACCNATTGAGGGATCAGATCTCTGATCTGATTTTTCTTTTAAATAATCAGGATAATAAAATTGATTTTCATAGAATCGTGTTTCAAAAGAAAAGTTTTTATCTAAATCTCCAGTTATTCTAAATCCTCTTACATTACTGTAATATCTAAAATCTAAATTTTCATTTCTATGACTTACTGTAAAATTAAAAANAGGGTCAGCTGTTATATGAATATCCTCTTCTATAACATTAAGTAAACTTTCTGAAAATAGTTTTTTCCCCCATTTACTTTTATAACTTATTGTAGCTGTGTCTAATGAAACTTGATGAGATTCTAGATAAGGTTGAATAGAACTATGGATGGGTTTGCTATTGGTAAAATAATAAGCTGAAAAACTACTATTCTTAATTTGACCATAGAAGACATTCCAAAAAAGTAAATTTACAATTATAAAAAAACCTCTAATCATAAAGTATTATTTCAGATTTTCAGTATACCAATCATAAGTTAATGCTATCCCCGTATTTAGTTTAATATCAGCCTTCCANCCTAAATTATTAATCTTACTAACATCTAATAATTTTCTNGCTGTTCCATCAGGCATACTAGTATTCCATTCTATATCCCCATTAAAACCAATTATATTTTGCATAGAATAAGATAGTTCTTTTATTGAAATGTCTTTCCCTGTTCCAACATTTATAGTTTCTTTAGAATCGTAATTTTCCATTAGAAAAATAAGTGCATTTGCTAAATCCTCTACATGAAGAAACTCTCTTTTAGGTGAGCCACTCCCCCATAATTCAACTTTAGGTTGATTGTTAATTTTTGCATCATGAAATTTCTTTATTAGAGCTGCAAACACATGAGAAGTCTTCGGATCAAAATTATCATTAGGNCCATAAAGATTGGTAGGCATTNCTGAAATAAAATTACAACCATGTTGTTCTCTAAAATATTCGCACATTTTTAATCCTGCTATTTTGGCAATTGCATAAGGCTCATTGGTTGCTTCTAAATATCCAGATAATAAATATTGTTCTTTAATAGGTTGTAAAGAATCTTTTGGATAGATGCATGAAGAACCTAAAAATAAAAGCTTTTCNACTCCATAATTATGTGCGCTTTTTATCACATTATTTTGAATCATCAAATTATCATATATAAAATCTGCTTTAAATGTGCTATTAGCTAAAATTCCACCGACTTTGGCGGCAGCTAAAAAAACAAATTCTGGTTGCTCCNTTTTAAAAAAATCTTGGGTTTGTTTCTGATTTCTTAAATCTAAATCTTTAGANGATTTTAAGATTAANTTATGATATCCTAAAGAATTAAGCTTTCTACAAATAGCAGAACCCACCATGCCATTATGCCCAGCAATGTAAATTTTTGAATTCTGGGAAAAGCTCATGAAGTTAAATATTGATTTTTTAAAGCTTTAAAATCAGAATTTATCATTTCTTTAACAAGAGAATTTAAATTGTATTTTGGCTCCCAGTTTAATAGCTTTTTGGCTTTATTTGCATCTCCTACCAAGAGGTCTACNTCAGTAGGTCGATAATAATTTGAATCAATTAAAATAATTTCTTTTCCAGTTGAAGCATCTAATCCAACTTCATTTTCTCCTTTTCCTTTCCAATTTATTTTGATTCCTAACTCTTGAAAAGAAAGGTCACAAAATTCTCTAATAGTATTTGTTTTCCCAGTGGCTAGAACAAAATCTTCAGCCTTTTCATACTGTAACATTCTCCACATTCCGTCAACATAGTCTTTAGCATGACCCCAGTCTCTTTTGGCATCAAGATTTCCTAAATACAGTTTTTCTTGGACACCTAATTTTATTTTCACTGCTGCTCTTGTAATTTTTCTTGTAACAAAAGTTTCACCTCTAATTGGGCTTTCATGGTTAAATAAAATTCCGTTACANGCAAATATTCCATAAGCTTCGCGATAATTTTTAACAATCCAGAAAGCATAAAGTTTCGCTACTCCATAGGGGCTTCTAGGATAAAATGGAGTTTTTTCATTTTGTGGAACTTCTTGGGATTTTCCGTAAAGTTCGGAAGTTGAAGCTTGNTAAAATTTTATTTTTTTTTCTAGCTTTAAAATTCTGATGGCCTCCAGAATTCTTANAGTTCCCAAAGCATCAGAATTAGCTGTATACTCTGGAATTTCAAAAGATACTTTAACATGTGATTGAGCTCCTAAATTATAAATTTCATCTGGTTGAACTTCTTGAATAATTCTTATCAAATTTGTAGCATCTGTTAAGTCTCCATAGTGCAGAAAAAAATTAACATTTTCNTTATGCTTGTCTTGGTATANATGNTCAATTCTTGAAGTATTAAATGAGGAAGCNCTACGTTTAATACCATGTACTTCATAATTTTTTTCTAATAATAACTCTGATAAATAAGCACCATCTTGCCCTGTGACACCTGTTATTAATGCTACTTTTCTTTTCATCTCACTATAAACCAATTATTTTTTAATCTTGGACGATTATAAATCATCTCACAATTTGTTTCTAAATCTATTAAATTTTTTCCTGCATATTTTGCTATAGCGTGTCCCGCAGCAGTGTCCCATTCCATAGTTGGTGCAAATCTAGGATAAACATCTGCAAATCCCTCAGCAACTAAACATATTTTAAGAGAGCTACCCATAGAGACAATCTCAATTTCTCCTTTTTCTTTTCTCAATTTATCAATATAGTTTTCTGTTTCTAAACTTAAATGGGATCTACTNCCTACAACTCTGAAGNTTCTTTCTTTTTTAATCATAGGAAGTTGTTTTTTTGCTCCATTATGTTCTTTAAATGTTCCAGAAGAAGATGCATAATATATACATCCTGAAACAGGAACATAAATTACTCCTATGATAGGCGACCCATCTTTAATTAATGCAATATTNACAGTGAATTCACCATTTTTTTTTACAAACTCTTTGGTTCCGTCAAGCGGATCAACAATCCACAATAAATTCCAATTTTTTCTTTCTTTAAAATCAATCTGTTTTCCCTCCTCACTTAATATTGGGATATTGGTTTCAGAGAGAAGTTTTTCTATAATATCATTGGCTCTTTGATCAGCAATAGTTAAAGGTGAATCATCTTTTTTATAGGTGACCTTAAAGTCTTTTTCATAAACTTTTAAAATTTCTAATCCTGCTTCAAAAGCTGCTTTTTTNGCTATTGAGAGCCATTTATTTTCTTTTTCTTGCATTTAATCCAAAATTTGATTTGTACCAAGCTCTTTCATGAAAATAATATATAGGCATTTTAATAATAAACTCTAAGCCTCCAACTGTTAATCCTGTTAATGGATCTCCACTTACCAACCATGCTATAATCATTGTAGTTGCAGTAGCGGTTATCCTCCAAGTAAATGTTTTGGCTAAATGTCTTTTTTTACTTTTTTCCATTTAATAATTACTGCTTTTTGTGAAATCAAATTCTATAGGGTGCCATGTTGTTTTGGCCTCCATGAAGTTTTTAATTATGTAAGGAGACTCAAAATCATTACTTTGAATTTGAACATCATTATAGGAACTAATTCTTTTTAAATTTTCAGTAGCATTAATCAATAATTGCTTATCCATATTTTGAGAAAATATTCCCAATGCATTTATATCCATATGTAAAGACATAGGAGTTGCTAATTCTTTTTTAGTTCCAGTTAAAATATTTACAACCCCAGAAGGGACGTCTGAATTAGAAATTACTTCCGCAAAAGAAATGGAACTTAAAGGGTGCTTCTCTGAAGCTATAACGACACATGAATTTCCTGAAACTATTACTGGAATGATCGATGAAATAAGTCCCAATAAAGGACTTTCATCTGAGGACAACAAGCCAACAATTCCCATGGGCTCTAGCAGCGTAAAGTTAAAATGTGAAGTAGCAACTGGATTTACTGCACCAAAAACTTGATTTATCTTATCTGCCCATCCAGCAAAATATATGATTCGGTCAATACTTTGATCAAGTTCNTTTGAAGCGTCTTTTTTACTAACNCCTTGAACTAATAACTCATCAAGAAATTGAGTTTTTCTACTCTCAAGCATTTCAGCAATTCTATATAAAATTTGACTTCTATTATAGGCTGTTTTTTTTGCCCATGGTTGGAATGCTTTTCTAGCAGCAACTACCGCATTTCTTAGATCTTTTTTGGAAGACAAACAGACATTTGCATAAGGAATATCTTTTGACTTTAATTGATAGTACCTTCCAGATTCNGTNCTTGGAAACTTTCCATCAATAAATATTTTATANGTTTTTAAAACTTTAATTCTTTCAGACATTATGATAAATTTAAATAGGCTTCAAGGCCATGTAANCCACCTTCTCTCCCATGGCCACTTTCTTTATATCCGCCAAATGGAGCAGTTGGATCAAATTTGTTATAAGTGTTTGCCCAAACTACTCCAGCATTTAATTTTGAAGTTAAATTAAATACTTTGGATCCTTTATCTGTCCAAACACCAGCAGAAAGTCCATATGGCGTATTATTAGCTTTATTAATTACCTCATTAGTAGTCCTAAATGTTTGAACTGCCAATACAGGTCCAAAAATTTCTTCTCTTGCAATGGTATGAGATTGAGAAACATTGGTAAAAAGAGTTGGAGCACACCAATATCCACTGGAAGGTATTTCACAATTTAATTGAAAAATTTCTGCTCCCTCTTTTTTTCCTAAATCAATATATTTATTAATATTCGTCAGTTGATTGTTAGAGTTAATTGCTCCAATATCAGTATTCTTATCTAGTGGATTTCCTAAGATTAAGGATTGCATTCTATCTTTTAATTTTCTTATAAATAAATCATAAATAGACTCCTGTATAAATAAACGAGAACCTGCACAACAAACATGGCCTTGATTAAAATATATTCCATTAATAACTCCTTCAACTGCTTGATCTAAAGGAGCATCTTCAAAAACAATATTTGCAGCTTTTCCACCAAGTTCCATAGTTGACTTTTTAGAGCTACCAGCTATACTTTTCATTATAGACTTTCCAACTGCAGTAGAGCCTGTGAATGCAATTTTATCAATTTCGGGATGGTTTACTATTAAATTTCCTGTTGAACCAGGGCCGGTAATAATATTTACCACACCTGGGGGTAAATCAGCTTCTTGAATAATTTCTGCTAATTTAAGAGCAGTAAGAGATGTTGATTCTGCAGGCTTTAAGACCACTGTATTTCCAGTAGCTAAAGCTGGGGCAATCTTCCAAGCAGCCATCATTAAAGGAAAATTCCAAGGAATTATTTGCCCAGCAACGCCAATAGATTTTGGATTTTTATTAGGAAATGCAAATTTCAATTTATCAGCCCATCCCGCATAATAAAAAAAATGAGCGGCTGCTAATGGAATGTCAATATCCCTAGATTCTCTAATGGGCTTTCCTCCGTCTAAAGTTTCAATTACAGACAGTTCTTTAGATTTTTCTTGAATCATTCTGGCAATTCTATAAATGTATTTTGCACGTTCTTTACTTGGCATTTTATTCCAATATCCATCATAGGCATCTCTAGCCGATTTCACCGCTAAATTCACATCCTTTTCTTGCGCTTCTGAAATCATAGCAATNGGAGCTTCATCGGACGGATTTATGGTTGGAAAAAACTTTTTTGATAAAGGATTAACAAATTTCCCATTGATGAAAAGGCCATTTTGGTTTTTCAATGACAAGTGATCTGTACTTTCTATAGAAGGGGACAACTCCCAATTTCCATTAAATTCTAAAGGCTTAATAGTTGAACTCATAANTTAATCTTTTGAAAAGTAATTATTTGACTGATAAAATCCTGTTTTCTGTTTGGCTATTTGCATTAGAACATCATTAGCTAAACTACTAGCTCCAAACCTAAACCAATGTTTATCTAACCATAAATTACCTAAAGTTTCTTTAACCAGTATTAAATATTGTAAGGCAAGTTTAGCATTAGAAATACCACCTGCTGGTTTCATTCCAACCATTTTTCCTGTTTTATAATAATGATCTTTAATGGCTTCTAACATCACCAATGTGATAGGTAAAGTAGCTGCTGGTGATATTTTGCCAGTTGAGGTCTTTATAAAATCTGCTCCAGCATTTATGGCAATTTCACTTGCCATTCTAATATGATCATAATCTCCCAATTCTCCAGTTTCTATAATTACTTTCAGTCTAGAATTTTCACCACAAACATCTTTAATGGCTGCTATTTCGTCAAAAACATAATTATATTCCCCAGAATGAAATTTACCTCTACTTATCACCATATCCACCTCATTAGCTCCGTTTTCGATAGCTTCTTTAGTATCATTAATTTTGATTGGCAAAGTGGAATTTCCACTAGGAAATGCTGTAGCAACACTAGCCACTAACACATCGCTTCCTTTCAATGCATTGGACGCAGTACGAACCATATTAGGGTAAACACAAACTGCAGCAACATTAGGTAAATTAGGAATTTGATTGTGTAAGTGAGTAGCCTTATAACACAACTGCTCTACCTTCTTAACTGTATCCATCCCTTCCAAAGTAGTTAAATCTATCATACTTAAAATCATTTCTAAACCTTTTAATTTAGATTCCCTTTTTAGACTTCTTTTAGTAATTCTATTGATACGATCTTCAATTCCTACTTTGTCTACCTTTATATTGTTAAATTCTTTAATCAAAATTTATTGTTAAATTTTATTTTTCAAATGTAATGAATCATAGTAAAATCATAGATTACTTGACATAATTGATAAATTTGATNTTCAAAATAATTTGTCATGGAAAATTTGTTTTCTTCAAAGCATGAGTTAATTTCAAGAGAAGATAAAGAAAAACTTTTAAACCAAAAAGGAGTTTGTCTTTGGTTAACTGGCCTTTCTGGTTCTGGAAAAACCACTATTGCTAAGACAATTTCTAAAAAACTACATAAGAAAGGAATCATTACTCAAGTACTAGATGGTGACAATATTAGAATTGGTATTAATAATAATTTAAGCTTTAGTGAAGAGGACAGATTGGAAAATATTAGAAGAACATCTGAAATTGGAAAATTATTCGTAGAAAGTGGAATTGTAACCATTTGTTGTTTGGTAAGCCCAACAAAAAAAATGAGAGAAAAGGCAAAATCAATCATTGGGGCATCAGATTTTTATGAAATATATATTGCTACTAATTTGCACGAGTGCAAAAAAAGAGACACAAAGGGTCTTTATGAAAAAGCAATCAGGGGAGAAATTAAAAACTTTACAGGCATTTCAGCTCCATACGAAAAGCCAAATTCTCCAAATTTAGTAGTCCCTACAGAAAATATTTCAATTGAAGAATCGTCTGAAATTTTATATAATTTTGCCATCCCATTAATAACTAAAAATTGAATAAGTATCAATTAAGTCACCTTGAAGAATTAGAAGCAGAATCGATTTTCGTCATAAGAGAAGTTGCTTCACAGTTTGAAAAACCAGTA
Organism: Crocinitomicaceae bacterium; assembly: GCA_002686655.1. GTDB lineage: Bacteria > Bacteroidota > Bacteroidia > Flavobacteriales_D > Parvicellaceae > MED-G20. The sequence goes on along the minus strand of NYYE01000004.1, from coordinate 63,902 downwards.
TTACTATTCTCTGGGGGGAAAGATTCTATTATATGCTATCATTTAGCAAGAAAGGCATTTTATCCTGCAAATGTTCCTTTCCCGATTATGCATATTGATACCGGACATAATTTTGATGAATTATATCAATTTAGAGATGAATTAGTTAAAGAAACCAAAGCTAGATTAATTATTGCCTCTGTTCAAAAATCTATTGATGAAGGAAAAGTTATTGAAGAAAAGGGAATAAATTCTAGTAGGAATAAATTGCAAACAACTACTTTACTGGATAGTATAAATGAATACCAATTTGACTGCGCTATGGGTGGAGCAAGAAGAGATGAAGAAAAAGCAAGAGCCAAAGAACGTTTTTTTTCCCATAGAGATGATTTTGGTCAGTGGGATCCAAAAAATCAAAGACCTGAACTCTGGAATCTATTTAATGGTAAGAAGAATTTTGGAGAACACTTTAGAGCTTTTCCCATAAGTAATTGGACAGAAATGGATGTTTGGCAATATATAATGAAAGAAAATATTAAAATTCCTTCTTTATATTTTTCTCACGAAAGAGAATGCTTTATTAGAAATAATGTAGTGATGGCTAAAACAGATTTTATTAAAACTAAACCAGAAGAAAAAGTTCAAAAAATGAGGGTTAGATTTAGAACTATTGGAGATGCAACTTGTACTGGTGCAACAATTTCTGATGCTGATACTTTAGAGATGATTATTAATGAAGTGTCTGCTTCTAGAACAACAGAAAGAGGTGGTAGAGCTGATGATAAAAGATCTGAAGCTGCTATGGAAGACAGAAAAAAAGAAGGCTATTTTTAGAAATGAGTAATAACTATTTAAATATGGATTTATTACGATTTACTACGGCAGGAAGTGTAGATGATGGTAAAAGTACTTTAATAGGCAGATTGCTATACGATAGTAAATCCATTTTTGAAGATCAAATGGAAGCCATTGAAAATGCAAGTTCTAAAAAAGGGGAAGAAAAAGTAAATTTAGCTTTACTTACCGATGGGTTAAGAGCCGAAAGAGAACAAGGCATTACCATTGATGTAGCTTACAGATATTTTGCTACTCCCAAAAGAAAGTTTATAGTTGCAGATACTCCAGGTCACATTCAATATACTCGAAATATGGTAACTGGAGCAAGTACAGCAAATTTGGCCATTATTTTAGTAGATGCTAGGAATGGAATTGTTGAGCAAACTAAACGACATTCATTTATAGCATCATTATTAGGTATTCCTCATATAATATATTGTATCAATAAAATGGATTTAGTTGATTACAATGAAAAAGCATTTTCAAAAATTAAAGAAGAATTAACAGGATTTAGTTCAAAGTTAGTAACTAAAGACATAAGGTTTATTCCAATTAGCGCCATAAATGGGGATAACATTGTTAATAGGTCCCATAAAATGCAATGGTATGAAGGAAGTACGTTACTACATACTTTAGAAAATATTCATATTGCATCAGATTATAACCTTATTGATTGTAGATTTCCTATCCAAAATGTAATAAGACCTCAAATTAAAGAATTCCATGATTTTAGAGGGTATGCAGGTAGGATCTCAGGAGGAGTATTTAAAAAAGGGGATGAAGTAGTGGTTTTACCCTCAGGATTTCACTCTAAAATTAAATCTATCATAACTTTTAATAAAGAAATTGAAGAAGCTCATGCCCCCATGTCAGTTACTTTAACTCTCAGTGATGATTTGGATATAAGTAGGGGTGATATGATTGTAAGGGAAAATAATCAGCCTAGGATTCTAAAAGAAATCGAATTAATGGTTTGTTGGCTTGGTGAAAACCCATTAACAGAAAAAGGAAAATATACTGTTAAACATACTTCTAATGAAGTTCGGGGTATTGTTAAAGAAGTACTATATAAAATTGACATTAATACCCTACACAGAAATGTGAATGATCTAAAAATTAATTGCAATGATATTGCGCGAATTACGATGAAATTATCTCAACCATTATTAGTAGATAAATATAAAGATAACAGATCAACAGGAAGTTTGATAATAATTGATGAAAACACCAATAATACTGTTGGTGCAGGAATGATAATTTAACTTAACTGATTCTAAATTTTATTGGTAACGTAAATCTAGCATTTACAGCAGTTCCTCTTTGCCTCCCAGGAGTCCACTTTGGCATTGATTTTACCACTCTTTGTGCTTCACTATCCAAGGTTTTATGCACGCCTTTTACTACTCTTACATCCTTTATAGTACCATCTTTCCAAACAACAAACTGAACAAAGACTTTTCCCTGAATTCCATTCTCTTTAGCCATTTCTGGATACTGAATATTTTTTCCTAAATACTCATATAGCTTAGCCATTCCTCCAATAAATTCTGGGTTTTCTTCAACTACATCAAAAATTTGTTCTACTACCGGTTCTGGTTCTTCTTCAACTTCAATTACAATGTCAATATCTGCTTCTTGATCAATAATAATAACATTAGTTTCTTCTCTTTCATCTTCTTCCTCTAATACCTCAACCTCTTCCGGTNGAGCAGGTGGCGGTGGCGGTGGCGGTGGCGGTGGCGGTGTATTAGGATTAATCTCAACCACTTCCTCATCCTCAAGAGCTGTTAAAGAAGACTCAATACTGGCGCCGGCTAAATCAATTTTTTTATATTCAACAAGACATAGAATAAAAGCAGTTACTAGAACCAAGCCGGAAAGAACATAAACAGTTCTTGACTTGATGTCTTCAGCATCTACTTCAGGATTTTTTTTAGGCTTCATATTATTGGTTAAAATTAACTATTTAAATGAAAATGTTCAAAAACCATACCAAAATGATACTAATTAATGGTGTTTTGATAATCTTCTGCAGAAAGCAAATCATCCATTTCTGAAAGATCGCTTACCTTCATCTTTATCATCCAGCCTTCGTTGTAAGGGTCTTCATTAACTTTTTCAGGATTGGTTTCTAAAGATTCGTTAAACTCTAAAATTTCTCCAGATAGTGGCATAAAAAGATCAGATACAGTTTTAACTGCTTCAACAGTTCCAAAAACTTCTTCTTTTTGCAATGTTTCATCTAAAGTATCTACTTCCACATAAACAATATCACCAAGTTCACCTTGAGCAAAGTCTGTTATTCCAATGACAGCAATATCACCTTCTATTTTAACCCATTCGTGGTCTTTAGTATATTTTAAATCTTTAGGGACATTCATTATAAATAATTTTGAGGCAAATTAACAAAAAAAATATTATCTAAGTTGAAATCTTAGAGCAAAACCAGCATTGGTATTCGCAGTAGGAAAAGATGTTGAAACAAATGGAGTATTAACCCTTCTATCAAAATATATTCTAAGCATTAATTGCTTGGTTAAATTATAGTCTCCAGAAAATTGAATACTTACCGCTCGCTGTCCAGCAGTTGCTTGATTTTGATTTTCAATAATTTTTCTTGTAATAGTCTTATTATCTCTTACGGAAACATCTAATCTCATTCTCAAATCACTTGGGTCTAAAGTTTTACCAGAAATTTTAATAGGAANAGATAATTTTCTCCAAGTATATCCTGAACCAAACTTTATTTCACTTCCCTTGATTTCAGTAATTTGATTATTGGCTAAGCTTAAGGAAATATTTCTGTCTTTTTTAATTTCTAATTTAACTGACATATTATTGGCAAGTGTTAAGTCAACTCCAAGTAAAGGAGCAAACTGTTCTAAAATATTCATGGTCATAATTTGTTTTTGTGAAATAAAATTTCCAGCAATATCTGTCTGAGTAGCATTTCCAGCTGCATCCCAATCACCACTTAAATTAGTAGTATAATTCCCCAACGAAAAATTAGACCTATACGCATGGGTAAAGGATAGTTTCTTAATATATTTTCTTAAAGATTTTATTTTGCCAATTCCATCAAAAGTAATTCGCCAATTTGGTAATGGAATTCTTTGATTTAGAGGATTAATATTATTTAATGTAGGTTTTTCACCCAAATAAGCACACATAAAAGCCCCAATNATTACATCCTGCTGGGTGCTGTCATAGCCAGTATAATATCCGCTATTTTCTAAATTATTAGGAGCGTTGGGATTAGATTGCGACATTAAACTAGAAATACTTTGGCGGTAAGAAAGTAAATTTTCCCATATTTGATTTGATAGCGTAGTATCATTCATTTTATCAGCTTTGAAAGCTGTATTCCAAGAAATAATGGAAGTACTAAATGAGCCATTAAACTGGTTATTTAAAAGTGCAAAAGATCTGTCATCATCTAGTCCAAGATTGGAACTCCTATTCTCCATTAGATTTCTATCAGCTGAAAGGTCAATTCTTAAACTTTTAATAGGTTTAANAGAGGCTTTAAAAGTCATATTTTCAGTATGATTAACAATGTACTGAGTACTTATATATTGATAGTTATTGGTATCAACCAACCAATTATTTTGGGCGGCNTGATTGGCAAAAACAAAATTTGTTTTATTACCTAACATATCTCTTTCTTGATATCCTCCAGCAATGAAATCCATTCCAGGTGCCAACCAATTGTCATCCATTCCTAATAAATTAGTTCTATTGGCATATCCTGGAAGCATAATACCATCATTAGTGTTAAAAGTGGCATTCACACTTTTTACAGACATTAAAAGCCTAGCAAATTGATCTAAAATTTTAATCTCACTTTCTTCTTTCTTTTTCTTTACGANTTCTGATTTTTCACCTGAGGGTTTAGACTTCTTTCCTCCTTTTGTTGTGTTACTTCTAGCTCTTGAAATTCTAGAATTTCCGTACTTTTTATTTACCTTTTTTAAATACGGAACTTTATTATAAAGCGCTATGAAATTTAGTTTTCCTGACCAAGCGATGACACGAGAGTTCTGAACTATATTTCCTACAGATAAAGTATCATTATCAAGAGCCAAAGGAGCCCGAGTCCAATCAAAATTTCCAGTATATCTAGTAGTTAATGAAATCCAATCAGTAAGTGGAAAGTTTTTTAAAGGCCACTTGAATGATACATTTCCAACATGATTATAATTCATGTTTTCACCAAATGTTCTTAAACTATTATTGATTACTTCTTGGTCTAATTCGTCTTCATAACCAAAAATACCATAATCTATTTTACCAGGAGTTTCTCTTACAAATGCCCCATTGGTAGCTTGTAAATCAAATTTTAAGTTCTTAGTTATATCATATTTAAAATCATAATTTCTGTCCCAATTAAATTGTTTTCCATACTGAGGAACCTCAAAATTTTCACCGCCCGGAAAATTATACCTAGTAGAAAATATATTATAAGTTCTATTCATATTTGAACGAATAGCAATTTGCTTGGGCAAGAGGTAGATGTTAAAGTCTCTTATCAGCCTTAACCATTTTGATTTTCTCAAAAAAGAATTTTTCTTAAAGGGCTCAAATGGCTTAACCTTACTATTATATAAATAATTTACAGATCCTAAGTAATTTCTTTGTAAATCTTGTCGGGTATTAATGTCTCTATGAGATAATTCAGTAAAAGAATAATTAAAACTAAAGTTAGAAATATCCCAAGGAAGAGCAATTTGTTGATTGGACTTCTTTTTCTTTTTTGGAATTATTTTTTCAGTACTTTCCTCTTTCTCACTAAGCTCTTCTTTAATTGGCTCTTTTTTACCATTTGTTTTTTTATTGGTTACTTTTTTGGGAGACTTACTTTTCTTTTTTCCATCAAACTTAATATTGGTGAAATTGATAGATTTNCTTTCNGTTAAATCAATCCCATTATAGAATCTTTCATTCCATAAATTTTCTGCTTCATTAGGGCTTTTCTCAAACAATAAATCTGGACTTAAAGGATCATACAATGGTTTAATAACATTTCTTGAATAGCCAACATACATAGGAAGGTTAATTCCAGACTGATCTCCAAAAAATTTATCTAAATTAATTGTACTTGAAGCATCAAACCCATAAATAAATTCTTGTTGTCTTTCACTTACTCGTTTTTCTATGCTACCAAAACCAGGTGTAGAATAGTTTCCGGAGACTGCTACATCAGCAAAGTCAGCTAGATTGGCTGTCATTCTACCTATAGCTGCCCATCCCCCATTTTCATTAAAGTCACTTAACCTTAATTCGTTTACCCAAATTTCAACACATTTTTCTAACCCATCGTCGGGCTGCCATTGGTTATTAGGATCATTGCTCTTGGGATTTCTAACACCAATCATTATTGTTTTTACNCCCTGTAAATTGGGATTTCCAACTACTGTAATATTAGAACTAGGATTGTCAGGATCAAATCTTGAATATCTATCAAAATTGCTGAATTCTGAAGCGTTTCTATTCTTTTTTAATTCTTTTAAATGATTTAAATTAATAGTTAAGTTATTCTCTTGAGGCCAAACTGAACTTGCAGTGTTATTTCCCCATGGAGAAATTTTAACTGGCATTTCATACTCATAGTAATTAGAAACAAAATCTGTTCCAAGCCTGATAAAAACAGTTGCTTCATTATCATTAATGGGCTCTGAACCAGCATTAGGTTCTCCGTGAACAAACATTTGTATTTTATTGTAATTTCTAATATCCAAATTGACATTTCTATAAATAGCCCTTGAATCGCCATCTTTTAATCCACATACATCTAATACTAAACTTTGTTCATTTTGTTGAGCCAAGTTGGCTGTTTGATAATTGGTTTCTCTAATAATCCCCTCTGGTAAAACATAATTTATAGGGTCTCTAGTTCCGTTATCTTCTAGATTTACTGCACTAACATTAAAAAAAGTATTGGCTTCTTCATTTTGAATATATTCACCATCAGCTAATAAACTGCCTAAATATCTTCTCCATTCCCCCCGGATTAACTCCAGCCTAGCAAATCTTAAGGTAACATTTTCGCTCCATCCATGTAAAAACATTCTTATGAAACGAATTGATCTAAAATCTTGAATATCGTTTATTCTTTTTGAAAATGAGGTAACTGGAACCCTAAACTGGTACCAATAAACTTCTTTTTGAGTATCTGGATCAATATATAGTACCTTATCCGTAATAAAGTTTTTACCAACTTCCATTTTATTAGGCTTAAAATCTATCTTATATTGAAAATAACTCTCAGATTCGCTTAAATTATTATCCAAATTAATGTCCTCTACATTAGGTAAAGTTGAAGCAGAAGTTGGGTAACGATCAGCATTCATAGTATCTGACATTTCTGAAGTTGGGGAATTTCCATCTGGGTTGTTATAGTCCTTATACCTATCTCTTATACTTACCTGATCAGTGTCATAATCATCGTCTCTGTAATAATTAAAATTATCTGCAGATGGATCGTTTATAATTTTAGAAATAATATTAGGATCTGAAATATGGTTTTGAATTTTTGAAATATAATTATTGAAATAGGCTAATTCCTGATTATCTGAAAGTCCATCAAATCCAATATCTTGAAACTGTCTAGAGGATAAATTATTATTAAAGGCATTGACGACAACTTGAGTATTAGGGACTACGCCCCATGATGTATACTCTAACTCATTGGAATAAGCATCATAATCACCATCTGGAGGCAGTCCATTTTCGAATGATTTTCTTCCATCTCTTAGTAAATCTTCAGAAACATTTCCTAAATTGAAATAAAACTCACCACCAGAACTATTCTCTGAATCTTCATTAAAAGGATCCATAATCCAAAACTGGATAAATTCGATATTTGCAGCTTCAAAATCATTAGTAGTTAGAGTTCTCATTATTCCTCCCCATCTAGTCTCTGGATCATTTAAACTTCCTGTAGTTTGATTCAATCCTGCACTGTAATTTCCAGGTTCTACATCAAAATTATACGGCCCTCTTTCGTTTGGGTAATAAGAAATATCAAAAACAGGAATATTGGTCAACTGACCTGTTCCAAGTTGTTTATTAGGAAAAACTTCATCAACCAATACTTGCCTCATCAAATGATTTTCTTGTAAGGCAGATCCTTTGATATGAGCAGGTGTAAGAGAAGATGTTCTACTGTGAAATAATGGATCAATAACATACCACGAAAATTTTGCTCTATTTTTTCCATAATTGATATCGTTATATAAAGATGCTTCTGGAAAAAGATTGGGTTGCCCTTGAGGGACAGAGGCTAAAACCCAATTATTTATAGTCCTAATATCTATGGCACTTTGACTACCTTCAAAATCATCAATATAAGATGATCCATTTTCTTGTGTTATATCTATTGCCTTATTATGACCAGGAATTAAAGCTGCTACTTCACCAGAGAAATTGACCATCGATTTTTTCTTAGTCTCTATAAATGGAAGCATATCTACCCACTTTGTTAAAATTGGAACTTCTTTTTTAAATCCTCCATCTAGACCCAGCATGGTATTAGAAATGGGTTCATCGCCAGCATTAACTTTAGGAGTAAGTGGTCTTTCTTTTAATTTAAGTATGGTAGCTCCAATATTTGCATCTTTATTTATTTTATAATCCAAATGTGTTCCCAATAGGGTCTTCATTTGAACACTAAATAAAGAATTACTTTCTAAAGAAATTTTAATTGGAGTACCGGAGCTAAGAATACCGTCATCTAAAATTTTAACTCTACCTAAATTATAATCTACCATATATTGGACCCCTTCTGTTAAAATTTGACCACCAGCTGTAACTACAACAGATCCTTGAGGAATATTCATAGCATTAAGTGAAATTTCAGAACTAACAGAAGATTGATAAGTCCCCTTAATTTTGAATCTGTTGATCTCAGGTAATTGTTGAGCAGCTGTTTTTGTACTGTCGTACAATTGTGTAAAGGCTACCTTTTCTATAATAGTGGGTGAAATTCCTTCACCCAACATTTTTTGTTCTAGGGTTTTCCCAAAAGGTTCTATTGTTGTAAAATATAACCTTCCATTTCTAGGATTAATTGTCCCTCCGTTTACAATTTTCCCTTGGTTTGAAGTAATAGGAACAAAATCAAATAAACCATCCTGATAAAGTTGCTGCTGTTGATTTAATCTATCTAGATCAAGTAATTGAATCAATAATTTATCATCTACACCAGGTTTAGGAATATAATTAATATCTATTGAAGTTAATGGATTATTATACCAAATATCTAATCTAAAATTATTAGGATCTACCTGATAAGCCCCTAATGAATAGACATTTTTCATCATTAAATCCCATAATTTCTTCTTTGGATTTCTTACAGTAGATTTTAATAGTTTAAGAAAAAGTGCACTTTGGCCAGCAACTCCGTCTGTAGAAAGTTCTCCAACTTGATATGTCTTTCCAGCGTATGTATATTGATAAGATACTCCTAATACTTGATCATTATTAAGGGATTGATTTAATGAAATAAATCCTAAAACTGAATTATAAGTAAATTCATTTGAAGTAAGCATTCTGGCATTTTCAACTTTTTCAAATTCTATTCCTTGTTCCATATTATAATTAGGTCCTGAAAGTTCATTGCTTGCATTCACATAATTTCTAATATTAGAATTGGACTTAATATTGTTATATAATCCATTATGATTATTATCAGGTAAAGTATACCCACCGGAAACCCATGTAGGATTTTCTAACTGAGTTATTCTTGGCTCTCCTAAATCAGTAAAACATAAAATATTTCTGGTATTTTGAATAGTATTATTTCTATTTGTCACCCAAACTTCTATTCGTTGAATTTGAATTCCTGAAGTAATCATTGGAAGTGTTTTCATAGATTGATCATAGCTATCTCTGTAATAAAAACTTAAGAAAAAATGACGATTTTCTTCGTAATTATCCGCATTGATTTCAAACTCATTAAGTTGAGCTCCTCCTGAAATTTCAATTTCTTTTTTCTGGCCTTTTTGTTGAGATAATACAGTAGTAGCCGTTAATTTTCCAAATTTTAATTCGGATTTGATTCCAAATAAACTTTGGCTACCAGAAATTAAAGTACTATTTAAGGGTAAAGTAACATTTCCAGCTTCTAATTTTTGAAGAATATCATCTTCCTTTCCAGAATAATCTAAATTTAATTGATTGTCAAAATCAAAAGTTGCCTCCGTATTGTAATTAAAGCCTAAGTCCATTAAATCTCCAATTTTACCTGTTAAATTCATTTGAATTTTTTGATCAAAATCAAAAGTGGTAATTCTTCTATTTCTCTCTGGAAGAACTGGATTATCAGTTCTCGAAGAGTTGAGACCAAAACTTAGTTCTGCTGATCCTTGGGGTCTTATTTCTACAAAATCGCTCCCAAAAATTTTCTTTGCAGGTGGTTCGTTTAACTTTATTTCGTCCTCAATATTTTTGTACTTATAATCGGAAATATCGTCAAGATTTTTTTTCCAAAAATCTGACATTGACTTTTGGTGTTGTATTTTTAAATAATCATCTAAAGAAACCTCACTAGATGGTCTAAAACTTAAAGTATCTCCTAACAAAGAGTTATAAATATATTGACCTGTAATAGGATCATACTGCACATTATTTTGAATATTTAATGGAAGATTAAAATCTATTAATCCTAAAGAAAAATTTGTGGGATCTAAAGGGTCGTTAATAGGGAAAATTAAATTAACCTCCGGAGAATCTAAAGCCATTTTTTGAGCAATAGGATTTTCTTTTGCTTTAATCTTAGTTCCCAAAAGGGTAATTAAAACAATTAAAAAAACTACTTTACTTGAAATAAAATTATTTAGCAACTTAGTGTTTTAAACAGCTTTAAGTGTTTTTTTTATGAGCTCCTCAACAGAGGATATTTCACTATTTTTTAATATCTCATCTATAGTGTTTGAAGCTTTCTTTTTATCAATACCTAAAACTACCAATGCTGATAACGCTTCATTTTTATAGGTATTGCCCTGAGGAGATAAAAAGTCATTTTGAGTTTCTATTTTATCTAGTTTTCCCTTTAAGTCTACAATGATTCTCTGTGCTGATTTTAGACCTATACCTTTTACACTTTTAAAAGTATTTACGTCACTTTGGTCTACTGCAGTAACAACTTCCGAAGGTTTCATAGATGATAATATCATTAATGCGGTACTTGCACCAACTCCAGAAACATTTATGAGTTCTTTAAACATTAATCTTTCTTCTTCTTCTGAAAACCCAAATAAAATATGAGCATCCTCTCTAACAATTAAATGACTATACAATCTTAATTTCCCTTTTGAAGGTAGCTGATCATAAGTATTTAAAGAAATATTTAACAAATAGCCTATACCATTTACATCAATAACTACCGATGTTGGAGACTTGGACTCTAAAATTCCTTCAATATGTGCAATCATAATACTTATTTTCGGTTTTGAACATCAACAACTCCAAGAGTAATCATATTAAGAATTTCTCTTACTGAGGATCCTATTTGCAGTACATGAACTGGTTTTTTCATCCCTAATAAAATAGGGCCTATCGCTTCCTGCTGACTCATTTCTTTAACTAATTTATAGGCAATATTTCCAGAACTTAGATTAGGGAAAATTAAAGTATTAGCACTTTTTCCAGATAACATTGAAAAAGGGAAAAAATCGTCGATTAATTCTTTATTAACTGCAAAATTTGCCTGTAACTCTCCATCTACAATTAATCCAGGGTGTTTTTCGTGAAGTATTTTGGTTGCTTCTCTCATTTTAATAGCATCTTCTCCTTCATTAGAGCCAAAATTCGAATAGCTTAAAAGTGCAATTTTTGGACTGATTTTATATTGCTTTACTGTTTTAGCTACAAGAAGTGTTATGTCTACTATTTCTTCAACTGTTGGATTAATATTGACGGTTGTATCAGCAAAAAACATGGGGCCGTCCTTACTTATTAAAATATACATTCCTGCAATTTTATTTAACCCATCCTCAACTCCAATAACTCTTAAAGCAGGCCTTATAGAATCCTTATAACTTCTGGTCAATCCTGAAATCATTACGTCTGCCATACCAGTTTCTACCATAGCAGCAGCAAAATAATTTCTTTCTCTCATCAGTTTTTTAGCTTCATAAAAAGTCAACCCTCTCCTCTTTCTTTTTTCATGAAGAATTTCTGCAAATCCTTCTCTATGTTTTAGTTCACTTTCGTTCCTAGGATCTATAATTTCACAATTAGATAAATCTAAATTATACTCATCAATTATTTTTTGGATTTTTTGTCTTTTTCCTAATAGAATTGGTATTGCAATACCCTCTTCTAAAGCCATTTCTGCAGCTTTTAAAATTTTGTAATGATCAGCCTCAGCGAAAACAACTTTTTTAGGATTTCTTTTGGCTTTATCTGTAAGGTTTCTAACCAACTTATTATTGAGTCCTAATCGCTCCATTAATTCTAACTCATACTTTTCCCAATTTTTAATGGGCTTTTTAGCAACTCCAGACTCCATTGCAGCCTTAGCTACAGCAGGAGCTACCCAATAAATTAATCTCGGATCTAAAGGTTTAGGAATAATTTGAGTTCGGCCAAAAGAAATACTTTTTGCGTCATATGCTTCATTAACAACATCAGGAACAGGTTCTTTAGCCAAAAGAGCAATAGCTTTTACTGCAGCTAATTTCATTGCTTCATTAATCTTAGTAGCTCGTACGTCTAAAGCGCCACGAAATATATAAGGGAAGCCAAGTACATTATTAACCTGATTGGGATGATCAGATCTTCCAGTTGCCATAATTACATCATCTCTTGTTCTTAGAGCTAAATCATATTCTATCTCTGGATTAGGGTTGGCTAAAGCAAAAACTATTGGATTTTTAGACATGCTTTTAATCATCTGCTCATTTACTATTCCTCCCTTAGATAGACCTAAGAAAACATCAGCTTTTTTAAATGCTTCATGAAGAGAAAGGTTGGAGCCTTTTTGCATGAAAAATCTTTTATTTTCATCCAAAGAATTTTTTCGAGATTCATGAATTAACCCCTTAGAGTCAAACATGAAAATATTTTCTTTTTTGACACCCAAAGATATATACAACTTTAAACAGGATTGTGCAGAAGCTCCTGCTCCACTGACCACTATTTTGACTTTTTCAATTTTTTTATTTGCAATTTCAAGAGCATTTATCAAAGCTGCTGATGAAATAATAGCTGTTCCATGCTGGTCATCATGCATAATTGGAATATCTAATTCTTCCTTTAAACGCTCTTCAATAATAAATGCTTCAGGAGCCTTAATATCTTCTAAATTTATACCGCCAAATGTTGGAGAAATGGCTTTTACAGTTGCAATAAATTTTTCAACATCTGTTTCATTCACTTCAATATCAAAAACATCTATATCTGCAAAAATTTTGAATAATAAACCTTTCCCCTCCATTACAGGTTTTGAAGCTTCTGGTCCAATATCACCTAATCCTAAAACTGCAGTACCATTTGAAATAACTGCAACTAAATTTCCTTTGGTTGTATATTTGTATACATTATCTACGTTTTTATTAATTGATAAACATGGTTCTGCAACGCCTGGTGAATATGCTAAAGAAAGGTCTCTTTGTGAGGTGTATGGTTTAGTAGGTATAACCTCTATTTTGCCCTTTCTACCGGAGCTGTGATAATCTAAAGCATCTTTTTTTAATAGTTTTTCTGACATAAAATTAAAATGATTAGCTAATTTAATAATCTGGAAAGAACAGAAAACACAATCTCAAGTTTATTGTGTAACAAATAAATGTTAATGAAAAAAATTGTAGTATTTACAGGTGCTGGTATAAGTGCCGAAAGCGGATTGTCTACTTTTAGAGACCATGGAGGTCTTTGGGATGAATTTCCAATAGAAGAAGTTGCTACTATAAATGCATGGATAAATAATCCAAAAAAGGTTATGGATTTTTATAATCTAAGAAGAAAAAATTGTTTAAATGCACAGCCAAATATGGCTCATCAAAACATAAAAAAACTTGAAAAAAAATTTAACGTTCAAATTATAACTCAAAATATTGACGATTTACATGAAAGAGCTGGATCTGAAAAAATACTTCATTTACATGGGGAAATTATGTTCTCTAGAAGTACTAAAACAGGAAAAACGTTTCGAATTAAAAAAGATTTAAAATATGGAGACAAGTGTCCCGACAATTTTTTATTAAGACCCGACGTTGTGTGGTTTGGAGAGGCTGTCCCAAAAATGCAAGAAGCCTATAACATCATATATAAAGCAAATATTTTAATAATAATTGGGACTTCACTTAAAGTATATCCTGCAGCAGATTTAATAAATTTTGTAAGTGAAAATTGTAAGGTTTATTTAATCGACCCTGACCCAGAATTAAATATTAGTAAAGTAACTCATATTAAAAAAAATGCTGTAAGTGGAACTAAGGAATTATACGAAAAGTTAATGTTCGATGATTAACTTATCCTCTTTTAAAATTGAAGTTTTGTTAGTGATATTATAGGTATAAAATCCAGATTTCAAATCGTTTAAATTGATTGTGTTTTTCAAATTAAAAAGCTGTTGATTGAAAACTAATTTACCATTAAGATCATAAATATTTACATCAAAAGGATCACTAAAGAAGTTAGGGAAATTTATATTTAAATAGTGGTTTGCAGGGTTGGGATAAATTGAAATTAGTGTTTGATTTAGTTCTTTAACACTGACAGTATTTATAATATTTACGTCTACTGAATCAATAGGATTATCACTCAAATCAAGTATGTAATATCTAATTAATACATCACCACCGTTATAAAAATAAAAAGTCCCTTTCATTAAACATGAGTCTCCAGGCTGTAGCGGGTTTGGTGCTGGTGTAGTCCAGTCATCTCCAAAACATGAATAACATAAATTATTATCGCAAAATTGATCATTGAAAAGAGTGTCATTTGAACTAAGAACAACTCTCCTAAACTTTATATCCTGAGCAGATGAACTATTATTTTGACAATGCATATATACATCAAAACCTGCATAATCCTTCAAAATAGTTACTGTTTGGCCATTGTAAGTAACTCCAGGGTCATCATCCCATAAAATATCAAATTGTCCAATGGAAGATACAGAGATTAAAATAAATATAAAAGATATTATAAAATGCCTCATAATTGATTTTTTACCAAATATAATTAATTTAATAGTCTTACACATTACAAAGAGATCGCATATATTATTAGCTATATTATTATTATATTCACGAACCATTACTAAATTGAAAGTAATTCAATAAATATAATTGCTTAAAAAATACTATATGAAGAAACTATTATTCTTAATTACTTTTAGTTTATTTACTCTTTTAAGTTACAGCCAACTTCCTAATATCAACCTAAAGGATGTGAATGGAAACACTAAGAATTTATCTAAATTTTCCAACAATGGTAATCCTATCATTATAAGTTTTTGGGCAACTTGGTGTAAGCCTTGTAAAGCAGAACTCAATACGATCGCAGAAGAATACGATGACTGGGTAGATGAAACGGGTGTTAAATTAATTGCAATTTCTATAGATGATGCCAGGTCGAGCACACGAGTAGAACCCTACATAAATGCTCAAGGCTGGGAATATATGGTTCTCTTAGATCCTAATGGCGATTACAAAAGAGCTATGAATGTTAATAATGTTCCTCATACATTTTTAGTTAATGGTAATGGTAAAATAGTTTGGGATCATAACAATTATTCACCTGGTGATGAAGACGAGTTGTATGAAGAACTCGTTAAAATTTCAAAATGAAATTAAGAAATAAAATTTTATTTTCTCTAATATTTTTTTTAATTGTACAAGTTAATGGACAAGACCTAAAGTCTCCTGGTGTAATTTCTGGGAATATTCAAACAATTGGTCAATATTATCAAGAAGATACCATTATTAATGCTGCCTTACCAGAACATCTTTATGGATTTAATGGATTTGCTAATGTCAATTATCAAAAAGGTGATTTTAGAGCCGGTATTCGTTATGAAAGTTATTTAAATACATTAGAAGGTTATCCAACATCGTTTTCTGGAACAGGAATTGGTTATAGATATTTGTCATGGAATAGTGATAATGTAGGTGTTACAATAGGAAATTTTTACGACCAGTTTGGCAGTGGGATGATTTTTAGAGCTTATGAAGAAAGACAGCTGGGAATTGATAACTCTTTGGATGGAATACGATTAACTTATGAACCTGTAAATGGGGTTTACCTAAAAGGAATGGTTGGTAAGCAGAGACATATATTTATGGACGGCTTGGTAAATGGGAATGGTATTATTAGAGCTTTTGACAGTGAGCTTAACCTTAATGAATTACTAGATTCTTCTAATTCATGGAAATTCAAAGCTACTATTGGTGGAAGTTTTGTAAGTAAATTTAATACAGATAATAATACCAATTTTTTTGATTTACCTAAGAACGTTGGGGCTTCTTCTGTAAGAGTCAATTTGAGATATAATAAAATACGTTTTAGCGGAGAATATGTTCATAAAATCAACGATCCCTACCCAGATAATCAAGATAGTAGATTTAATTATATTTATAAAAATGGAGAAGGAATTTTACTCAATCTAGGATATTCTACAAAAGGATTTGCAGTTGATTTTTCTGCTAAACATATGGACAATATGCTTTGGCGTTCTACTAATGTAAATGTAGGTCCTACTGATTTATTAATTGGATATTTACCAGCACTTACTAAACAACATACTTACAATCTTGCAGCAACTCTTTATCCGTATGCTACTAATTTTTATGGTGAAATTGCATATCAATTAGATGTTCTTTATAAAATCCCAAAAAAAACTACACTAGGTGGAAGATACGGAACTTCAGTTGCAATAAATTTTGCTACAGCTTATGTTCCTGAAAGAAATTTTATTGATGATATGGAAACCACTAGAAATAGTTATACGACTTCATTTTTTGCAAGATCTGATAGTATCTTACTTCAAGATTTTAATGTAGAAATTAAAAGAAAAATTAATAAAAAACTAAAATTGAGTCTCAACTATTTTAATTTTATTTTTAATGATGATGCCGTTAAAGTAGCTAACTACTACAAAATTATAAATGCACAAATAGCGGTGATGGATTTAACATATAAAATAAACAGGCATCATTCCTTAAGATTTGAAACTCAAGCAATGTGGACTGATGAAGATAAAGGAGATTGGCTCTTTGGCCAAATTGAATATACTTTTAGTCCTCACTGGTATATAGCAGTTCTTGACCAATATAATTCTGGAAATGACGATCTTAAAAAGCGTGTTCATTATGGACTGATATCCGCTGGATACATAAACGGATCACATCGTTTTTCTTTTCAATATGGAAAACAAAGAGCTGGTGTTTTCTGTGTAGGTGGTGTATGCAGAGCAGTACCTGCATCAAATGGTTTAACTTTTTCTTTCACATCAAGTTTTTAATATGAGAAAATATTTAAAATATTTATTGTTAATATCCATTTTTTCATGTGATAAAATAGAAAGCCCCTTACCTGAAGAATATGGTAAATTTGATTGGTCGCTATACCCAGGAGACCCTATTGACTATAGTTATGATTTAGTAAACCCTGAAACCAATTGGGGACCAAATAATAATCCTAAAAGTATTCTTTTGGAAGATTATACTGGACATAAATGTACCAATTGTCCAGCAGCAGCACAAATTGCTAAAGATTTAGAAGATGATAGCAGTAAGAATGTAATTGTTGCTTCTGTTCATGCGAGTCAAGACGGAGCTTTTCAAGCAACAGATAATATATTTACAAACAATTATGAAACTGAAGCTGGAAATGAATATGTTAGAGGAAGTGAAATGCCTGGGTTCCTTGGAAATCCTATGGGCACAATCAATAGAAATGACGGTGGGTTGACCAACACCGTATGGTATTTTGGAAGTGGTTGGTCAAGCGGGGTAAATAATGAACTTAACAGTACGTTTCCATTAAATATTCAATTACAATATTATTACTTTACACAAACAAATGGCTTATTTATACATACAGAAACTTCAATTTTAAACAACCTCACTGGTGAATATCACTTAGTCATTTATCTTATTAGAGATGATGTAGTATCTCCACAGAAATTTAACAATGGTATAATTGATACTAACTACCACCACCACGCTATACTTTCAGATAATATTAATGGAACATGGGGAACACCAATTATTAATGGAACTGTTCAAAAGGATTCTTTAATTTACAATAATTTTACTTACGAACTTCCTGATCCAAGTATTGATTCTACTTACTCGATTAACAATCTTTCTCTTATAAGTTATGTAATAAATAGAAATAATTTAAGAGTTATACAAGTTATTAAAACAAAACTTAATAACTAACTCAAGCCCCTCATAATTCCTTTAGTAGAGTTTCTAATAAATTCTAATATCACTTCTTTTTCTTCTGAAACTGGAATTTCCAAATCTGCAACTCTTAGAGCTGTTGTCATGTTGCTATTTTGAACATATATAACTCTATAAATATCTTCAATATTAATTATTTGTTGATCATTAAAGCCTCTTCTTCTTAACCCAATTGTATTTACACCAATGTATGATAGTGGTTCCCTAGCAGCTTTAACATATGGTGGAACATTTTTTCTTACAAGTGAGCCTCCAGCGATAAATGCATGCTGTCCTATGCTAACAAATTGTTGAATTGCTGCAGTTCCTTCAATAATAACCCAATCACTAACATTTACATGGCCAGCTAATTGAACTAAATTAGCTATAACTACATTGTTGCCTATTATACAGTCATGAGCAACATGTACATAAGACATGAGTAAACAATTACTGCCGACTTTTGTTATTTTCTTATCTAACGTCCCTTTATGAATGGTTACATATTCTCTTATTGTGGTATTATCTCCTATTTCAGTAATTGCATACTCTCCATTATACTTTAAATCCTGAGATTCTGCAGAAATAATAGCCCCTGGAAAAATTTTACAATTGTTTCCAATTCTAGCACCATTCATTACAACTGCGTTAGATGCTATCCAGCAATTATCTCCAATAACTACATCTTCATATATTGTTGCAAATGGTTCAATTATAACATTTTTTCCAATTTTAGCTTTTGGATGAATATTGGCGAGATTATGATTAATCATTATTGTTCAATTAAAATAATTTATTCTTCTCTGTCTTTAACAACTTGAGCTAACATTTCAGCCTCAATACAGACAACTCCATTTACATATCCTTTCCCTCCCATGTGAACTAATCCTCTCCTTATTGGAGATATTAAATTAAGATCAAATACTACAGTATCCCCTGGAATTACTTTCCTTTTAAACTTTACATTATCAATTTTCATAAAATATGTTGAATACAAATGGGGTTCTTCAACTTTGCTTAATGAAAATATTCCCCCGGTTTGAGCCATAGCTTCAATTTGAAGAACCCCTGGCATAACAGGATTATTTGGGAAGTGTCCCATGAAATAATTTTCATTCATAGTTACGTTTTTAACTCCAATAATTCCATTATCAGTAATTTCCATAATCTTATCAATGAGTAAAAATGGATATCTATGTGGAAGCATTTTCTCAATAGCAACTATATCATAGAGAGGTTTTTTTGTTAAATCAAAATTTCTGGGTGATTTTTCTTGTTCTTTCATAGCTTTTTTAAGTATTTGAGCAAATGAGGTATTTAACTTATGGCCTGGTTTCTTAGTAATAATATGTCCTTTAATTGGCATTCCTATTAATGCAAGATCTCCAATAACATCTAATAACTTATGTCTTGCGGGTTCGTTATAGAATTGTAATTCACAATTATTTAATACGTTTCCATTAACCTGAATATCCGTATCATCTTTACCCAATAAATGAGCAAGTTTTCTAATTTCTGAAATTTTAATTTCATCTCTATCAACTAAAACAATAGCATTTTGTAAATCTCCTCCTTTAATTAGGTTAGATTGAGCAAGTTTTTCGAGCTCGGTCAGTAATACAAATGTTTTACAAGGAGCAATCTCATCAGGATAATTTTCTAAATTTCTAATTTCAGCATATTGAGTTCCTAAAACAGGATTTTGATAGTCTAAAACTACTGATAAAATAAAATTATTAGCAGGAACAAATAATATTTCTGAACCTGATTCAGCATCTTTATAATGAATAGGCTTTGGGAGTTGAATGAATTTTAAAGGAGCTTTTTGATCTTTCAGTCCTACCTTTTGTATTCCTTCAACAAATAATTTTGCGCTTCCATCTAAAATAGGAACTTCAGAATTATTTATTTTAACCAAAACATTATTCACGCCAAGAGCATAAAGTGCTGACATTAGATGCTCAACTGTAATTATTTTTACATTATTAAGTTCTAGAGTTGTGCTCCTCTTAGTATCTTTTACTAGATCAACATTGGCTGGAATAATAGGCGCTTCAGGAAGGTCAACTCTTTGAAATTTTATTCCATGATTTTCTTTAGCAGGATTAATAACCATACAGACTTTTTCACCTGTATGAAGTCCCACTCCATTGAATTCAATTGAGTCTTTTAATGTTTTTTGGTTATTCTCCACTAGATTTGTTATTTATATTCAATTGCATTTCCTCAATTTCCATTTTTAGTTTAGGGAAATTTTTAAAAAGTACATAGCTTCTTTTAAAATTCCTTGAATCAAAGGCAGGAGTTCCCTGTAATATACTATTTTCTTCTAAGACAGATTTGGTAACCCCTGACTGAGCAGCAATTTTAGTTCCTTTAGAAATTTTAATATGTCCATTTATTCCTACTTGACCTCCTATCATAACATCTTTTTCAATTTTTGTAGAGCCAGCTAATCCTGTTTGAGCAGCTATTACAGTATTTTCTCCAATTTCAACGTTATGCGCAATTTGAACTAAATTATCAATTTTAACGCCTTTATTAATTATAGTTGATCCAATGGTGGCTCTGTCAATTGTAGAGTTAGCTCCAATTTCAACATGATCTTTAAGAATTACATTACCAATTTGAGAAACTTTTTTGTACTCATTATCTTTATTTGGAGCAAATCCAAAACCGTCAGATCCAATAACTGCACCAGAGTGAATCATACAATTATTACCTACCTTACAATTATCATATATTTTAACCCCAGGGTAAAGAATTGAATTAGAACCAATAACTGTTGACTTTCCTACATGACAATTGGGGTGTACTTGAACATGGTTTCCTATAACTGCGCCTTTAGCGATATATGAAAATGCACCTATATATACATTCTTCCCTATCTGTGCTGATTCATGGAGAAATACTGGTGATTCAATACCTTCTGGAGGACCCTCAATATTATTATAATAGTTCAATAATACGGCCAAACTTTCATAAGCATTATCTACTTTAATTAATGTTAGGTTTTTGGGTAATGATTGCTTAGGAATAAAATCATTATTTACTAATACAACACTTGCTTTAGTATTGTATATATACGATTCATACTTAGAATTTGCCAAAAATGATAAAGAATTTGGTTCGGCATCCTCAATTTTTGAAAAAGTATTTAATTCAACGTTCTTATCGCCTTCTAATTTTCCTTGTAACAGTTTTGCAATTTGTAGAGACGTAAATTTCATTTAAATTTAAAATTAAGAAATAACATTGGAAAGTCATCATAAATCAAAAGTTAGGTGCAAATAAATAATATTTCTTTACTGCTTTAGAAAGAGCACTTATATTTAAATTATCAGATGCTTCAGTGATGTCTTTTAAAGACCCATCATTAAAAAGAATTTTAATTTTATCTTTTCTTGGGTCATAAGCATTATTCTCCATTTCTTTTTGAAAGACAAAATATTGCATTTCTTCATTATTAAACCCCAATGTCTTTTGATTAAAATTCAATGTTTTTTCTATTTCTTCATCCGAAAATTTATTAGTACTAATTTTAACTTTTAAAAGATTCCTATTTACCAACATTTCACTAAGCTTAGATATTACTTTATCACTGTCTTCTGTCCAAACTTTAATACAAGTAAGAACATCATAGTCATCTATTTTTGAAAAATTATTTAAAAACTCAACTTGAGAAATATTATCATTTGTAATACTTTTTGTTAAAAAATACTTCAGAGTAGGAACAGTAAAAAGATTAGATCCGCTATTTAATAACTCTCTCGCTCTTTCCAATATTTTTGCCAATAGAAATTCTGCAGAAAGTACTGTCTTGTGAAGGTAAACTTGCCAGTACATAAGTCGTCTGGCCACAATAAACTTTTCTATAGAATAAATACCTTTTTCTTTAATTACAATTTCGTCATTCACCACAGAAAACATCTTAATAATTCTTTGATTACTTACTACTCCTTCAGAAACTCCAGTAAAAAAACTATCTCTCTTTAGGTAGTCTAGTCTATCCATATCCAATTGAGAAGAAACTAAATCATGTAAAAATCTTTTTGGATATTTATCTTCAAAAATTTCAATAGCTAAAGCTAAATCCCCACCAAATGCATGATTCAAAGAATTCATAAAAAATTTTGAAATTTCTTCATGACTAATTCCCGTCACAAAACTATTTTCTAATGCATGAGAAAATGGTCCATGACCAATATCATGAAGCAAAATAGCAAGAATAACAGCCGTTTTTTCATCATTACTAATCAATATGCCGTTATCTTTTAAGGTTTGAACAGCTTGTTCCATTAAATGAGCAGCTCCTATGGCATGATGAAATCTAGTATGGTGAGCGCCAGGATAAACTAAGTAGGTTAACCCTAATTGTTTAATTCTCCCAAGTCTCTGAAAATAAGGATGATCAACAATATTCAATAAAATTCCTTTATTTAGTGTAATAAATCCATAAACAGGATCGTTTAATATTTTACTTATTTGAATTCTATTCATTAGGAATCTTTTAAAACAAATCTAATTAAATCAATATAAGTGGCAAAAATACTTTGGGCAGACGATGAAATAGATAGCTTAAAACCTCATATAATTTTTTTAAAAAATAAAGAACATGAAGTTACAGGTGTTAACTCGGGAAATGAAGCAATAGAGGAATTTAAAAAAGAATCTTTTGATATTGTTTTTTTAGATGAAAATATGCCTGGAATGAATGGACTGAAAACTTTAGAAGAAATTAAAATTTTAAATCCCACNATTCCTGTAATAATGATTACTAAAAGTGAAGAGGAAATGATCATGGAAGAAGCTATAGGTAGACAAATTTCTGATTACTTAATTAAGCCTGTAAATCCTCATCAAATTTTGATGGCGATAAAAAAAATATTGGATAGTAAAAGACTAATTAGTGAATCAAACACTCTTTCTTATCAACAAAGTTTTAGAGAAATAAGTAATGATTTGAATAATTCCATGAATTTAAATGAATGGATTGAACTATTTAAAAAATTAAACTTTTGGGAGCTTCAACTGGAACTATCAGATGAGAATATGTCTGAAATATTTNATATGCAAAAAGAAGAAGCAAATCAGTTATTTAGTAAGTATATAGATAATAATTATCAGGATTTATTAAATGACAATGAAACCATATTTAGTGATAGTCTATTAAAAAAAGAACTATTTCCAAAACTAAAAGAGGAAAACTATTTTCTTGTAGTTATTGATAATTTAAGGTTTGATCAATGGTTGATTATTAAACCAGTAATTGAAGAGTTATTTAATGTGGAAAAAGAACAGGTTTATTGCAGTATTTTACCAACAACAACTCAATATTCTAGAAATGCATTATTTGCTGGTTTAATGCCACTAGATATAAAAAATAAATATCCAGAAAAATGGATTGATGAAGAAACAAAAGAAGGAAAAAACTTGTATGAAGATTTTTTCTTATTAGAAAATTTAAAAAGAAACGCTATTGGCATAAAATCTTCCTACCATAAAATCACCAATCTTAATAAAGGAAAAAAACTGTTGAATAATTTCAATAATCTTCTTCAGAATAGCCTTAATACTATAGTATATAACTTTGTAGATACCTTATCACATGCTAGAACAGAGATGGATGTTATTAAAGAACTTGCTGAAGATGAATCTGCCTACAGATCACTGACTTTAAGTTGGTTTAAACATTCTCCACTTTATGAAATGATGAAAAAAATGAGTGAAAACTCTTGTAAAGTTTTTTTAACAACTGATCATGGGACCATAAGAGTTAAAAATGCGTCAAAAGTTATGGGGCCAAAACAAATAAATAGTAATATGAGATATAAAGTTTCTAAAAATTTGTCCTACAATAAAAAAGATGTGATGGAAACTTTAAATCCAGAAAAAATTTCACTTCCTAAGAATGCTTTAAGTAGCTCATATGTTTTTGCAAAAGAAAATAACTTTTTTGTCTACCCAAATAACTATCATCATTTTGCAAATTTATATAATGACACCTTTCAGCATGGCGGNATTTCTTTAGAGGAGATGCTAATACCTTATGTTTTTTTAAAAAGCAAATAATTATTCTTTTTGAAACCTAAGAGCTAAGTCTAAATAATCATAAATTAAGATGATTTCTTGATCAGAACATTCCATACAATATTGATGAGCGACATTTTTCATACTTACAATAGTGATTTCATTTTGGTTTAGATAGTCTTTTATATAAGAAGAAATAGATACTAGTAAACAATCACTATTATCATAATTCATTTTTTCAATATTCTCTAGATACTCTTTTGGATGATGCAAAAAATAATTAAAAATTGAAGCTTCTAATTTTGATTTATCATCTAAACTAATTCTATTACAATATAGAGATAGGGCATTAAAATAATAAGGTCTCCAAATATCTTTACCTTCATTTAATTTAAGTAATAAAATATTAAAATACTCCNTTGAAATAGTAGTATCAATTTGATAGATTAGTTCTAAAGAATGTTTTTCAACATTCTCAGGACCATCTAAAATTTCTTTATGATTTAAGCCATCAATATTTGAATAAATAAATTCATCTTTATTATTACAATTTATAAAAACAAGAAAAAACAATATTATAATTATACATTGTCTCAATTATTAGAAATTTTATAATTGAATAGTAATCTTGACATACATCCGAAAGAAATCATAGCAAGTAGTAGATGAATTGGTTGGAGAATATAAGGTAAATTAAAATCTGCTAAGATTTTTCCTANTAGCGCCTCAAATATAACACAGATTATAAAAATATAAATTTCTAAAATTTTTATTTTTTTTAAATATGCGAATAACCCTAAAAGCAAACTAAATAAAACAATAAAGAAAGCGATTGTTCTATGTGATGTAAATAATTGAAATTGTTCTAATAATAAATCATTTCTAGAACTAGACTCTAACCAATAATCAACAATTTGACGCACCTGGGTACCAACTATAATTTGAAACAAGAAAAATAATGTTCCGAATAAAGCAAAGAGTTTTAAAGATTTTGGGACGGTAATAGTTGATCTATTCCAGACAGAAATAATTAAAATTTGCCAAGTAATCATAAGTGCTGCTATAACCATATGAACCGTTAGTACCCATGGCACAATATTAGTAGCAACAACCATTGATCCCCACCATGCTTGAAAAAAGGTAAGTAATATTAACCCAAAGGCTAATAAAGATTTAACTATTTTATTTTGTTTTTGTTTAATTGCTAAGATGAAACCACCAAAAATAAATAACCCTGCCAAAGCTCCAATTAATCTGTTTATGTACTCCAACCATGTATTCCATACATTAAAAGGTTGTTCATATAATAATGATTTATCTGACTCAATTAAAATTGCTTTTTNTTCAAAACCAATACTCTTTAAAAAAGATGTAAATTTTTTTATTTTTTTCTCCCTAACAGATGAATAGTAAAATTGATAATTTGCTGGAAGCTCACTTATGTCAGTAGGTGGAATATATTGGTCAAAGCATTTAGGCCAGTCTGGACAACCCATACCCGATTCTGTAATTCTAACTATTGACCCTGCTATGATAACAAGATAAATCATTATTAATGTTGCCCAATTGAATCGCATAGATTAAGAATTTAAAAAATTAATGTTTCTTTTAAGTCCCTTAAATTTGGTTCTTTTAACTGCTGAATTTATAAATAACTTGTTAAAGGCTTCTTCATTAATCTCCTGCCAATCTTTTTTGGTGAAATCTAGTAAATCAAAAGAGGGATTAAATTGAGGTTCGTTATGATTGGTAGCGAATCTATTCCAAGGACAAACTTGTTGACAAACATCACATCCAAACATCCAATTGTCCATTTTTCCTTTAAACTCAATAGGAAGAATCTCGTCTTTTAGTTCAATGGTTAAATAAGATATGCATTTAGATCCGTCAACTACATATGGCTTTATAATAGCGTCTGTTGGACAAGCATCTATACATTTTGTACAGGTTCCACAATAATCTTTAATTGGTAAATCTGTATCTAATTCTAAATCTAGGATCAGTTCAGCAATAAAAAAATAAGANCCTTTATCTTTATTTATTAAATTACTATGCTTTCCAATCCAACCTAATCCACTTTTTTCAGCCCAGGCCTTATCCATAACAGGAGCAGAATCTATAAAACCTCGAATACTTAAATCTCCAAAATTTTCAATTATAAAGTTTTCTAAACTTTTTAGTTTTTTCTTGATTACTTTATGATAATCTTTTCCGTAAGAATACATGGAAATCTTAGGGGCATCAACATCCTTTTGTTTTGCAGGAGAGTAATAATTAAACAAAAAAGTAATAACAGTTTTNGCCCCGTCAACTAACTTTCTTGGATCCGTTCTTAAATCAAAATAATTTTCCATATAAGACATCTTCCCGTGAAAATNATTTTTTAACCAATCTTCTAAATGTTTGGCTTCTTTTTCTAAAAAGCTTGCTTTAGAAATACCGACATGCGAAAATCCTAGATCAAAAGCTTTATTTTTAATGAGTTTTGTTCTTTGTGAAATTGTCAAAATATTTCTTGTTGACCAGGGTTATTTTTAGGTTTATTAAGGTGCTTATAAGCCATATCTGTCACCATTCTACCCCTAGAAGTTCTTACTATATAACCCTGTTGCACTAAAAATGGTTCATATACTTCCTCAATAGTTCCAGATTCTTCACCAACTACTGTAGCTAACGTATTTATTCCAACAGGTCCTCCCATATATTTATCTATAATTGCTGATAAAATTTTATTATCCATCTCATCTAAACCATGTTTATCTACTTGTAAAGCTGTTAATGCCATTTGAGTAATTTCGTTTGTTATAACCCCGTCACCTTTCACTTGAGCATAATCTCTTACTCTTCTTAAAAGAGCATTTGCAATTCTTGGAGTTCCCCTACTTCTCCCAGAAATTTCATTTGCAGCCTTATCTTTTAAAGGNATATTTAAAATGCCTGCTGATCTATTTACTATTGATTTTAATATTATTTGATCATAATAATGTAATCTACAATTAATTCCAAATCTTGCTCTTAAAGGAGCTGTAAGTAGACCACTTCTAGTGGTAGCTCCTATTAATGTGAATGGATTTAAATCAATTTGAACTGTTCTTGCATTGGGACCAGTATCTAATACAATATCAATCTTATAATCTTCCATGGCAGAATATAAATATTCTTCTATTACAGGACTTAGTCGATGAATTTCATCAATAAAAAGAACATCTCCTGTTTCTAAATTTGTAAGTAATCCTGCTAAATCTCCAGGCTTGTCAAGTACAGGCCCTGATGAAATTTTAATNCCAACTTCCATTTCATTAGAAATAATTTGAGCCAAAGTTGTTTTACCAAGACCAGGTGGGCCATGAAGTANTACATGATCAAGACTTTCTTCTCTCATTTTAGCAGCAGAAACAAAAATTCTTAGATTTTCTACTACTTGAGACTGGCCAGCAAAGTCTTCTAATTGCCTAGGACGTAAAGCAATCTCGTAGGTTTTATCAGTCTGACCCTGCTCTTCTGATCTAAAGTCATATTCCTCAATCATTATCCAAATATAATGATGTATTTGAACGATGTAGAAAGTGATTATAAATTTCTGTAAACTTTAGAGAAAATCTTAAAATTATAGTTGGTAGGGTTAAGTTTCTAGAAAAAATAGACTTATCATTCCTTGTAAATCTAATCCCAGAGCCAATACCTAAATTAAAAAAATTAAATCCACTATAATTAATAATGATAGCCGGCTCAAAAAATGAATAAGATCCTTTATCAATACTATCATCTATATTAACCGATTTTATTCTTCCAATTCCAAAATCTAATGTAGCCTCAGCAGATATAATTTCTGAAATCATCCAATTATAAGAGCCAAAAAAATTAGATGAGTTAATTCTAAGTAAAGTAGAGTCTTGAAAATAAAAATTTTCATCTTTTAAAGAACAATAGCCAAATCCAATTTTGAATTTTTCGTTTAATTTATAATATGGTTTTATTTCTTGAATTTTAAAACGATGACCATCAATAAAAAAATTCTTGATTTCCAATCGAATTCCTATTTCATTAAAAGGTCTAGAGTTTGCAATTATTTTACCTTCTTGAGAAAATAAAATACTATTTATTAATATGGTAATGATAAAATAAAAAGTCCGCACACAGTGAAGTTACGGACTTTGGTAAAAAAATTACTTAAAAATTAATATTAATGCTCTTCTTCATTATCGTCTAAAGGAATATTTTGAGGAACAAAATCTTTATCTTTTCCTGGTTTGCTGTAATCGTATGGCCATCTATATACTGTAGGTATTTCACCTACCCAATTACCATGGACATGTTCTACTGGTGTAGTCCATTCTAAAGAATTAGAATTCCAAGGGTTTTGAGANGATCTAGGGCCCCTAAAAATACTATAGAAAAAATTGAAAAAGAAAATTACTTGAGCAATGACACCAACACTTGCAAAAATAGAAATCATAATATTTAAATCTAAGAAGTGATCAAACATGGGGAAATTGGTATTTTCATAATACCTTCTAGGTAATCCNCCTTCTCCAAGAAAATGCATTGGAAGAAAAACACCATAACCGCATATAATTGTAATCCAAAAATGAACCATTCCCATTCTCTTATTCATCGCCTTACCATACATTTTGGGAAACCAATGATATATTCCAGCAAACATTCCTAAAATCGCTGTCATACCCATTACTATGTGAAAATGTCCTACTACAAAATAGGTGTCATGCTGAGAAATATCTAAGGCAGAGTCCGCTAAAATTATTCCAGTAACACCACCAGAAATAAAAGTAGAAACTGATCCAATACAAAATAGCATGGCAGGTGTCATCACGACATTTCCTTTCCAAATAGTAGTAATATAATTGAACGCCTTAACAGCAGAAGGGATAGCAATTAATAAAGTTGTAAAGGTGAAAACGCCACCTAAAAATGGATTCATTCCAGTTAAGAACATATGATGTCCCCAAACAATAAAAGAAAGAAATCCAATAGCTAACATAGAACCTATCATTGCTCGATAACCAAAAATTGGTTTTCTTGCACAAGTTGAAATAATTTCTGAAGTCATACCCAGTGCAGGTAATAAAATGATATAAACCTCTGGATGACCTAAAAACCAAAATAAATGTTCATATAAAATAGGGCTTCCACCAGTAGCATCTAGAGCTCCTGATGATGTAACAATGTCGCTCATGTAAAAACTAGTTCCAAAACCTCTGTCCATTAAAAGTAAAACTGCTGCTGATAATAAAACTGGGAAGGAAAGAACCCCTAGGATAGCTGTGATGAAGAATGCCCAAATTGTTAATGGAAGTCTAGTCATAGTCATACCTTTAGTTCTAAGATTTAGAATGGTAACGATATAGTTAATCCCACCTATTAGTGAGGAAGCGATAAAGACTGTCATAGACAATAGCCATAAAGTCATACCGAGTCCAGATCCAGGTTGAAACTCAGCTAGTACACTTAATGGGGGATAAACGGTCCACCCAGCCATAGCAGGTCCTGTTTCTATGAATAAAGATGCTGCCATGAGTAGACTTGAAAGAAAAAATAACCAATAGGCAATCATATTAAGTAATCCTGAAGCCATATCTCTAGCCCCTACCTGAAGAGGAATTAATAAATTTGAAAAAGTACCTGAAAGGCCTCCAGTTAGAACNAAGAAGACCATAATAGTTCCATGAAGTGTCACTAACCCCAGATACCAATTACTATCTAGTAGACCCTCAGGTGCTGCATCCGATCCAAGAATTGCTTCTAAAAGTGGGAATTTTTCATCAGGCCATCCTAATTTCATCCTGAATAATGCGGATAAGGTTATTCCAATAGCTCCCATAAAGATTGCAGTTAACAAATACTGTTTTGCAATCATTTTATGATCTTGGCTAAAGATATACTTTGTTATAAAACTTTCTTTATGATGATGAGTATCGTGCGCCATATAAAATTATTTATTACAAATTTACAAATCAAAGAGATGCTTGTTCTTTTGTCTTAGTCCAATTAACCTCTTGCCCAGAAAAGGTTAAACGTTTATTATCTCCATTATTTTCTATCCAGTTATTAAATTCTTCTTGTGTTTCTACAATTACCTTTAGTTGCATGTTAGAATGACCTGCCCCACAAATCTTATTACACATTAGTACGTAGTCAAATAATACTCTTTCTTCCTCTTCTCCAATTCTTCTTTTTCTTTCATTGTGAACAACATTTATATTTTCCCAATGCTTTATTACATCCGGATTAGCTCGCATCTCTGCAGTAGTTATAGTAGGAGTAAGTGCAAAACTTGTTTCCATTCCTGGAACTGCATTTATTTGTGCTCTAAAATGAGGAAACCATGGACAGTGGATAACATCTTTAGACCTAAACTTAAAAGTATAAGGTTGATTTTTCACTAAATGTATCTCCTGAACTATTATATCATCATCACTAGACTCATAAACTGAAGCATTACTGTTTTTTCTATCAATTGAGGCTTCAATTCTATATTTCCTTCTTTTATGTCTGTCCAACTCTTCTTGTAATTTATCAACTTTCGAATCTGGTAATAGATATTTGCCTTCAGCATTAATATTATTAGATAGAATAGAATCAATATCATTAACTCTTCGATCAATTTCATTGTAAGTTTCTGAAATAGTTTTTTGAGTAATTACTCCCAAAGGGTTGGTTGCAGAAACCATTTTATAATCTGCTTTTCCAAGTGTATTGTCAACGCCAGAATATCTAACAATCCACCCAAATTGATAAGCATANACTTCCACTACTTCTCCTTTCTCCTGGTTATACATGATTTTGTTCCAAGTCATTAAACCGTAAATAACTATAAAAGCTAAAGCAATTGCTGGAACAATAGTCCATACAGCTTCAAGTTTATTATTGTGAGGGTAATATAAAGCAGTTCTNTCCTCACGATAATAGTATTTCCAAGAGAATCCAAATAGTAAGGTATTAGTAATAAAAAAAAACTGGAAGAATAATCCACCAATTAAACATTAATAACTGATCAATTTCTTGTCCGTGTTCTGTAGCAGCTGTATAAAGTCCTGCATTAAAACCATATTTGGCAATTAACCATATTACAAAACCAAAAAATGCTATCATAAAAATTAGCATTAAATTAGCCATCAACATATTTTCGCTTCTTGATACTTTTTCCTGAGACTTTTCCCCCCTTACTTTTGCAGCAAGGTCATAAACTTTCATTAATTGCACTAAGGCAATAAAGAAAAGAGCTACAGTAATTATAATTATAAACTTAATTTCCATAATTTTTTAAAATTAATATTCATGGTGTTTACTTTCTTCTAAAAACGGATGATTTTTCTGTAATAATGGTGCCTTAGAAATAGCATTAAGAACGGTGTACACGAAAATTCCTAAAAACATTAAAAACATACCTATTTCTAATAATCCAATTTCCCACTGATCAAATAAGGTTCCAGGCATGACCATATTAAATACATCAAACCAATGTCCAATAAATATCATTAAGCCAATTACTATAAGAAATCCTGCAGATCGTTTGGTATCTCTTGACATAAAAAATACCATTGGGAAAAAGAAATTAACGATAAATGTTCCAAAGAATAAAAGATTATAATTTTCAATTCTTTCAGTGAAATAAATCACTTCTTCTGGAATATTAGAATACCAAATTAACATGAATTGAGAAAACCATAAGTAACTCCACAGAAAACTTAAAGCAAACATATATTTACCAACATCATGAATGTGGCTTTCATTAACAAAAGGTAAGTATCCCGACTTTCTTAAATATAGCGTAATCATCATTACCATAATCATGCCGCTTAACCATATTCCTGAAAAAACATACCAACCAAATAAAGTACTAAACCAATGAGTATCAATAGACATAATGAAATCCCATGNCATAGTTGAAGAAAATACTGCAAAGAATACTAAAAATAAAGCTCCTCTTCTGTACATTTTAAAATGGGTTTCTGTTCCACCCTCTGAGTCCTCTTGTCTTGATTTCTTTTTAAACCACCTTAAAAACAAAATAAATGTAGTGAANTAAGCTACTACTCTAATCCAGAAAAAAGGTATATTCAAATAAGCTTTTTTACCATAAATTATGGGATCAAAATGACTTGAATTAGGATCTAATAAATCGGAATCCATCCACGGATATATGTGGTGAAGTCCAATAGNCCCTGCCATAAAAACTACAACTAAAACACCCATTCCTATAGGCATTGCAGTCATGATTCCTTCTGTAACTCTTAGCAAAACTACACCCCATCCAGATTCAGTAGCATAATGTAGTGCCAAAAAGA
Source organism: Crocinitomicaceae bacterium (assembly GCA_002686655.1). Taxonomy (GTDB): domain Bacteria; phylum Bacteroidota; class Bacteroidia; order Flavobacteriales_D; family Parvicellaceae; genus MED-G20. The sequence goes on along the minus strand of NYYE01000004.1, from coordinate 31,357 downwards.
ATAAAGCTCCAAGAGCAATTCCGAAAAAGAAAAAACCATTNACTAGTAAATTGGACCAAAATCTTCTTAATCCTGAATCAAAAAAAGAAACTTCACCACTTTCTACTTTATTAACTAAAATATCCGCGCCACTTTCATGATGAGATATAAGTGAACTGTTGTGATTTTCTGTATGTTTTATATGAACATTCCAATTAAAGGTTGGACCATGATGGGCGTGAGACCCTTCCCCATGTTCCTTGTGATTTCCATGAGATGCATCATGAAAATCTAATTCATATCCTGACATCTTACTTATTATAGTTTCTTTTAGGTTGTCTTGAGATTCAATATCAGCGTGACCATTATATATTATCTCAACAGTATGGTTATCCACTTTTTTAGCATAAACAAAGTCTTTTTGTTGAGAAAAACCAATAATCAATAATACCAAACCAACTATTGCAAGGCCAAGGGTAACTTTTTTTGCTTTATCTGAAATTATATAGTCCATTTTATATTATTTATTTACTTCTAGATTTTCAGAAATTAATTCTTCTAAATTTATGTCTCCGTCAAATTGCATTGTTCTTACATACATTGCCACTTTCCATCTTTCATCTTTATTAAGCTGGGAAGCGTGTGGTCCCATAGCATTTTTACCATGAGTAATGGTATGAAAAACAGATCCTGGTTTTCTGTCTTTTAATGTATTGTAAGCTGGAGGAGCAGCAGGATATCCTCCTATTGTAATTGTTTTACCGTCACCGTTCCCCTTTTCTCCGTGGCAATGAGCACAAAACAATCCATAAAGTCTTTTCCCTTCAGCAATATTTGCCTCTTGTGTTGAGGCATTTGAATAATAGATTTGAGGAAGCGAAACTTCTTCNTTTGCTCTCAATCTTTCTTCTTCAGAAGATCCATAATAAAATGGCATGTTAATTTCTGATATTTTTTTATTCTTGCTATAAGGAATTGTTCCTTTTGAAGGTGTTCTAGCAGAAATAGTGTTTTTTAAAGAGTCATTGGTTTTATCTCCTACCAAACCGTAATCAATATATGCTTCAATTGCTTGAGACCGAAACATATCATCTACGTATTCATAGCCTGGAGAGTCAGGATCTTTAACACAAGAGTTAAACGTAGTAAACACTAGTGTGATAAATAATAATTTAAATAAGGAAATACTTAACTTATTCATAATATATTTTTTTCTTCAATCTCAATAAAACCAGTATCTTTTATCAGCTTTGATAAATCTTTTTCACTAACATGAGAATTTTCTGATGTTTTAATTTCCATTACAAACTTATCGTCAGTAGTTCTAGGGTCTGGNTTTCTTGGTGGCATTCCGGGGAGTGTTTTATTTCTTATTAAATAAGTGATAGCCATACCATGAGCAGCGCATAGAACTGTAAACTCGAAAAATATAGGAACAAAAGATAACATGTTTTCCTTTAAACTAAAATTAGGTTTTCCCCCAATATTCATAGGCCAATCAATAATCATCATATATCTTATTCCTATAATGGCTAACATGGTTCCAGTAAGACCGTACATGAATGCTGTAATAGCTAANCGTGTAGGCTCCACACCAATAATAGAGTCTATTCCATGCAATGGCATCGGAGAATAAACATCAGATACTTTGACTTTATTAGCTACTAGATGTTTAGCTCCATCCATTAGNTTGTCATCATCATCATACATTGCGAATATTACTTTATCTGCCATAGTTAATTTTTAATGCGCTGAATGTTTATCCCAATAACCTTTTCCTTTACCATAACCCTCTTTATAATTTTTCCCTGAGGATTTCAAAATTGTTTTAAGTTCTGCTATAGGTAATACAGGAAAGTATCTTGAGAATAATAAATAAAAAACAAAAAAGATACCTAAGGTTCCCATGTATACACCAATATCAACCCAAGTTGGATGGAAATAAGTCCAAGATGATGGAACATAATCTCTGTGTAAGGAGGTTACTATAATAACAAAACGTTCAAACCACATACCAATATTTATAATAATGGACATGAAAAAAGAAAACATTAAACTGGTACGTAATTTTTTAAACCAAAATAACTGAGGAGAGATAACATTGCAAGTCATCATAGCCCAATAGGACCACCAATAAGGTCCTGTTGCTCTATTTAAAAACGCATAGGACTCATATTCAACACCTGAGTACCAAGAAACAAAAAGTTCTGTAATATATGCAACTCCAACAATGGAACCAGTAACAATAATTACAATATTCATGTATTCAATGTGCTTAACGTGAAGATATGCCTCTAACTTATATGCTTTTCTCAGAATCAACATTAGGGTTTGAACCATTGCAAAACCTGAAAACACCGCCCCAGAAACAAAATATGGAGGAAAAATTGTGGTATGCCATCCAGGAATTACAGAAGTGGCAAAATCAAAAGATACAATTGAGTGAACTGAAAAAACTAAAGGCGTAGCTAAACCAGCTAAAACTAATGATACTTGCTCGAATCTATTCCATGCTTTTGCATCTCCAGTCCAACCAAAACTTAAAACTCTATATGCCTTTTTGAAAATAGGCTTAGTTACTCTGTCTCTTATTGTAGCAAAATCTGGAATAAGTCCTATGTACCAAAAAACTAAAGACACAGAAAGATAAGTTGAAATAGCAAATACATCCCATAGCAAGGGAGAATTAAAATTAACCCACAAAGATCCAAACTGGTTGGGTAATGGGAAAACCCAATAACCTAACCAAAGTCGTCCCATGTGAATAAGNGGGAATAAACCCGCCATAAATACAGCAAATATAGTCATGGCTTCAGCTGCTCTATTAATAGCAAATCTCCATTTTTGNCTAAATAAAAGTAGCACTGCAGAAATTAAAGTTCCGGCATGACCGATCCCTACCCACCAAACAAAATTAGTAATATCCCAAGCCCATCCAACCGTTTTATTTAGCCCCCAAACACCTACACCAGTACCTAGTAAATAAACGATACAACCAATACCCCAAAGAGCTATTATTATGGAGATCGCAAATAATAAATACCATAATTTTGGAGCTTTTGCTTCAATTGGACGAATAATATCATCAGTTATATCTTTATAGGACTTATCTCCTAGAATTAGTGGTAATCGTATGTCTGATTCTTTATGCATTTCTATTTAATATTTTAATGATGTTCAGAATGAGATTCTTTTGATACAGCATTCATTGCTACATCATCTTCAATATTTCTTACTTTAAGTTGATACCAAATATTTGGCTTAACTCCTATCTCTTCAAGTGCTTGATATGCTCTATCAGAACCAGACACCTCGCGAATTTTAGATTCTGGATCATTCCAATCACCAAAAGTTATACAGTCATTAGGACATGCATCTCCACAAGCACACATTACATCACCATCAACAAGTTTTCGTCCTTCTTTTTTTGCAGTTAACTTAGCTGCTTGAATTCCTTGTACACAAAAACTACATTTTTCCATTACTCCTCTAGATCTCACAACAACATCAGGGTTTAAAACCATCCTAGCCATCTGATCTTGATTTGGATTAAAGTTTTTAAACTTTCTATAATCACGGTAATTAAACCAATTAAATCTTCTTACTTTATAAGGGCAGTTATTAGCACAATATCTAGTTCCTATACACCTATTATAAGTCATCATATTTAAACCTTCGTTACTGTGAGTAGTAGCAGCAACTGGACAAACTGTTTCACATGGAGCATGATTACAATGCTGACATAACATTGGCATAAAAACTACAGACGGATTATCTTCAGGAACTTCTAATTTTCCATAATCAAAATCACCTTCAACTTTATCAGAATTAGCCCAAGTTTTTCTATTATCATCTTCAATAGAAGAAAAGTACCTATCCATTCTTAGCCAATGCATATCTCTTGATCTTCTTACTTCATCTTTTCCAACAACTGGAACATTGTTTTCTGAATGGCATGCTGTTATACATACGCCACACCCATTACAAGATGATAAATCAATTGACATCCCCCAGCGGTGTCCTACATTTTCAACAGGATGTTCGTCCCATAATGAATATTCTGTAGCATTAACTTCCGAATGTCCGCCTTCAGCATGACTGTGTAATTTAACTTTTGGATTGTAAGATTCTTGATTAAATTCATGATTATCCTTCCAAAAATCATAAGTAGTTTCTTTTACAATTGATGTTCTACCCATTATTGTATGATGAGTTTGAGTACTAGCAAGAGCATACCTTTCATCAGTTGCCGAAACCTCAGCAAATCCATTGTAATTTAAAAATCCNTCTTTAAAACTACAAAACTTAAAGGCATTAGCCCCAACTGGGACTAGAGCACCATTTTCATCCGCTAAATGGTTTCCAAATTCATCAGATTGAAATGCAGCTTTTCCAATATCTTCACCATTTCCCCCTCTTCCATAACCCATTGCAATTCCTATGGTTCCACTAGTCTGTCCAGGAAGTGGATAAACAGGAAGTTTGATATCAATATCATTAACATTAACAGTAGCTACAAAAGCTTTTTCTTCCTGTCCTAAATGAATTCCATCCCAAGCAGATTTAGAATTTGAAGTATCGATTTCAAACAACTTATAACAGTCAGAAGGAGACATGGTAATATAATTATCCCATACAATTTTTGAAATGGCATCTGGAAGTTCTTGCAACCAAGGGTTAGCAGCATGGTGTCCAACTCCTAATTCTTTTTGATAAATAGTAAATTCCCAGTCTTTATTTTCTGATTGANTAGTGATTTCAATTGGGTAATCATTATAAATTAATTCCACTATTTCACTGTTATCATCTTGATTAGTGAATCCATTATGAACAGTCCAGTTCCAAAAATCAGTGAATCCAGTATAGGAGTTTTGGTCACCAATATTATTTTCTAACCAGTATTTTTTAATGAAGTCATAAAAAGCCTGACTCTCTGAATTGGATCTTTGAGCAAGACCAGACCAAACCAATAATGATTCTTGTGATTGTCTGGTGTTATATAATGGTCTTATTAAAGGCTGCTGAATAGAATAATGGTTACNTGACGGATTTAAATCACACCACGATTCTAAATAATTGTGATCAGGACAAACAAAACTACAAAGAGAAGATGTTTCATCAAGGTACTCAGAAAAAGATACAGATAATTCNAACTTTTTAATTGCATTTGAAGTTTTATCACTATTTGGAAGAGAGTATACTGGATTAACACCATAAAAAAGCACTCCGTCAAGTTCACCGTTTAAGAGTTCACTGTGAAAAGCTTCAACTTCTTCATCGTTAGCATTAAATAAATTTATTGTATTATTAGTGTCTATTGTATTTCCGTAATTTTCTAACTTATAGTTTATTTTATTNACCAACATTTGGACATTGGGATCATTAGATCCTGCAACCACAAGAGAATTCGCCTTATTTTCAATCAAAGAAGCTACAGCAGCATCTAATTTCTGATTAGTGTCATCACTAAAAGATGTATTTGTAGATTCTCCATTTAATTTATTCAATATGGAAGAAGCAACTAAAATTTCTTCTGATGGTTTAATTTTAGCTCTATAATCAGAGTTAGCACCTGTTAATGAAAGAACGGATTCAAAATGAAAATGTTTGGACATCCATCCGTTTTCTGGCTTTCTTGCCTTACTATAGTCGGTAGAAAATTTTGATGGAAGAAGCCAATTACAAATAAAATCAGAATTGATTGAAACAATGGTTTTAGCTTTAGAAAAATCGTAATTTGGAATAAAGTTTTCACCAAAAATATTTTTGTTAGCTTTTCTTATTCCGTAATAAGATTGCACATCGTATTCTACATGTTTAATATCACAACCTAACTCAGTTTCATTACTATTGCTTGAAGAATATTTTTTAATGAATTCATCGATTACAGCTCTGGTTGATGGTGAAATAATAGTATTTGAAATAATTCTTATTTTTCCATTTTTTGCAGCAATATCATTTAACTTACTTACTAATTTAGAATCAATATTAGACCAGGATTCTGGGTTGTTATTGAAAATGGGCCCATTGATTCTAGAACTATTATAAAGATTTAAAATTGAGGTTGATATTCTAGGAATTAACCCTCCTTGAGTAAATCCATCTTTTTTACCTTTTAACCAAATGGGACGACCTTCTCTAGATTTTACTAATACATTAGCAAAATCATTTCCATCATAATAAGAACTTGAATACCAGTTAGCAACGCCAGGTGTAATTTCTTCTGGCTTATTAGCATATGGAATAGATTTGATAACTGGCGACTCACATGATGCAAGTGTTGCTGCAGCAACACTAAAACCCATATACTTAAGAAAGTCTCTTCTTCCAGTCTTCATATCTTCAAGGCCATCGGTTGATAAAAATTCATCTACCGGAACATCCTCTTTAAATTCTTTTTTAGAAGATACAGCAAACTCTGGTGTTTGATGTTTCTCATCATAACCTTTCCAATATGTCTTCGTTTTGCTCATAAATTAAAATTATCAGTACTTATTAATAATGACATTTAGCACATTCCCAACCACCTAATTCTTTAACAGTTACCTTATCATCTTCAAAAATTTTATTATTTACATCAGCTCTTAATTTTAATCTATTATGAATTTCTTCATAATAACCAGAACTTGTAAGATCAATCTCTTTTTTATTGTGACATTCTATACACCAGCCCATAGTAAGTAAAGGTTTTGTGAGCTGAATAAGCCCTTTTTCCATTCCCTCATCAGTTTTAGCATACGCATTTACTTCATCAATGGTAGAAACTCTTCCTAATGTATAGTTTTGAACAGGGCCATGACATTGTCTACAGTCTATATTAGCCGTATTTGGATGAACATGTTGAGCATGACTAAAATATACGTGATCAGGCAAATTATGTGCCTTGTTCCATACTATTGGATCTTCAATTCTATTACCAAATTTATCTAAGTTGTAAGCTTGTTTATTTTTATTGTACCCAGCTGCTTTGTGTAATTTGTTAATTTCTTCAGCACCATATTGAGCTCCTTCATGAACAACTGCATGACAATTCATACATACGTTAGTTGAGGGAATACCTGCGTGTTTAGACTTTTCAGCTGAATGATGGCAGTATTTGCATTCAATACCCATTTTGCCAGCGTGTAATTTATGAGAATAAGCAACAGGTTGAGAAGGCATATAGTCTTGGTAAACTCCTAATTGAAATGCCCTATTAAAAACTTCTAATCCTGAAAAAAGAGCAATTCCAACAACTAATAATACAGTAACAAACCAATTTCTTAATAACCATTCTTTAATGGAAGTCATAAATGTTCTTGTGGGATCAATTTCTCTTCCTTCTTTTGCTGCGATAGCGGCAGAGAGTTCTCTTCTTACTCCAAAAATTGCGAAGAGCACAAAAACTAATAAAAAGGAAAGAATCCACCACCAATATTCTGATGATTCAGAATCATTAGCATTAGGGTCACCTGCATCCCCAGATCCAACAACTGCAACAACTGGTGGAGCGTAATTATCTACGTAGGTAAATATAGATTCAACTTCTTCTTTGGATAAGTGACCCTGAGGGGTCATAGCCGTTGGAGACCAATCCCAAATAGCTTTAGCCATTTTAGATTTACCACTGTTATATAGCTTAGATGGATTTGAAACCCATTCATAAATAAAATCTTCTTCGCCTGCATCTTGCCATTTTTGAAGAGCCCCCTGCATTTTAGGACCTGTAGCATTTTTTATTGGATGATGGCAAGAAGCACAATTAGCTTTGAATAGTTTTTCACCATCTTGGGAAGTGCTAGTAAGTAATATTAAGACAAGAAATAAAGTAGTGAAAAATTTACCTAAAAAATTGTAGTATTTATCTATCATTTAATTTTACTTAAAATATCACATTCAAAAGCAAGACAAATGTAATATGTCAATATTATTTAGGCCACATTGTTGTAACAATTGTCATCAAAATATCTTAATTTAGAATGTTTCTAAATAATTTGTTTCAACTTGAGTTTAAAATGCTAAACAACTAAAGTACAAAGGCCGTAAATTTTCATAATAGTTTATTAGATTTGTTTTAATAAAATTAAATGAAAAAAATTTGGTTTATCATATTTATTAGTCTTTGTTCATACAGTTACTGTCAAGAAAATTGGATTTTATATCCAAAAAAAGATGCTTTAGACAGCCTTAAAGTAAAATCGCTATCGAATAATGACAGTTTAAACTCTGATTCTATAAGTTTTAACAAAATAGATAGTCAAATTAACATTCAAACTATTAATTACATATCTGAAATAGGTAGCTTAATAGAAAATAAGGATTCAAGAATTGATTCTATAAGTAATTATATTGCTAAAAATGGCACATATAAAGGATATACTATCCAAATTTATGTAACTCAGGAAACTTCTAAAATTAGAGAAGTTCGTAAAAATTTTATTTCAAATTTTCCAGAAAAAACATTATTTGATGAATATATAGCACCAAATATATTTTTATACTCTGGTAAATTTAAAGATTATAATAGAGCAGAATTATTTAAAAAAGAATTGGAAGAAGTATTTGAAAATACATTAGTAGTTAGGAAAAATTTTCCATACAAAATAGAAAAAAAATAGGGAACATAAATTTATGTTCCCTAATTATGTCTTGAAATTGTTCTGTTGTCTAGAACATTGCCAAAAAGTCAGCATTTTCGAAGAATTTAATAAATTCTCTATCTTTCTTAGCGGCATCTTTTAGTGAGGCATCTTTTTCAAAAGCAGACTTTAAATTTTCCATTACCATCTCAGTATTAGCGGTTCTAGCACCAATAATCGCTTTTAAATAATAGGACTTTGCACAATCACAATTTATGTCGTCTAAAGCATCAGAGGCTGCATCATAATGTTCTGCTAGTACATTTGCTAATGCATAATTGTATGATTTGGAATCTCCCATTGAAGTAATAGATTCTTCATACTTCCCTTCTTCAATAAGAATTAAACCACTATTATACTTTGATTCTGTAGAATTTGAAGATTCGAACAATGTTTTAATTTCATCAGAAGACTTACCAGCTTTCATATGTTTAACCGCACCAACGTTATTACTTACAACGCTATTATCTGTAATTGAAAGTGCTTTTTCAAAAGCTTGTGTAGAGCCATCAATATCACCCATATTATACAAGAGATATCCTATATTATTCATTATTCTCCAATCATTTGGAAACAATCTTTGAGCATTATTGAAATTTCTCAATTTAACATTCATGTCTTCTTCGTTTAAACTCGCTTGAATTAATTCTTCTAAGTTCAGTGTATCAGGATTTGAAGCAATTAAAGCCTTCAATTCATCATCACTATAACCAACCTCATCATAATTGACTGTTATAGTTGATCTTCTTAATTGAGGCAACACCTTTTTTTCTAAAAAGGAATATGTTTTAGCCATATTTCTGATTTCTTTTTCTCTTTTATTCAAATCAGATGTCATTTGAAGAACTCTTAAAATTAATTCTTTGTCTTCATGATCTGTTTTAGAAACTTCTGTTTTAAATCCAGCCCAATCTTCTCCCTTAGGAGAAATATTATAAAATGATTTTTCTTTACCAGGACTGAATTTCATTCTTTTTGCTTTAGAAATCATAAATTTCATAGCGCTATTTCCTCTATCTTGAGCAAGATTATTATTCAAATCAACTTCTCCTTCNGGTGAAGCATAAGAACTNATTTGAATTGACTTAACATCAATTCTAGAATCTTCTTCCATAGAGGATGAAATAAAACTAAGAAGTTCTTTCACATCCGAATCTCTCATTTCTCTAGATGTAATATTATGTTTACCCTTTGAAAAGTTAATGGTAGCAGATTTACTAANAGAATTGGTTCTNTTGAAATTACATTCAGATGACATTATAACATGATCATCCAAATCTATTAGCAAAGGAGTAGTGATAGTTCCATCTGCTATTTTTGGGCTATATGATTCTACAGGATCTTTTGTTCCCATTNTAAATAATATTCTCACTTTAACTTCTCCCTCATCCATACTTTTTTGGTACGGAATAGTGCTTGAATATGAAAAGGGCAGTCCTTCTGCAGGTACCACTTTTCCATTACCAGCAGCCTTTGGTCCTTGATAAATTTCAGTAACAAATGGTATTTCATTGCCATCGGCACAAAAGAAAATTGGAGTAATTTCTGCTATCCCCTTAGGGCTAAGTCCTTTCTCAACAAATTTTCCATTTATCTGTAATGTTACATCACCACCTTTCATATGTAATGGGTTTTGAGTAACGTTATATTCCAACTCTTTAATTGTTGAACAACTTGAAAAAATTGCAAATAACAAAGATAATATTGCAATTTTATTGAAATTAAATTTATTGCTTTTCATTAGAATTTTTTTAATTCATTTTATGTTGTTGCAAGTATAAGGACTTTATTTTATATAAAAAAAGCNCAGATAACTAAAAATAGGAACTGTAAATTGTTGACAAGTAGCTAAACATTAAACTATTAAAAGATTAATATTTGATTTTAAGTAAAGAAATAAATCTATTTTTTAATTCCTCAACATCTGTTAATTTTATTNCTTTGGANTCAATTCTAAATACAGGTGTACTTTGATTAGCTATCCAACTATTGTAATTTTTGATGAGCTTTTCTAAGTATTCTCTTTTAAAATTCTTCTCAAAACTTCTATTTCTTTTATCAATATTTTCCATNATATTTTCAATACTNCCATCTATAAAAATAACAGCATCAGGTTTTGGAAAGTGCTGAAATAAATTTAAATGANCATTTTTAATGATATTATAACTGGTATTATCTAAATTCATTTTAGAAAAAATTAGNCTTTTACTAATGTGGAAATCAGAAAATATAAATTGATGATTGTTTTTAAAAAAATCATTCATTTGTAAGCTTCTGTCAATTAAAAACTGCATTTCCATTTGAAAAGAATAATTTCCAGATTTATAGAACTCTTTAAGGAATTTATTATCAGTAAATTCTTCTAAAAGAATAGATCCATTAAACTCTTTACTCAAAAATTTTGCAAGCGTAGTTTTACCAACNCCAATATTTCCTTCAATAGCTATATATTTATAATCATTATTCAACAACTTCAACATTAGAATGGTCGTTACAAATCATCAACATTTCGTCTACTGAATTATCTAACTCTGGAATATATTTATNTCCAAAAATATCTTTAAGAATTAATAATGAAAACTTTCTCTCTTTAATTTTAGNATGGGGAATAACAAGTTCTTTTTGGTTGATTTTAAAGTTACCAAATATCAATATATCTAAATCGATAAGCCTGTCTTCATAAGTGTCTTTTTTTTTTGGAGGCCTGCCCATTTTCATTTCAATGTCTTTTAGTTTTTTTAGAAAATCTAAAGGTTCTAATTTGGTTCTTACCATCATTCCCATATTTAAAAAAGAATTGTTTGATTGATAGCCCCAAGGTTCAGAATAGTAAATATGAGACTTTGTAATTATAGATGAAAATTTACCAATTAAATTTATGGCAATATCCAAATTATTCTTTTTGTTACCAAGATTTGAACCTAGTGATATTACCGCTTTTGCTTCTTTCATTTAATGTATTAAACTGTAATTCAAAAATAAATGTAATATCGCTTTACTTTTGTTAATTTTAATAGAACTATTATTCATATTTTTGTCAAAATTATAAAATCATTTAATCATGAGACCATTTTGGAGATCGTTTTGGGCATCAATTTTTGCTTACGTAGTTTTATCTGCATTTGTAATTCTAATAATTAATATCATTATTTTTTCTGTAGCTGGCTCTTTTATGCAAAAAGAAGAATTTAAAGTTTCTGAGAATTCTTACCTAGAAATGAACTTAAATTTTAACATAAAAGAAAGAAGTGGAATTGAGACCACCAATAATATAAATAATCCTATTTCTAAAAGTTATGGAATTCATGAAGTAACATCCATACTCAAAAAAGCTAAGAATGATGAGAAAATAAAGGGAATAGTCTTAAAAATCTCTAATGTAAATATGGGATTATCAACTATTGATAACCTAAGAAATTCTTTAGATGATTTTAGTAATGATGGTAAATTTATTTTAGCATATGAAGAAACTTTTTCTTTAGGAGCATTTTATTTAAATAGTGTTGCGGATAAAGTTTATTTATATCCTGAAGGTATGATTGATTTTAGAGGACTGGGCTCAGAGCTTATGTTTTTCAAAAAAGCTCTAGAGAAATTGGATGTAGATGTTCAAGTAATAAGAGGAAAGGGAAATAAATTTAAGGGAGCTGTTGAGCCCTTTATGTATGAAAAAATGAGCCCAGAAAATAAACTTCAGATAAAAAAATTATTGGACGACGTTTGGAAAAACATGACTCATAACATAAAAGATTCAAGAGATATTTCTTTGGAATTATTAAACGAAATTGCTGATTCTATTTACAGTTATAATGCTCTAGGGTGCCTTAAATATAAACTTGTTGACGATCTTATTTACGAAGATCAATTAGACTCCATAATTAGAAAAAGTATCGGAATAGAGAAAAAAGATCCACTCAATAAAATATCATTTAAAAAATATCTTTCTAAGAGCACAACTAAAAACTCTATTCAGTTTGGCTCTGGAATAGCTAAGAAAAAAGGAAATATTGCAATTGTTTATGCAGTGGGAGATATAATAAGTGGTGAAAGTACTGAAGAAAGTATGGGTTCATCAACCATAGTTAAAGCTATAAATAAAGTCAAAGATGATTCAACTATAAAAGCTGTCGTCTTAAGGGTAAACTCACCTGGAGGTAGTGCTTTAGCTTCTGATGTTATATGGAGGTCTATTGAAAAAACTAAAGAAATAAAACCTGTTATAGTTTCAATGGGAGATGTTGCAGCTTCTGGAGGATACTATATATCTTGTGGGGCAGATAGAATTTTTGCTGAATCTAACACTATCACTGGATCAATAGGTGTTTTTGGAGTGATTCCTAATCTTGGAAAAATGATGAAAAATAAAATTGGTATCACTTTTGACAGAGTTGAAACTAATGATCATGCTGCCTTTACTATGTTTGATGCACTTGATAAAAAAGAACTATCAATTTTTCAAAAAGGAGTAGATGAAATATACGAAACCTTTATCTCAAAAGTTGCTAAGGGAAGAGATGGACTTAAAAAAAGTGATGTTCATCAAATTGCTATGGGAAGAGTTTGGTCAGGTAAGGAAGCATTAGATTTAGAATTAGTAGACGAAATTGGAAACTTAGAAACCGCTATTAATTTTACTGCAAATAAGGTAGGAATTGATAAAGAAAACATAAAATTAATTCATTACCCAGAAAGAGAAAATGATGAGTTACTTGAAATTCTATCTAGTTTAAACTTTCAAACACAAAGCCAGAGTGAATTAATAGAATTCATAGAAAATTTAAACAAAAACTTTAATAAATCTGTTAATAGTAAATTAAGTAAAGATAAATTTCAAACTATATTTCCTTTTGAAATAAGAATTTTCTAATATGATTATATATTTGTAAAAAAAAATTATGTCATCAGATAAAAATTTTCACGGTAGTACAGGTATTATAGGATATATATATGTATCCATTGCTTTAATTATTATTGCTGGGCTTATATTTTTTGGATAATCTTATTTTCCAATGATAAATTCAATTGGAAATTCAGCTAATACCTTCTTCTCTTGGTATTTAAATAAAAGAATGGATGAAATTAAAAAATTCATTCAGTATCCTGTTGAAATTCAAAATCAAACACTTTTAGAATTAATAAAAATTGGTAAGACTACAGTCTTTGGAATAGAACAAAGTTTCTATTCAATTTCAAAACTTGAAGATTTTAAAAGTCAAGTTCAACTTAGAAAATATAAAGATTTTGAGCCATACATTAATAAACAAAAGTCAGGAGAAGTAAATATATTATGGCCTGGGAAAATTAAGTGGTTTGCTCAATCTTCAGGAACAACAAGTGGAACAGTAAAACATATTCCCGTAACAATAGATTCTTTAAGAAAGTGTCATTACAAAGGAGGAAAAGACTTACTAGCCTTGTATTATCATAATAATCCAAATACCAAATTATTTACCGGAAAGCATTTAATTATTGGCGGAAGTTCTAATCAAATAATTCCAACAAAAGATCAAAAGGTTGGAGATTTATCCGCCATCATTATGGAAAATTTACCATGGTGGTGTGAATGGAGAAGATCCCCAAAAAAAGTCAAACGTCTTATTGAAAAAAATTGGGAAGAAAAACTTAACTATATAGTTGATCATTCTTTCAAAGATGATATCCATATTATTGCAGGCACACCCTCTTGGGTGTTGGTAATTATAGACGAAATTTTAAGAAAGAATAATCTAAGTAGTATTCATGAAGCATGGCCAAATTTAGAACTTTATTTGCATGGTGGATTAAATATTGAACCCTACAAAGAAAGTTTTAAAGCCATTAGCCAAAAAAATATAAACTACTATCAAAACTATAATGCAACCGAAGGTTTTTTTGGTCTTCAACACAATAATAATGATAAGGACATGCTTCTAATGTTGGATTATGGGATTTATTATGAATTTATTTCCAAGGAAAATTGGTTTAAAAGTCAGCCACAAACATTAAGTTTAGATGAAGTAGATTTGAACCAACCTTACGAAATTGTTGTAACGACTAATGGTGGGTTATGGAGATACCGATTAGAGGACACCATTGTTTTTACTTCTTTGAATCCGTTTAAAATTAAAGTTACTGGCAGAACTCAGCAATTTATCAATATTGCAGGTGAAGAGGTAATGATACAACATGTAGAAAAAGCAATTGAAGAAACTTCTAAATTATGTGATTGTAGAATTGCTGAATTTTCATTGAGTCCTAAATTTGAAAAAAATGATAAATCTATTGGCTATCACTATTGGATAATTGAATTCTTACAAAAACCAGATAACTTAGAAAAATTTAATAATATTTTAGATCTTGAACTTCAAAAAATAAATGTTGACTATAAAGCTAAAAGAGCTTACAATTCTCCATTAAAAAAACCAATCGTTAGAGAAGTAAGAAAAAATACTTTTTATAAATGGCTAAAAAGTCAAAATAAATTAGGTGGGCAGAATAAAATTCCCAGAATAAATAATGACCATAAATATTTAGATGAAATACTACAGATTGACCATATTGTTTAGTTTTTTTATTCTTTTAATTAATTCAAGTAACACTTTTTCACAAAACATTAAAGAGAGTACGTTTAGATTTTTTAAAAGTGCTCAGCTTTCAGAAATTGATCAATATGGATTCATATATAGTATAGATAAAGACAATTTAATCAAGTATGACTCCAAAGGAGAAATACTCTATAACTATAGTAATAAATTATTAGGAGATATTACACAAATTGACATAAGCAATCCACTTCGTCCGTTATTATTTTATAAAGATCAAGGAGTAATCTTAGCCTTAGACAATACACTGTCGCAACAGAAAAGTCAAATCTCTCTTAATGAATTAGGCCTGTATCAAACCAATTGTATTTCGAATAGTAATTTTGATAACGGAATATGGCTCTATGATCTTGATGTAAATGAAATTATTAAAATTAATTATTATTCTGAAATTGGTTATAAAAGTGGAAATCTTTCTGTTATTCTTCCTAATATGGATATTCCCATCTTAAATCTTAAAGAAAAAAACAGATTACTGTATGCAACCACAAGAGAAAAAATATTTGTTTTTGATCAGTTTGGTTCTCTTCTAAATGTAATTAATTTATGTGCTAAAAATGGACTCATTATAAAAGAAAAATATATTTTGGCTTACGATGGAAATTTTATAATGAATTATAATATTTTAGACTTCAAAATCGATACACTAATTAAGAGTAACAAATACTCTAAAATAATTGATGGGCAGGATAAAATTATTGCAATATCTAAAGATAAATCTGGTGCAAGCTATATTGATATCTTGAAATAATTATTGGCAAAAGTTATTAACATTTACTTTTTTTTAACGCCTATTTTTCTACTTTTAGATATATAAAATTTAAAGGAAATGCATATAGCTATTGCGGGAAATATTGGGGCTGGAAAAACTACATTAACTGGATTATTAGCCAAACATTATAATTGGGATACTCATTTTGAAGATGTTGATGACAACCCTTATCTCATGGATTTTTATGATGAAATGCAAAGATGGTCTTTCAACCTTCAGATTTATTACCTAAATAGCAGATTTACACAAACTCAAGAAATTAGAAATAGTTCTAAAACAGTTATTCAAGACCGTACAATTTACGAAGACGCTTATATTTTTGCGCCTAATCTACATTCCATGGGTTTAATGACCACTCGTGATTTTGAAAATTATTTTAGCCTTTTTAATTTAATAGAGTCATTTGTTTCAGCACCAGATCTATTAATTTACCTTAGAGCTTCTGTTTCTAAACTTGTCAATAATATTCAAACCAGAGGAAGAGAATATGAAGAAAGTATAAGATTAGATTATTTAAAAAGACTTAACGAAAGATATGAAGCATGGATTTCTACTTATGACAAAGGTAAACTCCTGATAATAGATGTAGATAATAACAACTTCAACGAAAACCAGGAGGATTTTGGAAAAATTATTTCAAAAGTAGATGCCGAATTACACGGCTTGTTTTAAAAATCTATAATTTTTTAGCGGCCTTCTTAGATACCTTACCTATTTTTTTAGATAAGTCTGAAACTAATTTTTCAGAAGCACTTTCACACAAAGGGAGTAGTTTTTCTGGCTTCATTAAAGGGATTCCACCAACAATACCAACAGATTTCTTTGAGATACCATACTCATTGATTGCAAATACTTTTTTACCTTCTTTATTCCACAACTTAATTCGGACAAAAGCTCTTACACCTGCTGTAAAAGGTACCGTCTTTTTAATAAATTCATACCCCATTGACACAAACATAACACCATCAGCATCATTGAACATTTTTATCATTTGCATTTGATTACTTTTTTCTCCTTTAAATAAAGATTCTACCAATGGTTTATATCCCTCTGGAGTTAAATAACGCTGGAACAACTTACTTCGATCTGCATCCTTATCCTCATTAAATCGTCCTTCATAAGCTATATATTCTGGTCTTTTAATAACATCTTCCTCAGACATTAATTCAAAAGGAAAGTTTTCAGAATAATCTTCTGTAAAAGTTTTATAGAAATTATCTAGTACTGGTTGTAAATTAAAATTTGGATCTTCACTTAAAGAAGCTATTGCCGCAACTAGACTTGCACTTCCTCCGATCTGTTCAAATCCTATATGTTTAGAAACCCAAAAACTTGTTAAGGCAACTTTCTTTTGGCTATTTATGCTTGAGTTTAATCCAAAACTCAAAACAATCATTATAATTATTATTTTTTTCATTTTATATATTTTATCTAAAATTAATATTATTTATTGTTAAATAAGTTCATGGTATTATTAATTCCATTAAAGCAATAACTTAATATCATATCATTTATAGTTTTTAACTTTTTATCTAAAATAATTATTTCTTCTTCTGTCCAACTACCCAAAACATAATCTACCTGTTTTCCTTTAGAGAAAGTATTCCCTATTCCTATTCTGAGCCGTGGATATTTAGTTGTCCCTAATACTTCTTGTATGCTTTTTAACCCGTTATGACCACCATCAGATCCGTTGGTTTTCAATCTTAATTTCCCAAATCTAAGATTTAAATCATCAGTTACTATAAGTAAATTACTAGACAATATTTTTTCTTTTTTTAACCAGTAATTTACAGCCCCTCCACTTAAATTCATGTAAGTATTAGGTTTAAGTAAAAAAACAGATTTTCCTTTATATTTAAAAGATGTTATTTCACCATATTTAGAAGAAACAAATAAGGCATCAGTCTGTTTTGCAACATAGTCTAATGCCTTAAATCCTATATTATGTCTGGTGTTGTCATATTTTACACCAGGATTACCAAGCCCAACAATCAAAAATTTCAAGATTGGGTGGTTAATTTATTCATCTTTTTTTGTTTCTTCTGGAGCTTTATCATCTGAAGATTCTTTACTATCCCCTCCTTCTCCTTCTGCTGTTTCAGAACCTTCTTCTTCTTCCTCTTCTTCCTCTTCAATTATAACTCTTGCTGTTTGAACTCCTACAACAACAGCATTTTTAGGGTCTAAAAAGTTTAGTCCCGGAACACTTAGATCAGTAACTCTTACTTTATCGCCAATTTTAATTGGAGTGATGTCTATACTTACCGCATCTGGCATGTCTTTAGCAAGTCCAAACACTCTAAGTTTTCTAAAATTTTGATTAAGCTTACCACCATTTCTAACCCCTCTAGCAAATCCTTCTAACTTAACAGGCAAGCTTAATTTAAATGGAGCATCGTCTGAAATTTCTAAAAAATCCAAATGAATAACTCTGTCCGTGACTGGATGAATTTGTGTTTCCTGTAAAATTACATTAGATTTTTTACCATCAATATCTAATTCAATTAAATAGACATTTGGTGTAAATACTAATTTTTTGGCGTCATTTTCTGAAATTGAAAAATGAACTTGGTCTTTTCCGCCATAAACAACTGAAGGAATCCTTCCCTCTTTTCTAAGGCTTGTAGCACCTTTTTTCCCTACGCTCACTCTTGGTGAACCGCTCAATGATACTGTTTTCATAATTGTATTTATTTGTTTTTGTATTTATTTAGTTAGTTGCCAAACAAAAAATGTTTGCTAATAGAATTGAAATTAATATGTTGCTTCATTACCTCAGAGAAGAGATCAGCAACAGAAAGCACTTTTATTTTTGAATTTTTTGTTTTAAGTTCTATTGTATTTGTAACAATTAGTTCTTTTAGTATACTATTTTCTATTCTTTCATGTGCAGGTCCAGAAAGAATTGGATGAGTACAACAAGCTGAAACAGAACTTGCTCCATAATCCATAAAAAGTTGAGCAGATTTTGTTAAAGTACCTGCGGTGTCAATCATGTCATCTATAATAACTACATCTTTTCCTTTAACATCACCAATTATTGTCATATTTGAAATTTCATTTGCTTTCTTCCTTTGCTTGTAACAAAGAGCTAAATCAACTTTTAAAAATTTAGCATACGCATTGGCTCTTTTTGATCCACCAGCATCAGGAGCCGCAATAATTAGATTTTCTAATTTCTTAGATTTCAAATATGGAGCAAAAAGAGTTGAGGCATAAAGATGATCAACAGGAACCTCAAAAAATCCTTGAATCTGATCAGCATGTAAATCCATAGTCATCACTCTATCAACTCCTGCAGTTACTAACATATTGGCTACAAGTTTAGCTCCAATAGCAACTCTTGGCTGATCTTTTCGGTCTTGTCTAGCCCAACCAAAATATGGTAATACTGCCACTATTTTATGTGCCGAAGCTCTTTTAGCAGCATCTATCATCAAAAGCATCTCCATGAGATTCTCTTGTGGAGGAGTAGTACTTTGAATAATGAAAACATCACACCCTCTAACAGTTTCTTTTATAGATACACCAAATTCTCCATCACTAAATTTTTGTAGCTCAACATCTGCTAAGGATTGGCCATAGCTTTTTGCTATTTGAGCAGCTAAAGATTGGGATGCAGAACATGCTAATATTTTAACTCTATGTGACATTCGGGTTGCAAATGTAACCGATTTTCGATAAATATTAAATTATTTTGCCAGTATAAAAACATAGAGTAAATTCGCACCTCACTTGCCGAAGTGGCGGAACTGGTAGACGCGCACGACTCAAACTCGTGTGCCTTAGGGCGTGTGGGTTCGATTCCCACCTTCGGTACTAATACTCTAGGTTATTGAAAAACAACTAAAATATGATATTGCCTATTTAAAAATGGCTAAAGAATGGGGAGAATTATCCCATTGCAAAAGGAAAAAAGTTGGAGCTATTATTGTAAAAAATAATATGATAATTTCTGATGGCTTTAATGGTACTCCATCAGGTTTTGATAATAATTGTGAAGACTCTGAAGGTAATACCAATTGGTATGTACTACATGCTGAAGCTAATGCTATTTTAAAAGTTGCTAAAAGCACAAATTCTTGTGAAGATGCCACCCTATACCTAACACTCTCTCCTTGTAAAGAATGTGCTAAATTAATTCATCAATCAGGTATTAAAAGACTGGTTTATTTAAAAAATTATAAAGACACAACTGGTTTACAATTTCTTGAAAATGCTGGTGTAAAAATAGATCATATAAATATTTCTTGAAATTGAAAAATAGTTCTAAACTCTTATTATTAATTTCATTACTGTTCACGGGTGTTTTTTCTGCTACAACTTATTGGATAGGGATTAAACACAGTGAAATGTTGTCTTCTGAAAATAGTAATAATTGGTCTAATATAGATATCGTATTAGAGCATTTGGCAAACAACTATGTTGATTCTTTAGAAATTGAAAAACTATCTGAAAATTCAATAAATAATATACTAAAAGATTTAGATCCACACTCCTCATATATACCTGCTAACCAAAGACAAAGGCTCAATGAATCTTTAGTTGGTCATTTTGGAGGAATTGGAATTAGGTTCATGATATATAACGATACCTTAACAGTTGTTGATGTTATTGATGGTGGTCCATCAGAGTCTGTAAACATTAATAAAAGAGATAGGATTATTACTATTGATGATGAAAATGTAGCAGGTATTAATCTTACAAACGAAGACGTACTCAAAAAGCTTAAGGGGGTTGTTGGAAGCGCTGTTAAACTATCTATTCTTAAGCCCAATAAAAATATTGAGATCAAAAATATAATAAGAGGATCCATTCCACTTAAATCAATTCCTGCATTTACAATGCTTAAAAACGAGATTGGATATATAAAAATAAGTTCCTTTTCTAATTCCACACATATAGAGTTCAAAAAGGCTCTAAATATTCTTATAAAAAAGGGGATGAAAAGTCTGATTCTTGACCTTCGATTTAACGGAGGGGGATATTTACATCAAGCCATAAATGTTGCTGATGAGTTTTTAAAAAAAAATAAACTTATTGTTTACACTGAAGGTGCCCATTCAAAAAAAAGAACATTCTTTTCTAGATCAGAAGGCCTTTTTGAAAATGGTAAATTAATCATACTTGTTAACAGTTCAACAGCCTCAGCAAGTGAAATAGTTAGTGGTGCCATTCAAGACAATGATAGAGGACTCATATTAGGAAGAAGAACTTTTGGGAAAGGTCTGGTTCAACAACCTCTATTATTACCTGATTCGTCAGAACTTAGAATTACAACATCAAGATATTATACTCCATCTGGAAAATGTATTCAAAAACCATATGGTGATACTATTGACTATGATAATGACCTATTTGAACGTATAGAAAGTGGTGAGCTTACTCAAATTGATTCTTTGAAAAATAATAAATTTAGGGGAGGAATTCTTCCAAATATTTATTCTCCTATTGATACTTCTAAATATAATGATCAAGTCAACGAAATAATATACACTAGAAAGTGGAGAGATTTTTGCTTTAATTACTATGAAAAATATCCTATTTCAAATTTTGAAAATGTTAAAGAATTTTACTATAATTTTAAAGTGCAAAATAACGAAGTTAGAAAGTATTTAAAAAAAATAAATAAAGACATAGCAGTATTTGATAATAACACCATAAATGACTTAGAATGGAGTCTTAAAATAGAACTTAGTAGCTATTACTATTCAGATCAATCAAGGTACATTATTAGTACTTTCAAAGATAGTGATGTGAAAATAGCATTATTAGAATTAGAAAAATAATCTCATTTATTAAAAAAAATGTATAGAACACACAACAATGGGGAATTAAGAATTCAAAATTTAGATCTTAAGGTTAAATTATGTGGATGGGTTCAAAAATCTAGAGATCTTGGCGGTATGACTTTTATTGATTTAAGAGATAGATTTGGTATTACACAATTGGCATTTAATGAAAATTTTAACAAAGAATTATGTGAAAAAGCAAGGAAAGTTAATAGAGAATGGATAATTGAAGTAGAGGGAAAAGTTAAAGAAAGAAGTAGTAAAAATTCTAAATTAAAGACTGGTGAAATCGAAATAGAAGTTAGTTCATTAAAAGTTCTTAACGAAGCTAAAACTCCACCATTTACAATTGAAGATGAAACTGATGGTGGGGAGGAATTAAGAATGAAATACAGATTTCTTGACTTAAGAAGAGGTCCACTTCAAAATAATATTATTTTAAGAAGTAAGATGAGTATGGAGACTAGAAATTTCTTGGACAAGAATAATTTTCTAGAAATTGAAACTCCATATCTTATTAAATCCACACCTGAAGGAGCTAGAGATTTTGTGGTGCCAAGTAGAATGAATAAGCAACAATTTTATGCGCTGCCTCAATCTCCTCAAACATTTAAACAACTATTAATGGTAAGTGGATTTGATAGATATTATCAAATTGTAAAATGCTTTAGGGATGAAGATTTAAGAGCGGATAGGCAGCCCGAATTCACTCAAATTGACTGTGAAATGGCATTTGTTAATCAACAAGATGTAATAAATACATTTGAAGGTTTAATAAAATATCTTTTTAGAAAAATTTTAAACATTGAATTTGAAAATTCTTTTCCATTAATTACTTATGATGATGCCATAGAAAAATATGGTTCTGACAAACCTGACATTAGGTTTGACATGTCTCTAAACTACATCGATGATTTAGCAAAAGGTAAAGGGTTTAATGTGTTTGATCAAGCTGAAGCTATTGTTGGAATTAACATTCCTAATGCCGCTGAATATTCAAGGAAGAAACTTGATGAACTTACAGATTGGGTAAGAAGACCACAAATAGGAGCAAAAGGATTGGTCTATGTAAAATATAACAAAGATCAGAGTTTTAAATCTTCATTAGATAAATTTTATGATGCTGATACTTTAAAAAAATGGGCTGAAAAGTGTAACTCTAATCCTGGTGATTTAATTTTAATTCTAAGTGGAGATAAAGCAATTGTTCAAAAACAAATGAATGAATTAAGATTATTGATGGGAGAGCGCCTTGAACTTAGAGATCCAAGGGTTTTCAAACCAATTTGGGTAGTTGATTTTCCTCTTTTGGAAAAAGATGAAGAAACCAATTCTTATCATGCCATGCATCACCCATTCACATCACCGAAAAGTGAAGATTTAAAAATGCTTAATTCTGATCCCTCTAAAGTAAGAGCCAATGCTTATGACCTTTCTATAAATGGTGTTGAAGTTGGGGGTGGTTCTATCAGGATACATGATAGAAATATTCAAGAAAAAATGTTTGAAATATTAGGATTTTCTAAAGAAGAAGCTGAAAATCAGTTTGGGTTTTTAATGAAAGCTTTTGAATATGGGGCTCCTCCACACGGAGGTATTGCCTTTGGTTTCGATAGACTTTGTACGTTATTTGGTTGTAAAGAAAACATTAGAGAATTTATAGCATTTCCAAAAAATAATCAAGGAAGAGATGTGATGATTGAAGCACCTTCAAAAATTGACAAAAGTCAATTAGATGAACTGGGTATAAGTCTTCCTAAAATAGAAGATTAATTTTCTTTCTTAATAGCTATTAAAGATATCACTCCTAGTAGTACCATAAAAATAGTTTGGGAAGACCACATTAACATGCCAAATGATTTGGCCACTTGTCCGTCATATCCATAAAGTTGAGTTAAAGCGGAAGCAACCATTATTGGATAAAGACCAATTCCTCCAGGGGTGGCACCAATTGCAATAGTTCCAGCAATAAAACAAGCGAAAATTGCATTGATATTAATATCTTGTAAATCGGGTAAAGCCATAGCTGTAATCCATAGCATAGCTATATATGCTGTCCATATAAATAACGTATGTAATATATAAGCTAATTTGTTTTTTAGTTTCAGTATGGTTGTTGCTCCTTGATAAATTCCCTTTAAAAAATTCAATGCTTTATCTCTTATTTTTTTAATACTAATGACTATGATGGAAACAACAGAAATAATCAATAAAAAAATGGGTAATACTAAAGGATTGGATGAGCTATCCCCCATTTGTCTAAGTTCTTGAAATTTATCTTGATCAGATTGAAGGAAAAAAGCAATTAAAAAAACGGAAGCAAACATTATTAAATCTACAACTCTTTCAACTACAATAGTTCCAAATACTTGATCAGATTTAGTTTTTTGATATCTACTGAAATATCCAGCTCTAGCTAATTCTCCAGATCTAGGAATAGTTAGATTAATAATGTATCCAATCATAACGCTGTGATACATAAGGCTTAATTTTGGTTTAATATCTAATGTTTCTAGCAAGTATTTCCATCTGTATGCTCTACTTAAATGACTTAAAAAAGCAATTGTAAGTGCACAAAAAATCCAACCATAGTTTGCTTCAGAAAGAGATTGAACAAAATATTCTTTTTCAACATCTGTTGAATTAGAAATAAAATACCAAGTGAGGTACAATCCAATAGCTATGGGTAAAGAAATCTTAAAAAATTTAATCAACTTGGTTTTCATTATTGGAACTAATTCAGTGCAATATTATCAATTAACCTTACACTACCGAATTTTGTGGCAGTAAATGCTCTCCACTTTTGATCGCTAGATCCAGTATTCCGTAAATCGTTAGACTGTCTAATTTCAAAATATTCAGGATGAGAAAAACTAGAAATTTTTTTGAAACATATTTTTTCTAAATATTCTCTTTTAGATAATTCAAAATTATTTTTACAAAAAAGTAAAACTTCGAATAATTTATGAGTTTGATTTAGGTATTTTAAATCTAATCTTGAATTTCTAGAACTCATTGCTAAACCATTTTCTTCTCTAATAGTAGGACAGAGGACAATCTCAATATTTTTAAAAAATAGTGAGGTAAATTGCTTAACAATTAGGTATTGCTGATAATCTTTCTCACCAAAAAAAACAAAATTAGGTTTTAGAAGTTTAAAAAAGATGTTGAGTACTCTTAAAACTCCTTTAAAATGTCCTTTTCTATGCTTCCCTTCTAATACATTTTCTAATTCATTAAAAGTAGTATTTACAGGAATTTCTTCCGCATATAATTCTGAATACTCAGGAACAAAAAGCAAATCAACTTTCTCTTTTTTTAGAATAGCAATATCTTTTTCTAAATTAAATGGATAGCTCTCTAAATCTTCTTTGTTATTGAATTGAGTTGGATTTACAAAAATAGAAACTATTATAAAGTTTGATTTTTTACCAGCTGCTCTTATTAATGAAAGATGACCATTGTGTAAAGTCCCCATTGTTGGAACAAAGCCAATTATTTTACTAAACTTTAATGCTAAAGCTTTATTTAAATCATCTATTTTATGTACTATTTGCATAAGATATAAAACTGTGCTAAAGCTACTGTAAATGTTGGGTTTATGTGTTTTTTTTTTATATTTTTGTACCTCAATTCTTTATGAAGGAGATCAGTAGTTATGGAAAAAAGCAAAATACTTTACGTTACTCAAGAAATTAACCCATTTTTAATAGAATCAGAAATATCCAATTTCGTTAGAAAGGTTGCTCAAGGTGTTCATGAGTCTAACAAAGAAATAAGAATTTTCATGCCTAGATTTGGTGTGATAAATGAAAGAAGACACCAATTACATGAGGTAATCAGGCTCTCAGGAATGAATTTAATTGTAAATGACTATGATCATCCTCTTATAATTAAAGTAGCTTCAATTCCCCAAATTAGAATTCAAGTTTATTTTATAGATAATGAAGAGTATTTTAAAAAGAAATTTATTTTCAAAGGTGCAGATGGAAAATATTTCAAGGATAATGATGAAAGATCCATGTTTTTCTGTAGAGGTGTTTTAGAAACAGTGAAAAAATTAGGTTGGATGCCTGATATTGTTCATTGTCATGGATGGATGACTGCTTTAATGCCTGTGTATTTAAAATCTGTTTATAAAAATGATCCTCATTTTTCAAATGCTAAAATCATATATACTCATTACAAGCATGACGAAAAGCTTAAATTTTCTAAAGATCTACCCACTAAATTAGATTTTGATGAATTACCTACTCGTGAATTAAATTTGAATGGTTTAGCAGACGTAAACAAATTACACGAAATTGGTATTCAATGGAGTGATGCTGTGTCTCATGGTAGTCCCGATATTGACGAAGGTCTATTGGATTTAATTAAAAAAACCGATAAATCAGTCCTTGAATATCATGATGAAGAGCAGACATTAGAGGCACATCAAAATTTTTACGATAAAGTCCTTAGTGAAAATGGAGTTCTGGTATAGTAATTACTTAACTTTTTATCGTAAATCCTTATTCTTACTTCTATTTGCAGCTGCTACAATTGCAATAGTTAGCTCCTGCGAAAAAAACAATGAATTTGGGTTAGAAATAAATCCAGATTCAAATACTTTAGAAGCTATATTTTCTGATACTTTTGATTTAAACACCTTCTCTGTATATGCAGATAGTATCAAGACTGATGAATTAAATGGGCCAAGTCTCTTAGGAAACTATATTGACCCTGTATTTGGCGAAGTAAATTCTTCCATTTTTACTCAAATAAGGTTAGAGCAAGCCTATGATTTCATTCCTCAAGATGGGACCATAGATGATGTTGTCATAGATTCTGCAGTATTGTATTTAGCTATAGATGGTTACTATGGAGATATAAATGAACAAGAATTTAATGTTGAAATTTTAGATGAAGACTTTTATAAAGATTCATCTTATTACAATAATCAGTCTCTAACAACAAAAGGAGTAAATATATCAACTGCTGGTAGCATTAAAGCCAATCCCTTATTCCCAGGTTATTTTTCTGGTTTTCTAGTAAATGAAGCCATACTTGGAATTACTTTAGATGTTAACGAGTTTGCATTACCTATTGTCAATGAGTCTGGTAATAGTACTTTAAACGGTAATGATGGAGATAACGAATTTTTGTCTTTCTTTAAAGGAATTAAAATTTCAGCTCCAAATAATGTAAATGGAGGACTTTATTATATCAACCTTACCAATTCTTTTTCAAGAATTAGATTGTTTTATAGAGATACTTCTGGCATTGCTTCCGAACACGATACATTAGATTTTGATTTTAATATTAATTCTAATTGTGCTTATTATCATGCTGTTAATCATGATTATTCGGGAACCGCTGTGGAAGAAGCTGTCAATCAACCTCTTTTAGGAAGAAATCAATTCTATGTTCAAGCTTTGGGTGGTGTTAATGGAAGAATAACTATTCCTGAACTAGATTCTTTAATTGGCAAAAATATAATGGCTAATAAAGCAGAAATTATTTTACCATTCGAAGATTATCTTTATGACGAGTATTCATCTCCAACAAGTTTATTTATATCAAGAAAAAATAATAATGGTGATTATGAGTTTTTACCTGATTTATTTGAAGGAAGTCAAGGTGGCAATTACGATGCTTTAAATAAAAACTACAGATTCGATATCACAAGACACGTGAATGAAATTTTAGCAGAGAAAATAATCAATGATACTATTAAAATAATCCCTAATGGGAATGGAATAACTGCTAATAGAGTCGTTTTAAATGGAATTAATTCCACAAAAAAAGACAAAGCAAAAATTATAATTTCATATTCTAAATATTAAACTTTTATGTGTGGTATAGTTGCTTACATTGGACCTCAAAATGCTTACGAAATAGTAATAAAGGGTCTTCAAAGGCTTGAGTATAGAGGTTATGACAGCTCTGGTGTAGCTATTCACAATAGTAAAAAAGTTAATGTTTTTAAACAAAAAGGTAAAGTCCAAGACTTAATTGATTTTGCAGCTAATAAAGATACTAAAGGAAAACTTGCCATAGGACATACTAGATGGGCTACACATGGACTTCCTAATGATATTAATGCTCATCCACATCAATCAGGAGATAAAAAAATTAGCTTAGTTCATAATGGTATAATTGAAAATTATGCTATCCTCAAGGAGGAACTTGAGCAAAGAGGACATCAATTTGAAAGTGAAACAGATACAGAGGTGCTGGTTCATTTAATTGAAGAAATTCACAAGAATAGCAAATATGACTTATTTGATGCGGTCAGAATTGCCTTAAATGAAGTTATTGGAGCTTATGCAATTGTCATAATAAATAGTGACAACCCCAACGAATTAATTGCCGCTAGAAAATCTAGTCCTTTGGTGGTAGGTATAGGAGAAGAAGAATATTTTTGTGCATCTGATGCAACACCTATAATAGAATATACTAAAAATGTAGTCTATTTGGAAGATGGTGAAATAGCTCAAATAAGTTTAACAAATGGTTTAAAATTAAAGACCATCGCCAATCAGGAAAAAACACCTTACATACAAGAACTAGAAATGCATTTGGAAGCCCTTGAAAAAGGAGGATATGACCACTTTATGCTAAAAGAAATTTACGAACAGCCTCAGTCTATTAAAGATTCAATGAGAGGAAGAATTAGTATTTCTAAAAGTAAAGTGGCTTTAGGTGGCATACTAGATTATGAAGAAAAATTAATAAATGCTAAGAGATTAATTTTTGTTGCTTGTGGGACATCTTGGCATGCTGGTTTAGTGGGGGAATATTTATTGGAAGAAATAGCTAGAATACCTGTAGAAGTTGAATATGCTTCAGAATTTAGGTATAGAAATCCTATTATCGGTGAAGATGATTTTGTTATTGCTATTTCTCAGTCAGGGGAAACTGCAGATACCCTAGCAGCTTTAAAATTGGCCAAAGAAAGAGGAGCTACACTTATGGGGATATGTAATGTTGTAGGCAGCTCAATTTCTAGAGAAACTGATTGTGGATCTTACACACATGCCGGTCCTGAAATAGGGGTTGCATCCACCAAAGCTTTTACTGCACAGGTCACTATATTGACCCTTATGGCTATGATGATTGGTAGAAGAAAAGGAACCATTACCAATAAAAGATTTAATAGGCTTTTAGTTGAAATGAAAGCTATTCCCGATAAGTTAAAGACAGTATTAAAGGAGAATGATCTTATTGAAAAGATTGCCAAAATTTATTATCAATCAACCAATGCCCTTTATTTAGGAAGAGGTATCAATTTCCCTTTAGCACTGGAAGGAGCTCTTAAGCTCAAAGAAATATCCTATATTCATGCTGAAGGTTATCCAGCTGCAGAAATGAAACATGGCCCAATTGCATTAATTGATGAAGAAATGCCTGTTTTTGTAATTGCTACCAAGGATTCTAGTTATGAAAAAATTGTTTCTAATATTCAGGAAGTCAAAGCTAGGAAGGGAAAAATTATCGCTATTGTAACTCAGGGAGATAAGGAAGTAAAGAAAATTGCAGATCATTATATAGAAATTCCCAAATGTGATGAATTGTTGGTACCGTTATTGGCAACAGTTCCATTACAATTACTGAGCTACCATATTGCACTATTAAGAGAATGTAATGTTGACCAGCCTAGAAACTTAGCCAAATCTGTTACAGTTGAGTGATAAGTACTTGATTATCAAGTAGTTAGAACGATTTCTGAACTCTTTATTTTCTGATAAAATTGTATACAAGTAGTATAAAAAACACACCAACACACGTGTATGATATGATATCTAGTATATAATGATCAATGAAACCTTCAAGAAGGTAACCATTTAGAAGTACTATAAACAAACATATTGACATGATCTTTCCAACCCCTTTTGGTTCACTCTCATGTCCTAATAATTTCCAGTATTTCATATTATATTATTGTTGTATTTTTCCAAATATAATTGATTACTAATATTCATACCTTTGAAAAAAAATTATAAATGAAAAACCATAACGAAATATCTTCCTTTATATGGAATGTGTGTGATGATGTATTAAGAGGATTATTCAAACAACACGAATATGGAGATGTAATTTTACCTTTTGTAGTATTAAGAAGGTTAGATTGTGTGTTAGAGGAAAAGAAGGATGATGTTATTAAAATTCATACAGAATACAAAGATAAATTTGACGATACTTCACGAGTTATTCATTCTAAATTAGGAATTAAATTTTCTAACTATTCAAGATATGATTTGATTAGATTAAAACAAGAACCAGGGAAATTATCAGAAAATTTTTATGACTACTTAAGTAGTTTTTCTTCAAATGTTCAAGATATCATTCAGAATTTTGGACTTCAAAAACACATTGATAAACTAGATTCTAACGATAAACTTTATCTTTTAGTAGAAAAATTTACAGACATCAATTTACATCCAGATGTAGTTGACAATCACACAATGGGACAAATCTTTGAGGAACTATTAAGAAAGTTTTCAGAGATGAGTAATGAAACAAGTGGAGAACATTATACTCCAAGAGATGTTGTAAAATTATTAGTTTCATTAGTATTCTCAACTGATAGAGATAAACTCAATCAACCAAATAAAATTCTTTCAGTATATGATCCTTGTTGTGGTACAGGAGGTATGTTGACTATTGGTAAAGATTGGTTAAGAGATAATACTCAAATCAACCCTTCAAATATTAACTTATTTGGACAAGAGTTAAACCCTCAAACTTATTCGATTTGTAAATCAGACTTCTTAATTACTGATGAACAACCTGACAATATTAAATTAGGTAGTACATTAACTAATGACCAATATGGAGATGGAAATAGAAAGTTTGATTATATGATTACTAACCCACCTTTTGGAGTAAGTTGGAAGTCAGAACAAAAACAAATTAAAAATGAATCCGAAGAATATGGAGGTAGATTTAGTGTAGGAACACCAAGAGTTAGTGATGGTTCTTTATTATTTCTTCAACATATGATTTCTAAAATGGAAACTCAAGGTTCTAGAATTGGAGTGGTATTTAATGGTTCTCCATTGTTTTCTGGAGATAGTGGAAGTGGTGAATCTGAAATAAGAAAATGGATAATTGAAAATGATTGGTTAGAGTGTATAATATCGTTACCAAATAATCTTTTTTTTAATACAGGTATTACAACTTATATATGGATAGTAACTAATAAAAAAGATGAAAATAGAAAGGGTAAAATTCAGTTAATAAACGGGGAATCATATTTCAAGGTAATGAAAAAGAAATTAGGGGAAAAAAGAAAAGAGATTGATACAGATCATATGGATGATATAGTAAAACTTTACTCTGATTTTAAAGAAACAAAAAACTCCAAAATATATGATAATCAGTTTTTCGGATATACTAAACTAACAATCGAACAACCATTAGTAGATAATGATGGAAACATTGTAAAAGATAAAAAAGGTAATCCAAAACCGAATACTAAATTAAGAGATAACGAAAGAGTTCCTTTAAGTGATAATATTGAAGATTACTTTAATAGAGAAGTTAAACCTCATCTTCCAAAATCATGGGTAAATACGGATAAAAATTCAGTGGGATATGAAATTAATTTTACCAAATACTTCTATAAAT
>NYYE01000020.1 GCA_002686655.1 Crocinitomicaceae bacterium | reverse complement strand
GTCCTTGTTATCCTGGTCTTTCTTTTCTTGGTCTTTCTTTTCTTGGTCCTTGTTATCTTGGTCTTTCTTATCCTGGTCTTTGTTATCTTGGTCTTTCTTTTCTTGGTCTTTCTTATCTTGATCTTTCTTATCCTGGTCTTTGTTATCTTGGTCTTTCTTTTCTTGGTCTTTCTTATCTTGATCTTTCTTATTCTGGTCCTTGTTATCTTGGTCTTTTTTATCCTGGTCTTTATTCTGTTGGTTTTGCATCATTTTTAATGCATAGGATAAATTATATCTTGCATCACTATCTTTTGGGTTATGTCTCAATGATTTTTTATATTCATTAACAGCACTTTCCAAATATTCACTAGGTGGTTGACCACCTTCTTTTGTTTCTTTTGCATACTGAGTTAAATATGAATTTCCAATATTATAGTGGGCTTTTGCTTTGTCAGTTTTGCTCTTAGATTTAGAAATATAATTATTAAAGTTTTCTCTTGCTCCTTTAAAATCACCAGACATCATGTAAGAATTACCATTGTTATAAATGGCATCTAAATTATTTTGATCTTCTGCTATTGATTTAATATAACTATTTGAGGAGTTTTTAAAATCCCCTTTTTTATAAGAATTATTACCTTCTTTAAGAATAAGTCTACTCTCAATTGATTGGCTATAAAAAGAACCAAAAACAAGAAGTTTTAAAATTAAAACAGTATGATATTTTATTAAATTATTCATTTAAATAGTACAATTTGGTCGTCAATCTTTCCTCTTTTTTCAAATATCATAAAATCTAAAAGTAATAACAATAATGCCGGTAGAAGAAACCATTGAAATTGGTCATCATATGTAGAGTATCTATCTTTTTTTAAAGTTGATTTTTCGATTTCATTTATTCTGTCAAGAATCTTTCTTAAATTTAAATTAAGTCCTCTCGTTTTAGTATAGGTGCCATTTCCAGCTTGAGCTATTTGAATTAAGTTTTCTTCGTTTAATTTTGTTAATACTGTCGATTCATCTTTATCTTTTTTAATTCCTATTTTTTTTCCATTTCTTACAATAGGGATTGGAACTCCTTTTTCTGATCCCATCCCGACTGTACATATAACCACCCCTTCTTCAGTAGCTTCCTTCGCAGCTTTAACAGCCATCTCTTCATGATCTTCACCATCAGAAATAATAACTATTGCTTTATTATTTTTTCTTTCATCGCTAAAAGAACTCATACAAAGCTCAATGGCATTACCTATATCGGTACCTTGAGATGATATCATATCGGTCCCAATATTTTTCAAAAATAGCTTGGCAACTTGATAATCTGGTGTCAGAGGAAGTTGTTTATATGCTTCTCCTGCAAATACTACAATTCCAACATGGTCTCCACGTAGTTCATTCATTAATTTACCAATGGATAGTTTTGCAATATCTAATCTGTTGTATTCATCAATAATATCTTCTGCCATCATACTTTTACTGATGTCTAATGCAATCATAATGTCTATTCCTTTAGATGCTACAGTTCTTTCATTTTCACCATATTGAGGATTGGAGGCGGCTATAATTAACATACCAATTGCCAACCTAAATAATATATATTTAAAAGTAGATCTGTTATTAGAAAAACCATTAAATATTTTACTTAAAGTTGATAGTTTTGCAAATTTATTTATGGCTTTTTTCTTCCATATTTTATTTTTAACCCAAATAGCATTTAGTAAAAAGAGTAAAATTAATAGCCAAAGTACTTTAGGATGCTCTATTCTAAATTCACTGACATTTAAGGTGAGATATTGATAGACAGAGATGATTGCAGTCCAAAATAATAGTTCTAAAATCAATAGTGTAACTATAGAGTTAGATGTTTTAGAATAATATTTCTTTTTATTAATTTTCATGAAATACTTGGTATAAAGTATTTAGAAATAATAAACTCAATTAATAATAATGCTAATCCAAATAATATAAAAATATTAGCTTTTTCTGGCAGGTCAATATCATATTCAATGGTTTTAATTTTAGCTTTTTCTAGTTCATTAATCTCTTTGTAAACCTCTTTTAACTTATTGTTGTCTGTAGCTCTAAAATATTTTCCACCTGTTTCGCTAGCAATTTTCATGAGTGTTTTTTCATCAATTTCAACATCTACTAAATCGTAGATATATCTTCCTGTATATGGGTCAATAGCTACTGGTGTTTTAGCCTTTCCATTAGTACCTACACCAATAGTGTAGACTCTTACATTAAATTGTTTAGCAATTTCAGTTGCATTTAACGGGTGTATTTTCCCATGTGTGTTTACTCCATCTGTAAGTAAAATAATTACTTTACTAGGAGCTTCACTTTCCCTAAGTCTGTTAACAGCAGTTGCAAGGCCCATGCCAATAGCAGTTCCTTGTTCTACTATACCCTGTTCTGCAGATTCAATTAATTCAATTAATATTTCTCTGTCAGATGTTAAGGGACACTGAGTATAAGCTTCACCTTCAAAAATTACTAAGCCTACTCTATCATTTACTCTGTCTTTAACAAATTCTTTGGCTAAATCTTTAGATGCCTCAAAACGGTTGGGTGAAAAATCTTTTGCCAGCATACTTCCTGACGCATCCATTGATATTACAATATCAATTCCCTCTTTAAATAGTTCAGTTTCAGAGTGAGCTTCAATAGGAATTTGAGGTCTTGCCATGGCAATAATTAGTAAACTAATCCCTATTAGTTTTGTGATGAAGCTAAAATGCTGAAAAAATTTGGTCCATTTATCAGAGATACCTTCAAAAAAGCGTATGCTTGATATACTAATATGTTCGTTTTTTTTCTTGTAAAAAAAGAAGTAAATAATAGAAGATATTGGGATAATAAGTAAAAACCAAAGAACCCAAGGATCATTAAATTGATATTTATCTATTAAACTATTCATCCTTTTTATCTATTTCAGGTTCTTGTTTAATGAGATCCAATCTTTCTTCCTCAATAAGGTTTCTTATAGTCTGAATAGCAGTGATATTATCTTTTTCTAAAGGTTTGTATTTTGCAAATTTGACACCATCTGAGATAGTAAAAAAACGTTCTATTGTTGTTAGGTAATTAATTGGAATATTGCTCCATTTTAAACTTTCTAAAATTTCCCCACTTGTTTTCTCAAAAGTTTTTATCTGATAACGGTATTCTAAAAACTTCCATAGTACGTTAGATAACTCACTATAATATTTTTTAAAAAAACTGTTTTCCCAATATTTTTTATTTTCAATAAATACAAGCCTTTCAAGAAGTATAATTTCTGTAGGAATTTGAGGTTCTTTCTTTTTTTCAATGGTTTTTTTGTTAAACTTTTTTATTAAGTATAATATCAATACGATTAGTAATAAAGAAATTACTATTAACAAACCATATTTTTTAAAAAAGAAAAATAGATACTCATACCAAGAGATAGAAATTTCTTTTATAGGTTTAATATTTTTTATAAAGTTTTTTTCATCAATTTCCTCAAGTTTTATAGTGAAAACTAGAGAGTTTGAAAATATTTTATTGGAGTCAAAAACAGCAATACAGGGAGGAAAAACAAACTGACCAGTATCAAAATTAGCAAGAGTATATTTTTGAGAATAGGTGATTGAATAATTACCATCCTCTTCTTGTTCAGATGACTTTTCTAGGTCTCCCTTGTCCCATAATTCCCAATTATTACCCATGGTATCGCCAATTTCTGAAAGTTCAAAATTTACGCTATCAATTAAACTATTGGCTGATACTTTAAGTTTTAGTTGAAGTTCTGTTGGTTCTCCAACTATTAAATTGATTTTATTAGACTTTATTTCAAATTTTGCCTCTTGAGAAACTAATAAAAATGGAATAAATAGTAATATGATTATAAATTTTCTCAACGCTTTTTAAATAAATTCATAAGTGGTTGAATGTATCCGTCTTGAATACAAATGTTAGCATGATCAACTTTGGATTTTTTTAATGATTCCAAGATACTATGCTCTCTTGACAAAGAATTATTATAATAGATTTCTCTAACTCTTTTCTTACTTGTATTAATCCATTTTTTTTGACCTGTTTCACTATCAGAAAATAAGGTTATTCCAGTGTTAGGCAATTCTTTTTCTCTTTCGTCAAATACTCTTAAGGCAATTAAATCGTGTTTTTTAGCTGTTATTTTTAAGGCATTTTCTAGATTGCTTTCTAAAAAATCAGAAATTAAAAAAGCAATGGCTCTCTTTTTTATAAGGTTATTAAAATGTTGAACAACTTCTGAAATATTGGTAAGATTAGACTTAGGTTTGAATTCGATTAGTTCTCTTATTATTCTGAGAATATGTTTCCTACCTTTTTTTGGTGGAATATATAATTCAATTTTATCTGAAAATAAGATCGCACCTATTTTATCATTATTTTGAGTTGCAGAAAAAGCTAATACTGCACCGATTTCTGCTATAAATTCACGTTTCAAAACATCACCAGACCCAAAAGATTCGGAACCTGAAATATCTACTATTAACATGACAGTAAGTTCTCTTTCTTCTTCAAAAACTTTAACATAGGGTTCGTTAAATCTTGCTGTGACATTCCAATCAATTGTCCGTATTTCGTCTCCAGGAATATAATTTCTAACTTCTGAAAAAGCCATCCCTCTTCCTTTAAATGCAGAGTGGTATTCACCAGAAAATACTTGTTTAGATAGACCCTTAGTCTTTATCTCAATTTTTCTTACTTTTTTTAATAATTCGCTAGTTTCCAAAACAAATTATTAATTAAGGTACTTCAACTCTGTTTAGAATGGTAGTGATTACATTTTCAGCAGACACATTTTCTGCTTCAGCTTCATATGAAAGACCAATTCTATGTCTTAATACGTCTTTAGAAACGGCTCTTACATCTTCAGGAATTACGTAACCTCTTTTTTTCAAAAATGCATATGCTTTTGCAGCACTTGCTAAAGATATACTTGCTCTTGGAGATCCACCAAAAGATATGAAATGTTTGATTTCATCTAGTTGATAATGTTCAGGTTCCCTGGTTGCGTATACAATATCTACAATATATTTTTCAATTTTCTCATCCATGTAGATCTGCTTTACAATATCTCTAGCTTTTATTATTTGTTTAGGATCTACTACTTTACTTGGATTAGGGAATCCATCGCTTGATACATTGGCTCTGATAATTAATCTTTCTTCCTCTCTTGAAGGATAGGGAAGAACTACTTTTAACATAAATCGATCAACTTGTGCTTCTGGAAGAGGGTAGGTACCTTCCTGTTCAATAGGATTTTGTGTCGCCATTACTAAAAAAGGTTCGGGTAGTTTATAGGTTTGGTCACCGATAGTAATTTGTCTTTCTTGCATGGCTTCTAATAAAGCACTTTGTACTTTGGCAGGAGCTCTATTTATTTCATCTGCAAGTATAAAATTGGAAAAAAGAGGTCCTTTTTTAGAAATAAATTCTTCTTTTTTTTGATTATAAATCATAGTTCCTAATAAATCTGCAGGCAATAGATCTGGGGTAAACTGAATTCTTTTAAAATCAACATTAATTACTTTAGAAAGGGTACTAATAGCTAGTGTTTTAGCAAGGCCAGGAACACCTTCAAGAAGTATGTGCCCGTTAGAGAGAAGTCCTATTAATAGACTTTCAATCATATGTTGCTGACCAATAATTACTTTTTTAATTTCCATGTTAAGTAAATCAATAAAGCCACTCTCTTTTTCAATGAGTTCATTAATTTTACTTATATCTACATTGTTTTCAGTACCATTTTTAGGTTGATTTTCCATATCATATTAGTTTAAGGATAGTAAAAATGGACAATCTTTTAAAAATCAAAAAAATCCCAGTGTTAATATATGTTAACTAATTTTTTACAATTTCCATTTAAAAATGAATTTGTAAATATAAATTTGTGTATGAAAAATAATTTAAAACTCAGTCATTGTATTCAGGCAGTAGAAACATTTCACAATGCATTTGGTATTTCAAATGAATATTCTCCTAATGCTACTATTTTAGAAAAAGATTTTATTCTTCGTTATAGTTTGATGAAAGAAGAAAATGAAGAATATTTACAAGCTGCTAAAGAAGGAGATTTAACAGAAATTGCAGATGCTGTAGGGGACATGTTATATATTTTGTGTGGGACCATTTTAAAACATGGACTTCAAGATAAAATTGCTGATGTTTTTGAAGAAATTCAAAGAAGCAATATGAGTAAGCTAGATAAAAATGGCCAACCTATTTATAGAGAAGATGGAAAAGTTTTAAAATCAGAGTTATATTTTAAACCTGATATAAAAAGAATCTTGAATACCTAAAATCCAATTTTTTTATCTGGAGATGAAATTCTTGTTTTAAGTTCAATCATTTTGAGACAAGAGATAGCACATTCTACTCCTTTATTCCCATGTTTTCCACCAGACCTATCTAAGGATTGTTTTTCATTTTCATCAGTTAACACACAAAATATTACAGGTTTGTTATATCTAAGCCCCAGACTCATTATCCCATTAGTAGCACCTTGACATACAAAATCAAAATGTTTTGTTTCTCCTTGAATTACACAGCCTATGCATATTATACCATCAACTAAATTTTTATCTAGCATGTATTGGGCTCCTAGAGGCAATTCAAATGTTCCAGGAACGTTTTTTACAGTTATATTTTCAGATTTTATACCAGAATTTTCAAGCACAGAAAGCGTTCCGTTTAAGAGTCTTTCAGTGATATGACTATTCCAATCAGAAACAACAATTCCAATTTTTAATTTATCAGGATTAGAGATAGGAAATTTAATTTCTTTTGACAAATTATTTCCAACGGAAGCCATTAATCAATATTTTCCTTATCAAATTTATAAACTGGAGATCCCAATTTTAATGATTCTGCATATTTTTCTGCAGTAATTGCATTTTTACTATTAGGATAATTTTTATAAATCATTTCATATAACTTAATGGCATCATCGTAATTTTCTTCAATTTCATGACATAATGCAGCTTTCATTAAGTAGATTGGAGATGTTAAATCGTTATCTCTCCTGTTGTATGCTTTTGTGTAGTATTCTAAGGCATCACTTACTGCACCAAGTTGTAAATAAGAATCACCTATGGCACCTAGTGTAATAGTACCTAAGATTTCATCATCAAAAGAAACTTTTTTGAGTGCTAATATGGCATTTTCATATTCTTTATTATTAAGAAAAGATATGCCTAAATTGTATTGAGCTATTTGACCGGCTTTTTGCCCTGAATACTTTTCTGATAATTGTTTAAAACCTTTGAAGAATCCAAGACTGTCTCCGTAAATAGAAGTTTCCCAATCATTTTCATCAAATGCTTTTGATTCAGCTTGCCATAATTTTTCTATTGCTTCCTCTTCTTTTGGTTCAACAATCATCTTTACATATATTAACTTATATGCAAGTGCAGATAAAATCAAAGAGCCGATTATAATGGCGTATAGAGTAACTTGTTTTTTGTTATTTAAATAATATTCGTATCCTTTTTCCCCAAGAATAAGTTCTAAAGTATTTTCTGTTATATTTCTTTCCTCAGAATGATCTTTAGAAACCGTATTTTCGATATTATTTTCAATAGTTTCTGGTTTCACTTTGTTTTTTTCTTCAGCCATTTGTATTCAAATAAGAAATCTTTCGATTTATTTAATTAGTTTGCAAAAATAGTTTTTTTTATAGACTATAAACTAATCTTTTATATTGTAATTTTATACAATGTATTTATCAAACCTATCTCTTGTTAATTTTAAGAATATTTTTCAAGTAGATTTAGAACTTTCTAATAGAGTAAATTGCTTCTTAGGTGACAATGGACAAGGCAAAACTAATTTGTTAGACGCTATATATCATCTAAGTTACACCAAAAGCTTTTTTAACTCCATAGATAGTCAAAATGTGAAGTTTGATGAATCTTTCTATGTTATTCAGGGGGAAGTTATAAACAAAAAAGATGCTGTAACCTTTTACTGTGGTTTAAAGAAAGGAGAAAAAAAGATTTTTAAGAAGAATAAAAAAACATATAAAAAACTTGCAGATCATATCGGATTATTTCCTGTTGTTATGATTACACCATACGATATTAACCTCATTTTAGATGGTAGTGAAACACGAAGAAGGTTTTTTGATGCTTTAATTGCTCAGTTTGACAAAAATTATTTGTTAGAATTACTTCATTACAATAAGCTTCTAAAACAAAGAAATGCCTTTCTCAAAACAAAGAATAGTGCTATAGATTTACTTGAAATATACGATGATCAAATGGTAGATAAAGCTCAATCTATTTTTAACTCTAGAAATAAATTTATTTCTGAATTCATTCCTTTATTTAGTCAGTTTTACAAAGATATATCCTCTAACAAAGAAGATGTTTCTTTAAATTATCATTCGTCTTTAATTGAAGATTCTATGAAAAAAATATTCTCAATGAATAGGGTAAAAGATCAGTTAATTGGTTATACATCATCAGGTATTCATAGAGATGATTTTCATTTTTCAATAAATGGTAACCCTATAAAGAAGTTTGGTTCTCAAGGGCAACAAAAGACTTTTCTAATAGCTTTAAAACTAGCTAAATTTGAGTACATTAAGATTAAAAAAAATATAAATCCTGTTTTATTACTTGATGATATTTTTGATAAACTTGATGACCACAGAGTTGGTTATATTTTAAAATTAATTGAAAAAAATAATTTAGGTCAACTTTTTATTACAGATACAAGTAAAGATAAAATCCCTAATATTTTAAAAAAATTAAATATTGAAAGTAATTTGTTTTGGATTGAAAATGGTAATTCCTCTAAATTATAAGAAATGAAAAAAAGAACTGCAAATGAGGAAAAGTTATCAAATGTGGTGAATAACTTCATAGATCAATCTGGACTAAGAAATAAGTTTCAAGAACAAGAAATTCTACATAATTTTAAGAAAATTATGGGTCCGTTTTTGATGAAAAAAGTTAAAAAATCTTATGTGAAAAATCAAAAGCTTTATTTACAACTTTCTAGTGCTGCCTTTAAACAGGAATTAGTTATGCAAAAAACAAATTTATTAGAACAGCTAAATTCTTCTTTATCAAAAAACTATTTGAAAGACTTAGTTCTTATTTGATTAGCCTAGCCCTACATCTAAACCCATCATTACTATAAAACCGGCAATTAAACCCATAGTTGCTAGATCTGTATTTCCTCCTTTTTGACTTTCTGGAATTACTTCCTCCACCACTATAAATATCATAGCTCCAGCTGCAAATGCTAAAGCATATGGAAGAATAGGTAAAACTTGAAGAACTATTGCAGCACCAATAACAGCAAAAATAGGTTCTACAATTGCTGATAATTGTCCCCATTGCCATGATTTAAATTTGCTCATACCTTGTCTTCTAAGAGGCATAGAAACTGCAAACCCTTCAGGAAAATTTTGTATGCCAATTCCAATTGCCAATGCAATTGCTGAGCCAAGTGTGAATATTTCAATATTTAAATTATTGACAATTTCTGGAGAGGCAATAGCTCCAAATGCAACGCCAACAGCTAAACCTTCTGGTATATTATGCATAGCAATAGCTAATACTAATAGAATGGTTTTTTGCCATTTTGTGTTCACTCCTTCAGCATTTGTTTTTTTCTCAAACATATGAAGGTGAGGAATAATTTTATCTAAGCCGAATAAAAATAGTGCACCAAGAAAAAATCCAATAGTAGGCGCAAGCCAAGAAGGCATATTGGTTAATCCAAGTTCTTTTTGCATTTCTACATATTCTATAGCTGGAGCTAAAAGAGACCAAAAGCTAGCCGCAATCATCACTCCACCTGTAAAACCAAGTGAAATATCTAATGCTTTTCTATGAGATGAATTAAAAAAGAAAACCAGTCCAGAACCTATTGCTGTGATAAACCATGTAAATAGTCCAGCAAATAGAGCTTGGATAATTGGATTTTGATTTACAAACCAAAATTTAACAGTTTCAATCATAAGTTTCCAATAATAAATTTTGACATATTTTTTCAGAAAATGTTAGTTTCCTTTTGTTGATTTCGACTATAAAAGTTCCATCAAACTCTATAATTTCAAGCACTTTTACTCCATCACCTAATTTGATATTTTCCTTATCTAGATAGCTTAATAGACTAGCAGTCCCTCTCTTTACACCTGTAATAATTCCTTTTTGATTTTGTTTGAGTTCAATGAGAAGTTTTTGGTTCATTTTTTCAATTCTTCCTTTTTCATTAGGAATTGGATCACCGTGTGGGTCGTATTTAGGATTGCCGAGAAAGGCATCTAATTTCTCAATGAGTTCTTCAGATTTTATATGTTCTAATTGTTCAGCAATTAAATGTACTTGCCCCCATCCAAAACCTAATTTTTCTACTAAAAATGTTTCCCAAAGTCTGTGTTTTCTTATAATTTGAAGAGCAACTAATTTTCCTTTTTTGGATAAAGATGTACCCTTGTATTTCTGATAATTAACATAGTTTTTTTCAGCAAGTTTCTTTAACATATCAGTAACACTAGATGGTTTCATTTTTAAATAATCTGCTATAGAATTAGTATTAACTCTAATACTTTCCATTTGTAAATGATACAGTGCTTTTAAATAATCTTCTTCTGATTGTGAATTCATTTTTGTAAAGGTAAATATTTTTTTAGTTAAGTCTAAATTTAAAAATATTTTTAATAGATTTGAAACTTTTAGACTAAACTAAATTTCCTGATTAAATAATAATATTCCTCATGAGTAAATGCTTTTCATTTTTAATAATGATTTTAATTTCTTTTCAAGCAATTTCTCAACCAATTATAATAATTGGAAAAGTTGTAGATATTTATAATAAACATATCCCTAATGCTCATATTATTGATTTAAATACAAAAAATTCTACTGTATGTAATTCTTCAGGTAATTTTTCTATAGAAATTAATAAATCTGATACGTTGTTAATATCTGCGATTGGATATACAAAAAAAAAATTTATAATTAATAGTAATAAGTTAAATAAACAAACTTTCATTTTAAAAGAGAATAATGATCTTCTCAATGAGATGGTAATTAGCAGTACATTACAATTAATTGAAAAAAAGAATAGTCCTATTCCTATTGCTGTTTATTCTGCTAATTTTTTAAATACAGTTCCTGCACCTAGCTTAGTTGATGCTACTAATCAAATTGCAGGACTTAGACCTCAAATTAATTGTTCTGTTTGCAATACAGGTGACGTACATATAAATGGAATGGAAGGCGCTTATTCAATGGTTGTTGTTGATGGTATGCCAATAATGGGCGGATTGTCCACTGTATATGGTTTACAAGGCATTCCTACTAGTTTAATTGCCCAATTGGAAGTAATAAAAGGTCCAGCATCAACTATTTATGGTTCAGAGGCTATGGCTGGAGTAATTAACGTAGTAACAAAAGATGTTAATTGCATACCAAAAATAGCTCTTGATTTCAATCTTTCTTCATGGGGGGAATTACAAACATCATTAAGTTTGAAATATTTAGATAATAAGAAACTAAAGGCTTTTAGTGCTATTGACATATTTCAATACAATAATCCAATTGATAATAACAATGATAATTTTACAGACCTAACTTTAAAAAAAAGATATTCTATATTCAATAAACTGCAGTTTTTCTCTAAAAATGGGAAAAACCCTTTAAATATTTCTGTTAGGTTTTTAAATGAAGACAGGTGGGGAGGAGAAATGAATTGGAGTCCAAATGATAGGGGAGGGAATAACGTATATGGTGAATCTGTTTTAACCAATAGATTTGAATCAAGCTCCTTTTTTCAATTTCCCAAAATAAGTCCTTTAAAATGGCAAACCTCATTCAGTCTTCATGACCAGAGATCTTGGTATGGATCTGTTTATTATGAGGCCAAACAAATTATAGGGTTCAGTCAACTTACATTTCATAAGAAAATAAAAGTAAAACACAATTTACTAAGTGGTCTAGCCCTAAGGTACAATAACTATAATGACAATACTCCCGCAACTTTATTTTCTGATAGCTGGTGGCTTCCAGGAGTTTTCTTTCAAGATAATTTCAACATAAATAATAGTCATAAATTATTATTAGGTTGGAGAACAGATTATCATTCCAAACACGGTTTTATACAGTCACCAAGAATTAATTACCAATGGGATTTAGCCAAAAATACTACTTTAAGATTAGGATATGGAGATGGGTTTAGGGTTGTCAATGTCTTTACTGAAGATCATGCAGCATTAACAGGATCTAGAGAAGTTGTTTTCTTAGAAGAATTAAAACCAGAAAAATCAAAAAACATTAATGTAACTATTAGTAATAGTTGGGATAATAATTACTATAATATATCCATAGAATCTTCTATTTTTTCATCTAAATTCTCTAATAAAATTATTCCAGATTTTCTGACTAACGACAATCAAATAATATATTCAAATCTTAATGGTTATGCTTTAGCAAGAGGTGTTTCCTCAGAAATATTTTTAAAATTTAAAAAAACACCCTTGAAATTCTCCCTTAATGGAACATTGTTAGATATTTCAAGTTATGAAGTGGAATCCAATAGTGGAAATATCATAAAAAACGTTCAATTATTAGCTGAAAAATACAGTCTTAAATGGACAGCCTATTACTCATTTGAAAAATGGGGTTTAGATATTAATTATGCTGCAACCAATTATGGACCTATAAGACTTCCTTTGTTAGAAAATGATTTTAGAAGAGAATACTCTCTACCATACACTATCCATAATCTTAAATTAACTAAAAACTTTAATCGTGGTTGGAATACTTTTATTGGGGTTAGAAACTTCACCAATTTCACTCCTCCAGATTATTCAATTTTAAGAGCTTTTGACCCATTCGATCAACAAGTAAATGATCCTATTGATAATCCTAATGGTTATACTTTTGACGCTTCATATATGTATGCTTCCTTTCAAGGAATTAATTTTGTTTTTGGAGGAAGTATTATTTTTTAAATTAATAACAATACTTATTTTCTTCAATCACCTTTTTAGCAATAATTCTTCTTTGCTCTTTTAAATTAATAGCTTTA
This sequence comes from Crocinitomicaceae bacterium, assembly GCA_002686655.1. Taxonomy (GTDB): domain Bacteria; phylum Bacteroidota; class Bacteroidia; order Flavobacteriales_D; family Parvicellaceae; genus MED-G20. The sequence goes on along the minus strand of NYYE01000020.1, from coordinate 21,722 downwards.
ACTTTTGTAAATCTTTTTAGGGCTAGAAGTAATATTGTTTGTTCGTCGCCATTAGTTATAGCGTAAATAGCTTCTTTAGCATTTTTATTTATATTATCTGCTGTATGATGTAGATAATTAATGCAAATAGCTATTTTCTCTTTATGCCTTTTCTCCCCTTCTTTTTTAACTAATTTTTCAGTTTTTAAAAGGGCAGATTCAAGCATATATGTGTCAATTATCATTTCTGAAATATTCATCATTATTTCTTGCTCTTCGGAAATTCTATTGCCAAGTTTTTCAGTTGCAGAACCTGCAATTAATAAAATAGCTTTTTTGAAGTTTTTTAAAACCATTTTTTCTTCTAAAAATATATCATCAGATGGGTTATTGTATTTTGGAATGCTTAATATTTCTTTAGCAACAGCTTTTGCAGGTCCCATTAAATCTATTTCTCCAGTCATTCCCTTTTTTAAGATCATTTTAACAATTAAAAGTCTGTTAATTTCGTTAGTTCCTTCATAAATTCTAGATATTCGAGCGTCTCTGTAGCAAGCTTCTACTTCAGATTCTGCTGAAAACCCCATTCCTCCATATACTTGTAAAGATTCATCAGAAACAAATTGTACCAGTTCAGAACAAAATACTTTTAAAATAGCACACTCAATGGCATATTCTTGTACTCCTTGGAGTTTAGCATCTTGTAGCGAAAGCCCTTTTTCTTCTAACCTCTTAATATGATCTTCTATATTTTGACCACTTCTGTAATTGCCAGCATCAGCAACATAAATTTTGGTAGCCATTTCTGCAATTTTGTGTTGAATTGCTCCAAAAGAAGAAATAGCTGTATTAAATTGTTTTCTTTCATTAGCATATTTTACAGCATAATTAATTGTTTTTTTAGAAGCTCCGGTCACAGCTACACCCAGTTTTATTCGACCTACATTAAGAGCGTTCATAGCAATTTTAAATCCTTCCCCTCTTTTTCCTAACATAGCTGAGGTTGGAACTTTTACTTTATTGTAGAACACCTGTCTTGTTGAAGATGATCGTATACCTAGCTTAGCTTCTTCAGGGTTAAGGGTTAGTCCTTCCACTTGATCTTTTTCGAATACAAAACCAGTGATGTTTTTATCATTTTCTATTCTAGCAAATACAATAAATACATGAGCAAAACCTGCATTAGAGATCCATATTTTTTGTCCTGTAATTTCATAATGTTTTCCATCTTCAGATAATACTGCTTTTGTTTTACCCGAGTTAGCATCTGATCCTGCATCAGGCTCTGTTAAGTTGTAACAAGCTATCCACTCACCAGAGGATATTTTAGGTAAGTAATGCATTTTTTGTTCTTCATTTCCGTATAGTAAAATTGGAAGTGTTCCAATTCCAGTATGTGCCCCAAAAGCAGTAGCTATTGAACCAGATAAACTTGATATTTCTTCACAAATCAGCATTCCAGTGTTAAACCCCATACCTAAACCTTGGTATTTTTCTGGAACGCTTATAGCCAATAGGCCTAATTGACCAGCTTTACGCATTAAATTTTCTACAAGTTTATAATCTTTTTCTTCAAATCGCATTAGGTTGGGTTTGACTTCTAAATCTGAAAATTCTTCAGTTGCTTTTAGCATCATCATTTGCTCTTCGCCAAATTCTTCTCTTATGAATATGTCTTCTGCTTTTGAATCTTTTACTAAGAATTCTCCTCCTCTAAGCACTTGATTATCTATATTTTCTTTTACCATTTTAAGATTATTTAATTTAATAGTTCAAATATTCCGCAAGCTCCTTGACCTGTACCCACACACATAGTAACTGCGCCAATTTTTTGCTTTCTTCTTCTCATTTCATTGAACAACTGTATACTGAGTTTAGATCCAGTACAACCTAGTGGATGACCTAGTGCAATTGCTCCACCATTCACATTCACAATAGATGGATCTAATCCTAGTTCTTTTATAATGGCTACGGATTGTGAGGCAAAAGCTTCATTAAGTTCAATTTGTTCCAAGTCTTTTAATTTCATTCCAGCAAGTTTTAAAGCCTCAGGAATTGCATATAATGGACCAACTCCCATAATTTTAGGATCTAATCCAACTACCTTATAAGAAATTAGTCTGGCTATTGGTTTTATATTAAGCTCTTTGACCATATCTTCAGACATAACCATAACAAATGCAGCGCCATCTGATGTTTGTGATGAGTTCCCAGCAGTTACGGTCCCTCCATTTTTAAATACTGGTCTTAGTTTGTTAAGAGCTTCAATGGTGGAATTTTTTCTTGGACCTTCATCAACGTTTGCAAAATATTTTCTTTCATGTTTTTTTTCATTTTCATCAAGAAAAATATGATTGATTTCTATGGGTGCTATTTCTTTTTCAAATTTCCCTTGTTCAATAGCTGAAATGGCTTTTATATGAGAGTTAAGTGCAAACTCATCTTGAGAAGCTCTACTAATTTTAAATTTTTCAGCAACTGCTTCGGCTGTCAATCCCATTCCCCAGTACCATTCAGGATTTTCCTTACTTACTTTATGATGCGGAACAATTCTCCAACCACCAAATGGAATAGGCGACATGCACTCAACTCCGCCGGCTATTATACAATTAGCAGCACCTGATTCAATTTGATATTTAGCTAAAGCAATACTTTGAAGTCCTGATGAGCAATACCTGTTGATAGTCATTCCTGGAACTTTATCAGTGTTGAGTCCCATTAAAGAAATCATTCTAGCTAAATTCAACCCTTGCTCTGCTTCAGGAGTTGCATTACCTACAATAATATCATCTATTCTTTCAGTATCTAGCTCTGGAAAATCTTTTAGTAAATGTTGTACAACTTGTTTGCCCATTTCATCTGGCCTAGTGAATCTAAAAACACCTTTGCCTGATTTTCCAACTGCGGATCTATATCCTCCAACTATATATGCTGTTTTCATAATGAGTAATTTTAATTTCTTAATATTTTTCCTGTTTGCAATAAACTTTGAATTCTTTCAAGAGTTTTTCTTTCTCCACATAATTCAACAAATGCTTTTCTTTCCATATTTAATAAATATTGTTCTGAAACTTCTGTTAATTGCGATAGGTCTCCTCCTGAAAGAACGTAACCTAATTTTTCTGATATTATTTGATCATATTCAGATATGAAATTACCTGACAACATAGAGTTTGCTCCAGCATATACAATTCCAAGACCTTCTTTACCTAGGACTGTAATATCTTTTCTTTGATTTTTTTGAACATATCCTTTTTCAATCATTTTCAAACATGTTTCCTTAGCATAAGAGATTTGATTTTTTCTTGAAATAATAACTTCATCAGTTCCTTTTCTCAAAAAACCTAGTTCCATAGCTTCAGGCCCAGAAGTTGATACTTTGGCTTGTCCAATAGTTAAAAAATTATCTCTAAACCGATTAATTCTCATATCACCTTGTCTTAATCCATCTGAAAATCTGAGAGCCATTTCCTTGGTTCCACCTCCACCGGGAATTAGGCCAACTCCAAACTCGACCAGCCCCATGTAGGTTTCAGCATGAGCAATTACTTTATCTGCATGTAAACATATTTCGCATCCTCCACCTAGAGTCAATCCGTGTGGGGCAGCAACTACAGGAATTGAAGAATATCTCAATCTCATGGTAGTATTTTGAAAATTTCTTACAGCTATTTCTAATTCTTCAAATTCTTGTTCGGCTGCTAACATAAAAATAATACCAACATTAGCTCCTGCTGAAAAATTTGGACCTTCGTTTGCAATTACGATTCCTTTGTATTTGCCCTGTTCTGCCAAGTCAATGGCATGGTTTAAAGCTTGAAGGATTTCACTTCCTATGGTATTCATTTTAGAGTGAAAAGAAACATTAATTATACCATCTCCAATATCTAAAATAGATGCTTCATGGTTTTGCCAAACCANTGCATTTTTATTTAAATTACTTAGNGNTATAACTTTTTCTAAATCAGGAATTTCTTCAATTTTATTANTAAACTGATTATAGTAAAATTTCGATCCATCTACCAGCTGNTAAAATCTAAAATCGCTATTTGCATCAATTTTTTTGATCCAATCGGGAATGCTTAATTTAAGTTNTTTGATTATCNNAAGNCCTTTCTTAAACCCAATGGCATCCCAAAGTTCAAAAGGCCCCATTTCCCAACCAAATCCAGCTCTCATAGCATCATCTAAACGGTATATATGATCTGAAATTTCAGGTATTCTGTGAGCAGCATAACTAAAAATACCACTAAAAATTTTTCTGTAAAATTCTCCAGCTTTATCATTACCGTTGAAAAGAACTGCCATTCTTTTTGTCAAATCATCTATTTTTTTTGCTTCAGAAATGGTATTAAATCTTGTTTTTTTAGATGGTCTATAATCCAATGACACCAAGTCGAGCTCTAATATGTTTTTTTGACCATTTTCATCTATTGTCTTTTTGTAAAAACCTTGACCTGACTTACTTCCAAGCCAATTATTTTCTTTCATTNTGAGAATGAAATCAGGCAATTCAAAAACAGGTTTTCTTTCATCATTAGGACAATTTAATTTTAAACCATTTGCAACATGTATTAGAGTGTCTAAACCAACCACATCACAAGTTCTAAATGTGGCTGACTTTGGACGTCCCATGATAGGTCCAGTAAGTGAGTCTACATCCGCTACNGAAAGGTTCATCTCTTTTACTATGTGAAAAAGTTCCTGTATGGCAAAAACACCCACTCTGTTAGCAATAAATGCTGGTGTATCTTTGCAAAGAACAGTAGTTTTACCAATAACCTTTTCTCCAAAAGTCATCATGAAATCTATGATTTCTTTTTTGGTAAATGAANTAGGAATAATCTCTAATAAGTTTAAATATCTAGCAGGATTAAAAAAGTGACTACCAAAAAAGTGGGCTTGAAAATCTTCAGATCTTTTTTCAATCATAGATTCAATTGGAATCCCTGAAGTATTGCTCGAAATTAAAGAACCTTTTTTTCGATACTGATCAACCTGTTCAAATATTATATTTTTAATGTCTAGTCTTTCTACTACAACTTCAATAATCCAGTCATAATCTTTAATTTCTTCAAAATTATCAGTGAAATTTCCAGTTTTAATATTTTTCACTACAGAATTTGTAAATANAGGAGAGGGNTTAGATTTAATAGCATTTTTTAAGGAAGCATTAACCAAACCATTTCGGACTGTCTTATCATTACTAGTAGCTGCATCTTTAGAAATCATGTCCAGTAATAGTACTTCTAGTCCAATATTAGCTAAATGACATGCTATGCCAGACCCCATGATTCCTGAACCCAAGACTGCTACTTTTTTTATGTTTTTAACCATATGAGTATTACTTAAAAATTTTATTGTTATCTATTAATTTATTTACTTTATTTAGAACTTTAAAACATGTTTTTATATCTTCTTTATTGATTTCTTCTTGAATTTTATTGTTAAAAGCAATTACATAGTCTCTGGAACGATTTCTCATTTTTTTACCATTTTCTGTAAGGTGAAGATTCACCAACCTTTTATCTTTTTCATCTAATCTTTTTTCTATCCAACCATTTTCTTCTAATGATTTTATCATTCTTGTTAAACTTCTAGGTTCCATTCCCATTTTAGGACCCAATTTAGTTGATGGTGTACCACCTATATCAATATTTAGAAGAGCATATCCGATGGACATAGTTCCACCAAATTCATTGGCTTTTGTATTATACATTCTTGATATGTTGTACCATGACCATCTAATATGAAAATCTACAGTTTCTTGTGGTTTCATTAGTTGTTTTTAATAAATATATTAAAAAAATAGTATGCACGCATACTATTAAATAAAATTTTTTTAATCCTGAATAATTTTTCCAGTCATTTTAAGTAGGGTAGCATTAGACTCAAGCAAATCATAACTCGCTTGATAAAGTGCAACACCAGCAGATAAATAAGCCATTTCAATATCTCTGAAATTAAAAGAATTGATTAAACCACTCTGTTCTTTTAATTTGGCAATTTCTAAATTGTCTTTGGAAACTAAAAAAGCTTTTTGAGTAAGGTCAAAAATTTTCATTCTTGTTTGATATAGTTCAAAAACATTGGTTAATTCGAAATTAAGTTGATCTGTAATTTGAGCCATTTGTAATTGGTCAACTTCATTTTGTATTTCTAATGCTTTTATTCCTCTCGTAACCTTACCCCCGTCGTATAGTTTAAAGTTTAAAGTAAAATTTCCATAATAATTTAAATTCTTGCTTGCGGCAGATGATATAGGAGAATTTACATCATTAGTACTTAATTGACCAACGCTAGAATTAAGCCCTGCATTAAATTTTACAATTGGATAAAATTGTGATTTGGCAATGGTTATGTCTTGCTGAGTAAGAGCAATATTTACAAATTGATTTTTGATATTGGTGTTGTTTGAAAGCATTTCTTTCCTTAGAGTAGATAAATCTTTAGTTGATANTTCTGGCTTAATTTCAGAAGATAANACCCAATTTTTATCTACTTCTTCTCCCATAATTAAGTTAAGATTTCTAATTGCATTATTGAGATTTAATTCTTGTAATATTTTGTTCGAACTGTCAGTATATAGATTTCCTTCAAATTGTAATAAATCAAATTTAACTCCTATACCAATCTCACTTTTTATTTGTTGTTGAACATATTTTTCTTTAGTTAGTTTCAAAATATTTTGCAATAGACTGAGTTGTTCCAATTGCATTTTAGCTTGATAATACGCAAGTATTATACCATGAATTGTATTTTCTATGGCTAATGTTGCCGTATTTTCACTCTGCATTTGGAGTTGCTCTAATTTTGTTTTATTGGCTTTTACCCCAAAACCATTAAATAGGGTCCAACTTAGGTTAGCAGCTCCATTTAAATCATTTGACAAAAATAAATAAGGCGCAAATGAAATAGGATTGTTTCTTTGGTCAGAAAGTGAGTTGTTTTGCCCAGCACTTATTGTGGCCTGAGGAAGTCTCCCTGCTTCCCCCCAATTATTAAATAAGGTATTGATTTCAACATTTTTTATAGTGAGTCTGATATCGTAATTTTTCTCTAAACCAATAGCTATTGCTTCACTAAGACTTAAAGAATCTTGACAGACATTAAAAAATGGTAAAAAAAGTAGTATGTAAATTAATTTATTCTTCAAACTCTTTAACTCTTTGAATGTTTTTAATAACTGGTTCTACATCACTCCAATTAGGAGGAGTCTTTCCACCTTCCCAAATCCATTTTTTTGTTCTTTGAATATCATTAAAATATAATATGAGCGGAGGGAAATATATAAGTAATATGATGGTGCCAAATAATACTCCATATGCAACAGAAATAGCCATTGGAATTAAAAATTGAGCTTGAAAACTCTCTTCTAATATTAATGGATATAAGCCAGCAACTGTAGTTATAGTGGTTAAAATAATAGCTCTAAATCTAGATTTACCAGCTTTTAATACCGCTTCTTTTATAGGTATTCCAAGTGACAAGTTTTTATTAAACTGATCTAACATTACCACNGCATCATTTACTAATATTCCTACTAATGCAACAACTCCCCAAACACTCAAAGTAGAAAAAGGCTTTCCGACAATTCCATGTCCTAAAAGGGCGCTGAAAATACCAATTGGGACAACCATAAGAATTAATCTGCTTTGATAAAAAGATTTAAAGTTTAAGGAAATGGTAACCATGATTAAAATAATACTAATTAAAAAAGCAATTCCTAATCTTATTCCAGAATCAGCTGCTCTTTCAGCTTGTCCCTTAATTTGAAAATCTACGTTAGGAAATAAGGAGGACATTTTTGGTAAAATTTCTTTTTCTATTTGTGAATTAACTTGGCCAGAAAGTTCAGCATCAGAAAGGGAGGCATCTACTCTTACTTCTTTTTTACCGTCGATATGATTAATTTTTATTTTACCTCTTTTAATAGAGTAATCAGCCAATTCTCTAAGAGGAAATTCTTGTCCATTTTCAGTTTTAATTCTTGTATTTTCAATGTCTTCAACTGAATTTCTGTCCTTGTAAGGGTATCGAAGCCATATTTTAACTTCATCTCTACCTTTTATAAGTCGTTGTACTTCTTGTCCAAAAAATCCTTGTCTTATTTGATTGGAAATGGTTAACTCATTCATGCCAAGTAAATAGGCTTTATTTTTAAGCTCTAAATGAAGTTCTCTATTTCCAATTCCGCTATTATCAATTACACTTTTAACTTCAGGAAAACTTCCCAATTGATCTTTCATCCAGTTGGCTGCATTTTGTAGTTCTTCTGCATTTTCACTTTGAAGTGAAATAGAAACCTCTTTACCAAATCTTTGCTGCCCACCTACTAAAAACTTCTCTAAAAATCGTGTAGAATCTTTAGGAAATTTCTTTTTAAGTTCGTTAGACATGTCAATAGTAGAAATATGTTCATTTTCTTTAACAGAAATTCTAACCGAACCTACATGAGATCCAACTTCACCTAAATTCTCTGTACTACCCACGCTAATGGCTTTATAGGTTATAATGGTGTCATTATACCTTTCTACCAATTCTTTATTGTATTCNTCTACTATAGAATCACAGTACCAAAGAAAGTTTTCTGTTCTAGTTTCTCTTTCTCCAGGTTGATAGGTAAATTCCACTAGGATGCTGTCAAATGGAATACTTGGAAAAAAAGTCCATCTTATTAAACCGAAATTAAATAATAAAACCACCAAGCCTATAAAACCCATGGGCCCCCAAACATGTAGGCGATGTCTTTTTAGAATTTTTTCTAATAATCTACCATAACCTTCTCTTACTGAAACTACTCCTTTTTCTAAAGCAGTTCTTAATTTCCCTTTGCTTGATTTATGTGGATTTAGTATTTTTTTGCTAGCTAAGTGGGAGGGTAGGATTAGGAAAGCTTCTACTAATGAAAATAACAAACAAGCAATTACACTGAAAGCCATTTCTTGCATCATTTCCATTTCTCCTCCTACAAAAAGCAAAGTTGAAAAAGCAAAAACTGTAGTTAATACAGAAGTAAACACAGCATTCATTACTTCAGTTGTACCATCTAATGCTGCTCTCATTGGTGATTTTCCTCTTTCAAAATGAGCNTAGATGTTTTCTGCAATAACAATACCATCATCAACCAATATTCCAACAACTAATATCATTCCAAATAGTGAAATCATGTTGATGGTCATTCCGTACAATATTCCAAATGAAAGCATCCCAATAAATGAAAATGGAATTCCAAAAGCAACCCATAATGATAGTCTTAGGCTTAAAAATAAACCAAGAACAAAACAAACCAGAAATAATCCAATAACTAAATTGTAAGATAGAGTATCAATTCTTTGATCTAATAAATCAGCGAACTGAAACAAAGAACGCATCTGAAAAGTGTCTTGTTTGTTATTAAATGCAGAAATGTAGTTTGTCATTTCAGAGGCAATTTTATCTAGGTCTTCATCAGTAGTTTTTTTAACAATAAAACTTACTCCTCTTTTGCCATTTACATAGTTTTTTAAGGGAATTTCAGAAAAATCAAGGTTTACATCAGCAATATCTTTAAGTTTTATAAGGTCACCATTTGGTTGAGCAAAAATCACAATTTCTTTCACAATCTCTGGATTGGTTGACCGATTCATTGAACGAATAATGATTTCTTCATCAGCTGTTTTTACACTTCCGCCAGAAAGATCAATATTACTTGCCTTTATAATATTTGAAATGTAGTTAAAACTTAATCCATACTTTAATAAATCATTTTCTCTTATGTCAACTGCAATGATTACTGGTGGGTAGCCCACAACATCAATTTGGCTAATTTCTTTGGAGGCTAATAAGTCTTGTTCTACTTTTTCAGCCATTTTCTTTAACTCCCATAAGTCATCAGGTCCATATAAAGAATAAAACCCTACGACATTAGAAAGACCTCCCATTCCTCTTGAAGTTTGTGCAAAAACTAAGGGCTTTTCTGCTCCTGAGGGAAATTGACTAATTCCATCAACAGCATTTTTCACATCTTGCAGCATTTTGTCCACATCAATTCCCTCCACTCCGGTAACAGTTATACTGGAAATATTTTCCGAAGATTTAGAGGTAATTTCTTTTACTCCTTGTATACCATTTAAAGATTCTTCAATTTTTGTGGTAATGCCTTCTTCAATTTCTTTTGGAGAAGCTCCAGGATAAGAAACATTAATATAAACCCTGTTGGGATTCATCTCTGGAAAGAAAGATTTGGGCATCAAAAATAAACTCAACACTCCAGCTATTCCAGTTATCAGTATGAGTGCATTAGCCCATATTGGGAATTTTATAAAATAGGAAATGAGTTTTTTCATATTATTGAAAAACAGGTGTTATTTTAACGCCATCTTTGGCATTAAGTAGCGGTTGAGCAATAAAAAAAGTAGAATCTTTTAAATTATCAACATAATAAGACATATCATCACTAGATCTAATATTAATTTCTATAGCTTCAATGGTGCTATCAGTGTTGAACTTATAAATTTTGTTTTTACCAAAAACAGCTTTTCTTGGAATTCTGCTAACCAAATCTGTATCCTCAAATTCCATATCAGCCTGAACATACATTCCATAGTACAGAGGGTGTTTACCACTTGGTTTAACGTAAACAGGAACGCTTTGAGTATTAGCATTTATGAAATCACCTTTACGTAATACTGTTCCTTCAAAAACTACTTCATTTTCATAAAGAGAAACTTTACTTCCAACTTTTATTTTTTGCATGTACTTTACTGGAACAGGAATCTCAATTTCTAACTCATCATTTCTCATTACTTGAATAATTGGACCGCCTGGATTAACAATTGCTCCTTGGTCGCTGTAGGTTTCTACAATAGAACCATTAAATGGAGCGATCTGTTTGTATTTAGTTAGTCTAAATTCATCACTTTTAATATTTAAATATTCTGCAAGCAAATTTCTTGAAATTATAAAGTTTTTCTCTCTTGCAGAACTGAAAGATGGAAATTTATTTAATGGTAGATCAACCGCTATAGAATTAAAAAAAGAATACCATTTATCATACTGCTCAGAATGGTCTGTAGCTAAGTCTGGTAGTACCGATGTCCACAAGCTTAAGTAGCCGCTTTTTCTTGCAGCAAGCATTAATTTAGCATCAATATCTTTTATTTGAAATAATAAATCTCCTTTAGAAAAAGAAGTTCCTTTTTTAAGACTGATGGAACTATTTAAAACACCTTGGACTTCTGTTGATATATTAATAATGGTTCCAGGCATTACCCTTCCAGATCCTGAAACTTTAACGGGTTGATTTTCATTTACAACTCTTTGAATATTTGCAAACCTCTCAGTTTCAGTTGCGGTAACATTTTTTATTTGTGAAGATCTTATTTCTTCAGCATGTGATTCGCCATAACTTACTCCAGATTGATAGCTTATGCTTCCAACCATTATTACTAAGCCTATTATTAATAGTAGAAATATAAAAACTAAAAATTTTCTTGCTTTCATTTTTTTAAAATTGTCCAAAGATAAGTTTATTGTTTAACTAATTTGTTAAAAAAGTAAAACGAACATGATTTGATAAAAGATGTAGTATTAAGTTAGAAATAAAAAAAGCCCGATAGGGCTTTTTTTAATTGTTTAAATGAGATCCGTCACAGTATCCTTCTGGATCTGCAGTATTTCCGCATCCACATTTTGGTCTATCAGTATTCATATTTATTTATTAGTTATTAATTTGATATTCAACTTAAAAATGTCATCTATTGCAGCATCCCCTAGGCTATCAAAAAAGGAATTAGAACCATATCTTACATTGTATTTTGATCTGTCAATATCTAAATTTGCTGTAAAAACATTTTTAATTTTAGTTACTTCAAAAGATATTTTTTGAGTTATTCCTTTAATAGTTAAGTTGCCTGTAAGCGTAGCTTTACCATTTTTAAAAGATGTTGATTTAGTAACTTTAAAATTAGCAGTAGGATATTTATCTACTCCAAAAAAGTCATCTGACTTTAAATGTCCAACCAGTTTTTGATTATATCCATCATCTTTTAGATCTGTACAAGTAATAGTATTCATATCAATATAGAATGAACCAGATTCAATTTTATTATTTGCTAATTTGATTTCACCACTGTTGAGTTGAATTTTCCCATTGTGTTGACCACCTATTTTTTTACCAATCCATTCTAATGTAGATTTTTGAATATTTATTTTTTGAGCATTAATTCCAAATACAGAGAATGCAAGTGCTATTACTGAAGTGTATATTTTAAATTTCATTTTTTTATATTTTTAGATGTGCTAAATTCTAAAAATAAAAATGCCATACTATTAATCTAGATTAAGAAATAAAATTGATTACAGTTGTCCTCTTATTTTACTAAGTGCTTCTGGGGTTATTCCTAAATAAGAAGCTATCATTTTTTGAGGAATCCTCTTAGGAATATGAGGATATGTTTCTATAAATATTTTGTATCTTTCTTTTGCAGATGAACTCATTAATTGAATAACTCTACGTTGTAGTGATCCAATTCTTCTGGTCAATAATTTTGAGTTTTTTCTAAGTTTTTCTATTGATAAATTCTCTGAGTTGAAGTATTCTAAACTAAAACTAACGATTTCACCATCTTCAATACAGTCAATATAAAGTTCTGTAGGTCTGTTAAATACATTTGATTCTAAATCTGCTATAATCCAACCTTCTGAACCAAACATAAATATATGCTCTTTACCTTTTTCGTCAATAGAGTAACTTCTTATTAATCCTTTTTTTACATAAAAAGCGTTTTTTGAAACAATACCCTGTTTTTGTAAAATTTCCTTTTTTTTAATTGTTTTTGTAACAGCTTCAGTGTCAACACTCAATATTTCCAAAAGTGAATCCATATATTTTTTTAATAACCTTTAATTCTTTCAATTAATTTAGAAAACATCCCTGACATATTTTTAATTTCAGGCTGTCTTTTAACAGCTGATGCAATTCCGTTTTTATCAATATTTAACTCATAATACCATAAAAAAGATGCTGTATCAACATCTACTCCCATCTGGCCAAATCTTAAATCCCAAAAAAGTAATTTCCCATTTCTTTCTTCTATCCTGTACCAACCAGCTGAAATATCGATAAGTTGTTGAACGACTTTTTGATCTAAAAAAGGTTTAATTAATTCATGATTTTTTGGAAACTCTTTTGAATAGATGATTTCTTTTTTATCAAAGAGCGAATAATAGGCCGTTCTGAAGCCTTTATCTGTTTCAATTAAAGATGACCAGAGTATTGCGTTTAGAGGAGAGGGCTTGGTATCCATTTGAACATACTCTATTTCTTGATTTAGTAGTCCCTCTTCAAATTTTTGAAAAGAAATATATTTAAATATTATGGTTAGTAGTAAATAAGAAGTGCTTACAGAAAGACCTATAGTATTAAATTTAGATCTTCTAGGATTCTCTTTTTTTATGGTCATTACTATTATTAAAAACGTTAAAAAGGGTAGTGTGTATATAGGGTCAACAACAAAAATATTTTGATAAGCTAATCGGTAATTAAAAGGCCAGAAAAACTGTGTTCCCCATGTTGTATGCGCATCTAGTAAAGGATGGGTAACAGTAGTCCAAAAAAACAATCTAGTCCAATCTTTAAATGAAACATCCTTTAATTTGAAATGTATTTTTTTTGCTATCCATCCTAATAAAGGGGCTATCAGTACAGCAAAAATAAAAGAGTGTGAAAAACCTCTATGCATTTGTGTGGCTGAAATTTCATCAGTAAAATATCTAAGTATAACATCTAAATCAGGAAGAGTTCCAGCTACAGCTCCCCACAAAATTGCTTTGTTGCCTATTTTCTTACCTAGTACAGCTTCTCCAACTGAAGCCCCTAGAACAATTTGAGTAAGAGAGTCCAAAAAAAGTTAAAAATTATTTCCATCAATGATTCTTCCTATACCACCCAGCACAGACCCTTCTCCTTTAGATTTTCCTCCAACTTTAGGAGCATTTTGTAAAATTCTATCTGCCATTCTAGAAAAAGGTAAACTTTGTAAATATAGAGTACCGGTTCCTTTTATGGTAGCTAAAAACAGGCCTTCTCCACCAAATATCATGGATTTTAAATTGCCTGCTCTTTCAATGCTGTACTCTAAACTTGATGAAAATGCCACAATACATCCAGTATCAATGAGTATGGTTTGGTTTTTCAATTCTTTTTTTACAACAGTTCCTCCAGCATGTAGAAAAGCTAAACCATTTCCTTTTAACTTTTGAAGTATAAATCCTTCGCCACCAAAAAAACCTGCTCCGATTCTTTTATTAAATGCTATAGATACATTGGTTCCCATGGCGGCACACAAAAAAGCATCTTTTTGACATAGTATTTCACCATTAAGATCATTTAAATCTATTGGGATAATAGATCCGGGGTAAGGGGCTGCAAAAGCAACTTCTTTCTTGCCATTTTCAATGTTGGTGAAATGAGTTAAAAAAATAGATTCACCGGTTAGTACTCTTTTGCCAACACTAAATATTTTACTCATTATTCCACTATCTGCATCTGTTCCATCTCCCATTTTGGCTTCAAAGGATATACCACTATCCATCCAATTCATAGAACCGGCTTCAGCTATTACAGTCTCGTTGGGATCAAGTTCTATGGCAACAACTTGCATGTCATCGCCATGAATTTTATAGTCAATTATGTGAGAATCCATTATTCGTCACCATTAATTAAAACAGGTGTTTTTCCATCTGTAATAATTAGTTTAGCATTAGGAGAAGTAGCAATTTCCTTAAGAACTTCTAAACTTCTCCATTCGATATTGCCTTCGGTAATTCCTTCTTTAATGATTCTTTGTGCGTCTCTTATACCTTCCGCTTCAATTCGCTTTCTATCAGCTTCTTTTTTTTCTCTTTGCAGTACAAATTCCATTTGTTGAGCTTGTTGTTCCGCTCTTAATTTAGCTTCTATAGCGGCATATAGTCCAGAGGGTAAAGTGATGCTTTTTAATAGTATGGCTTCAATTACAAATCCTCTATTTTCCAACAAAGCAATCATTTTATCCTTAATTTCTTGTTCTATTTGAGCTCTTTTACCTGAGTGCATGTCTTTGGCGTAAAATTTGGCACAAACATCAGCTGCAGCAGATCTAAAGGTGCTTAGAATTAAAACTCTTTCAAAATTGGCACCAGCTTCATTAATAATATCAATAGTTTTTTCTTGTTTTACATGGTAAAGAATAGAAATTTCAGCATTTACATTTAATCCTTCTTTAGAGGGTAAGTTTAACTTAACTTCTCTATTGACCGTTCTAGTTGGTATTTTGACTAATGAAGTTGTAAAAGGGTTAATAAATGCGGGGCCTGGATTAATAATGTTTCCTCTTAGTCTTCCTAAATATTTTCTAACTCCAACTTCGCCAGGCTTAACTATAGCGCATGAAGTGAAAAGAATAGTTAATGTAAATACGTATGTAAATATTTTAAATGCTTTCATAATATTAGATTTTTTCTATAATAAAAGTACAAGTTTTATTCGAAAAACAAATTTAAGTTCCGTTAAATAAAAGTTAAAAATATGAAGTTAGAGAAGAAATTTAATGTTGCTCGTAAAAAGTTTTATTGAAATAGCTAAAAGAACGACACCAAATATTTTTCTAATGATTCCAATTCCATTTTCGCCAATAATTTTTTCAATTTTACTTGAACCTTTAAGAACTATATATATAAAAAACATGTTTATAATAATTGCAACAATTATATTGGCATTACTGTAAGCAGCTTTAAGAGATAAAAGCGTTGTTAAACTTCCTGGACCAGCAATAAGTGGAAATGCTAGAGGAAATACTGTTGCATTCAAAGGGTTTTTATCTTCTTTGTATATTTTAATACCTAAAATCATTTCTAGAGCAATAAAAAATATAATTAATGCACCAGCAACGGCAAATGAATGAACATCAATACCAATGATACTAAGTAGTTGTTCTCCAACAAATAAAAATATTATTAAGATAAAACCAGCAATTAAACTAGCTTTTCCACTTTGAACATGTCCTACCTTTTGTCTTAAATCAATAATTATTGGAATATTTCCAATAATGTCAATAACTGCAAAAAGAACCATAAATATGGTTAGAATTTCTTTCAGATTTAATACCATCGCTAAAATTTTCCGCGAATGTAAACTAATTTTTTAATTAACTAACTATTTAGATATTAAGTTGCAGGATCAGGAATTAACTCATGAACTTTTTCAATCTCTTTTAAGGTGTCATGACTTAATTCAGTTTCGATAGAATCGATATTTTCCTTTAGCTGATTTAAATTAGTAGCGCCTATGATATTACTGGTTACAAATGGTTGTTGATTAACAAAAGCAAGAGCCATTTTGGTAAGTGATATGTTGTTTTTTTGAGCAATATCTAAATACCTACTAGTAGCTTCTGTGCTCTGTTCACTACTATACCTTACAAATCTTTTAAATAAATTGAGTCTACTATTTTCCTCATCTTTTTTCTGAATATATTTTCCAGAGAGTACGCCACACCCTAATGGTGAATAAGCTAATAGTCCAATATTTTCTCTTATGGAAACCTCTGCATTTCCTACTTCAAATTGTCTATTTAATAAGGAGTACGGGTTTTGAATTGTAATCATTCTAGGAAGATTATTTTTAGATTCTTCTAAAAAACGCATCACTCCCCATGGGTTTTCGTTAGAAATGCCAATCTGTCTTATTTTTCCAGATTTGATAATCTTGTCAAGCGAATGAAGAATCTCATTAAAGTTATCTTTCCAAGATTCCTTATTTTGATGTTTATA
Source organism: Crocinitomicaceae bacterium (assembly GCA_002686655.1). GTDB lineage: Bacteria > Bacteroidota > Bacteroidia > Flavobacteriales_D > Parvicellaceae > MED-G20. The sequence goes on along the minus strand of NYYE01000020.1, from coordinate 4,949 downwards.
GCCTCTTATACCGAACTTATTGGTATTTCTGTCTGGCCAATGTAGTTGATATAAATCTATATAGTCTGTCTGTAAACGTTTTAGACTGTTTTCTACAGCTTCATTAAGGGCTTTTGTAGAAAACCCTGTTGTTCTTATATGTTTGGTGTAATCTCCAGGTCCAGCAACTTTGGTAGCCAAAACTATTTCATTTCTTCTACCTGTTTTTTTTATCCAGCTTCCTATAATTCTCTCTGTATTCCCATATCTTGTAGCTTCTGCAGGAACTGGATACATTTCAGCAGTATCAATGAAATTAACTCCTCTTTCTAGGGCATAATCTATTTGTTCATGACCATCTTTTTCAGTGTTTTGTCTTCCAAAAGTCATAGTTCCTAAACAAATAGTACTCACTTTAATATTAGTGTGGGGTAATAATTTATACTTCATCATTATTGTTCATTATGCTATTTTGTTTGTCTATAGACTCTTGATGAATCGCTTTTAATAATTGTTGAATAAATACTTCACTTAAGCCATTCTTTTTTCCATATTGACTTCTTTTAACTAACATTTCTGCCCAGCGTTTGTTTTGAAGAATAGTAACTTTATTTTCTTTTTTATGAATGCCAATTTTCTCCACCAATTCCATTCTTCTTTTAAGAACATCGATCAATTCAATGTCTAAATCGTCAATTTGAATTCTTAATTGATTTAGAGATGCTTTAAAATTTTTATTGTCAGTTTCAAAATTTCTTATCACTAGATTGTCTAGGATTTCGTCAAGTTTTTGGGGGGTTATTTGTTGTTGGCTGTCACTTAGAGCATTAGCTGGGTCTATGTGGGTTTCTATCATTAATCCATCATAGTTTAAATCCATAGCTTTTTGAGCAACTTCATAAATCAAGTTACTTTTTCCAGAAATGTGACTAGGGTCACAAATAATGGGTATAGTTGGAAATTTTCTTTTCAGATCTACTGCAATTTGCCATTGTGGAGTGTTTCTATATTTAGAGTTTTCATAGGCAAAAAATCCTCTGTTAATGGCAGCAATGTTCTCAATTCCAGCATCTTTTAACCTTTCAATAGCTCCTATCCAAAGATTCAATTCTGGGTTAATGGGGTTTTTAACCATTACTGGTATATTAATTCCTTTTAATGCTTCTGCAATTTCTTGAATAGCAAAAGGATTTCCAGTTGTTCTAGCACCAATCCATAGAATATCTACTTCGTGTTTTATAGCTAGAGAAACATGCGCTGCTTTTGCTACTTCAGTAGTTGTTTTAAAACCAGTTTCTTTTTTTGCAAGTTGTAATAATTTTAATCCTTTTTCTCCAACTCCTTCAAAGCTATTAGGTCTGGTTCGCGGTTTCCATATGCCTGCTCTAAAAATTAAATTTTTATGTTTTTTTAACTGGTGTGCTGTTTCTAGAACTTGCTTTTCAGATTCAGCGCTGCAGGGACCTGCAATAATAACAGGCTTAGAGTATTGAAATAATTTCTGAAAATCGTTATTCATTTAAAGTAGCGAAGATATTTAGATAATCTTATTAGATGAAAAATTGTTTAATAAACTTATATTTAATTTCTAATAAAATTAAAATGGTTCACGGTACACACAATGCAGTAAAGGATGACAGGAACAATCAAATAAAAATTTATGTTAATGGGGAACTACTTCCAAGGTCAGAGGCCAAGATCAGTGTTTTTGATAGTGGATATTTGGTTGGAGATGGTGTATGGGAAGCAGTCAGGCTAAATAAGGGAACTTTGATATTTATGGACGATCATTTGTCTAGACTTTGGAATGCTGCTAAAGCAACAGGTATTGAATTACCTTTCACGAAAAATGAACTAATTGATATTATCAAATCTGTATTATCAGAAAATAATATGACTGATGGAGTTCATGTAAGAGTAATGGTTACTAGAGGTATTAAAAAAACACCTTCTCAGGATCCTAGATTGACTATTTCTGGTCCTAATTTAGTCATTATACCAGAGTATAAATTGGCAGATATTAAGTCAAAAAATAAGGGGATCAAGTTATTTACTTCTACTATCAGAAGAGGTTCACCTGATTATTTAGATCCTAAATTAAATTGTCACAGTAAGCTACATGAAGTTCAGGCTTTAATTCAGGCAATTGAAGCTGGTGCAGATGAAGCTTTGATGTTAGATGTCAATGGATTTGTATCTACTTGTAATTCTACCAACTTTTTCATGATTAAAGATGGGGTGGTTTACACTTCTACAGGTCAATATTGTATGAATGGAATTACTAGACAAAAAATAATTGATGTTTGCAAAGCCAATAATATTGAAGTTAGAGAAGTTAACTTTTCTCTTTTTGACGTGTATGGTGCAGATGAAGCTTTTGTAACTGGAACCTTTGCTGGTGTAACGCCTGTAATTTCAATAGATGGTAAAACTATTGGTGATACTTCAGATAATGAAATGTCAGCGACTTTAGAAAAGTACTATAAAACATTAGTTGAAACACAAATAAAATGAGTAAAGTAATTTGTTTGTGGGCCAGTCCTAGAAATATTTCTACGGCTTTAATGTATTCATTTGCTCAAAGAAATGATGTTAAAGTCTTAGATGAGCCTTTTTATGCTCATTACTTGAAGAATATTAATCCTGATATAGATCATCCAGGTAAAAAAGAAATATTAGATAATCAGAGTACTGATTTAAAAATAGTAGTTAAAGAAATTGATATTTTAAAGCAACAATATGGCTGTGTCTTCATAAAAAATATGACCCATCATTTAAGAGGAGCAGATTTTAGCTTTGCAGAGGAATGGTACAATATTATTTTAACTAGAGATCCTCAAAAGGCAATAATTTCATTTTCTAAAGTTATACCCAACCCAACCATAGATGATTTAGGTTACAAATTGCAGTATGATTTAGCAAATTTTTTTACTTCAAAAAAGATAAATTTTAAAGTGATATCCTCTGAAAATTTATTAAAAAATCCAAAAGAAGTGTTGAGTGATGTATGTAAATTTTCTAAAATGAAATTTAATCTTCTGATGCTTTCTTGGAGAAAAGGGGGGATTGTAGAAGATGGTGTATGGGCAAAATATTGGTATAAAAATGTTCATAATTCTGACGGCTTTAGTCCATGGGTAAATAAACCTAGTGAAGAAATAAATGCCAATCAATTTGAGCTTCTTGAAGAAGCCAAGCATTACTATCAACATTTAATTTCTTATTTATAACTAAAGTTTTAAATGAACTATTTATCAGTAGAGAATATAAGTAAGTCTTATGGAGAAAAAATTCTTTTTCAAAAACTATTTTTTGGTTTAAGTAAGGGAGATAAAATGGCTCTAATTGCCAATAACGGAACTGGAAAAAGCAGCATGCTTAAAATAATTGCTGGAAAAGATGTGAGTGAATCAGGTAAAATAACTTTAAGAAATGGTATAAGAATTGGATATTTAGAGCAAGACCCAATATTTAATGAAGCATTTACAATAAAAGAATTTTTAGATAATTCTAACTCTGAAATTATGCAAATAATCAAGGCTTATGACAAGGCTTTAGAGTTACAAACTAATGATTTTAATGATGTTACTAGCCAACGATTTCAAGAAGCATCATTATTAATGGATAAGGCCAATGCATGGAATTTTAATAATGAACTAAATCAAATATTATCTCGTTTTAAAATTGATGATTTAAATCAAAATTTAAAAGATTTGTCAGGTGGTCAGAGAAAAAGATTATCGTTAGCTACTCTCATTATGGATGCTCCAGAACTTCTTTTATTAGATGAGCCTACTAACCATTTAGATATTGAAATGATAGAATGGTTGGAGGATTATTTAAAAACTCAAAATATAACGCTGTTAATGATTACTCACGATCGGTATTTTTTAGATAGGGTTTGTAATCATATTTTGGAGTTAGAAGATGGTAAATTATATCATCATAAGGGTAATTACAGTTATTTTTTACAAAAAAGAGCTGAGCGTGAAGCTAATTTTAATACAGAGATATCCAAAGCTGGAAGGCTCATGAAAAAAGAGCTGGATTGGATTAGAAAGACTCCTCAGGCAAGAACTACAAAATCAAAGGCTAGAGTTGATAATTTTGAGAATATCAAGCAAAAAGCCAATTCTAAAAAAGTAAAGCAAGAATTAAAATTAGAAGTAAAGATGAGTAGGGTTGGGGGTAAAATTTTAGAGCTGAAGAAGGTTTATAAATCTTATGGAGACTTGACAATATTAAGTGGCTTTGATTATGTATTTAAAAATGGGGAGCGTATTGGTATTATAGGAGATAACGGAGTAGGTAAGAGTACTTTTTTAAATATTATTACTCAAAAAGAAAAGGCAGATAGTGGTAAAATAAATATTGGTGAAACTATAGTATATGGATATTTAAATCAAAAGGGAATTGAGTTAAAAGAGGATAAAAGGGTAATAGAAGTATTAAAAGATATTGCTGATGTAATTATAATGGCAAATGGTAGTAAAATTTCTGCTTCTCAATTATTAGAACATTTTATGTTTGATGGTCAAATGCAGTATACTTATGTTTCTAAGTTAAGTGGTGGTGAGAAAAGAAGATTGTATTTGCTTACAGTTTTAATGAAAAACCCTAATTTCTTAATATTAGACGAACCTACCAATGATTTAGATTTATTGACATTAAATAGGTTAGAAGAGTTTTTAATGGACTTTAAAGGGTGTTTAATATTGGTTTCTCATGATCGATATTTTATGGACAAGCTGACCGATCATTTATTTGTTTTTAGAGGGAATGGATTAATTGAAGACCATTATTGTAGTTATTCTGAGCTAAGGATAAAACAAAATAAAGAGAAAAATGAAAATAGAAAAGAGCAAAAAAAAGAGAATCATAGAAATGATCAAAAAATAACTTACTTAGAAAAAAAAGAGTATAAAAATTTAGAGAGACAAATCAGAAAGCTAGAGCAAGAAAAAAATAGT